>CAXUNH010000021.1:0-33331 GCA_964252405.1 uncultured Acidobacteriaceae bacterium | reverse complement strand
GATGGTGCGCCCGAGACGATTCGAACGTCTGACCTACAGCTTCGGAGGCTGTTGCTCTATCCAGCTGAGCTACGGGCGCATCGCGGAAAACAGCGACCCACGACCTTTAGGGTAGCATGACAAGCGGTGCTCGCCAGCGTCTTGCCACGCGGGTACGCCAATCCTTCCTCAGGTGATCTCATGCGCCGTTCGCCCGTGTATCGCGCCCTCAGTTTCTGCCTGTTCGCCTTCACCCTTGCTGTGGCCCCGGCGCAGACCGCGACGGTCAGCAATGGGCAGACCGACAAGGTGACCGCCGCTACGGACAAGCAAGGCAAGCCCCTGCCCAGCCCGCGGCATCAGCTTGAGTTCGTCCACGACGGCATTGGCGGCAAGGCCCACATCGTGATCTCCTACGGCGCGCCGTCGGTGAAGGGCCGCAGGATCTACGGGGAGGTCGTACCCTACGGCCAGCCGTGGCGCGCCGGCGCCAACGAGGCCACCAGCTTCATGACGGACCACACCGTTCGCATCGGCGACCTCAACGTCCCCGCCGGCTCCTATACGTTGTACGTGCTGCCCGCAGAGTCCGGCTGGCAACTCATCGTGAACAAGCAGACCGGCCAGTGGGGCACCCAGTACAACCAGGGCATGGACCTCGGCCGGGTGCCCATGTCCTCTGCCCCGCGCCCGGCGCCGCGGGAAGTGCTCGCCTACAGCTTCGACGGCATCACGCGCGACCGGGCGACCCTGCACCTGCGCTGGGCGAACGCGGACGAATCGGTGCAGATCAGCTTCCCCGCATCATGAACTTAAAAGGCGTTGCTCCGTCGGATTCCGCGGTTAGACGGAAACCTTCGATGTCAGCAGATCCTCGATCCGGACGGGAAGTTCGCGGACTCGGACCCCTGTGGCGTGATACACCGCCGCAGTGATGGCGGGGGCGACGCCGGCGAGGCCAATCTCGCCGATGCCGCGCGCGCCGTACTCGCCCATCTGCGGGTCAGGGATGTCGAGGAAGTGGACATCGATCTGCGGGCTGTCGGCGCTGGTGGGCACGAGGTATTCGGCGTAGTTGTCGTTCACCGGGTGGCCGTTGCGCTGGTCGTAGACGGTCTGTTCCAGCAGCGCCATACCGACGCCCATGACCACGGCGCCCGCAATCTGGTTGGTGCCGGTTTTGCGGTTCATGATGCGCCCGCCGTCGATTACGGACACGATGCGGCTGACGCGAAGCTGCGCGATGCGTGGATTCCACTCGACTTCGGCAAACTGCGCGCCGAAGCTGTGCGTGGAGTACTTGCCGGCATCGGTGTCTGAGCCCAGGCCGCCGGTATGGCCGTCCCCGTTGGCATAGCCTACCTTGGCGAGCTTGAGCAGTTGATCGAAGGGGATGCCGGCCGAGGCGGGCTGATCCTTGGCGTGGATGCGCCCTTCGCTCATGGCGAGTTCTTCGGGCTTGCGGCCCTTGTACGGCGAGCCCGTGGTGCCGGCGGCCATGGCGAGCATGGAGCGCACGGCCCCGTTGGCCGCATCGGCCACGGCGGGGATGGTGGTCGCTGTGGCCGTGGAGCCGCCGGAGGTAGGGCCGGGGACGAGCGAGCTGTCGCCCAGCACAACATCGATCTTCTCGATGGGGATGCCGGTCTTGTCGCTGACCACTTGCGCAAAGACGGTGTACGTGCCGGTACCGATGTCCTGCGTAGCGCAGGAAGCACGGGCGGTGCCGTCATCGCGCAGCATGACATTGGCTTCGCAGGGACCGCGCCACGCGCCCCACGACGCCGCGGCCATACCCCAGCCGAGGATGACGTCAGGCTCGCCGTCTTTGCGCATGGAGCCGACCTTCGGGTTGCGCTTCGCCCAGCCAAACTTGTCGGCGCCGACCTCAAAACACTGCTTCAGATTGCGTGAGGAGAAGGGCTTGCCGTTGCTCTCGTCGATCAGCGTGTCGTTCTTGATGCGCAGCGCGCCGGGATCCATGTTGAGCTTGACGGCGAGCTCGTCCATGGCGGACTCCACGGCATACAAGCCGGGCACCGCACCGGGGCCGCGCATCGGCGTGGGTGTGCCGAGTGTGCGGCGCGTGAGCGCGGACGTGACGGTGAGGTTGGGGACGGAGTAGATGAACGGCGTGGCTTCGCCGCAGTTCTCTTTGAACTCGTCAATCAGCGAGGTGTGATTGCGATAGTGCTGCTCGAGCGAGACGAGCTTGCCCTCTGGCGTGGCCCCGATGCGCACGTGCTGCTGCGTGCGCGGGCGGTGGCCTACGTCGTAGAACATCATGCTGCGCGACAACGTGAGCTTGACGGGGCGGTTGAGCTTGCGTGCAGCGCAGGCCGCCAGCGCGGAGTGCGGCCACGGAAAGAGCTTGTCGCCGAAGCCGGAACCGATGAAGCGCGAGATGACCTGGATGTTTTCCCTGGGCACCCCGAGCACCTGGGCCATCACGTTGAGGTGATTCACGACACCCTGCGAGCTCTCATATAACGTGAAACGCTTGCCATCCCAGACCGCAACGGTGGCGTGCATCTCCATCGGGTTATGGGTCTCCGCGGGTGTGACGTACGTGGCGTCCACCTGCACGGGCGCGGAAGGGAAAGCAGTGTCGGTGTCGCCGCGCTTGCTCTCGACGTGCGGTGTGCCTTCGATGTCGTCGAGGCGCGGGGAGACGTTGACCTTGTCTTCGGTGTACGTGACCTTCACCGCGGCGGCGGCCGTGCGGGCCTGCTCGAAGGTGTCCGCGACGACTACGGCCACGTATTGGCCCCAGTAGTAGATGTTTTCGTCCTCAAGCGGCGGACGCGACTCGCTGATGCGCACATTGCGCGCGCCGGTGGCGAGACGGAACAGCGGATCGATGTTGCCGTGATGCATGACCAGGCGCACACCGCGCATGCGCTCCGCAGCGGAGGCGTCGAGCGACTCGATGCGGCCGTGCGCGATCGTGGCCGTCACAGGATAGGCATAGACCAGACCGGGGAAGTTGTGATCTGAGGCATAGCGCGCCGAGCCTGTGGTCTTGAGCGGGCCGTCGATGCGGGCCTGCGCGGCACCGATGATGGCTGATGGCGGCTTGGGTGCTTCCTTGGGCTGGTTGGATCCGTTTTGCTGCTGCATTGGTGCGGTCTCCGGGTGCTCTGTGAGGCAATCCTCTAAGCTGTGACGGTGGTGAGCGCGTGCGTGAGGCAGCGCTTCGCGAGTTCGATCTTGAAGGCGTTCTCCTGGCGCGGTTTCGCGTCTTTCAGGGCGGCTTCCGCGGCGCGATGAAAGAGCTCCGGGCTGGCCTGCTTGCCTTCCAGGATGTGTTCGGCCTCGGGGGAGCGCCAGGGAACGGTGCCGACACCGCCGAGCGCGACGCGCACCTTGTCCATGCGGCCATTGCTGGTCTGCGCCACGATGGCTGCAGACGCCAGCGCGAACTCATAGGCAGCGCGGTCGCGCAGCTTGAGGTAGTGCGACTTTGTACCGGCGGCAACGGGTGGCAAGGTCACCGCGGTGATGACGTCGCCGGGCTGCAACACTGTTTCGATGTTGGGCGTCTTGCCGGGCAGCAGATAAAACTCGTGGACGGGCACGCTGCGCTCGCCTTTCGGGCCCTGGATCTGAATCGTGGCCTCAAGCGCCGTGAGGGCGACGTTCTGGTCGGATGGGTTGGTAGCGATGCAGTGATCGCTCGTGCCCAGGATGGCAAGCATGCGGTTGTGGCCGTCCATGGCATCGCACCCGGAGCCCGGCTCACGCTTGTTGCAACGATGGGCGGTGTCGCGGAAGTACAGGCAGCGGGTGCGCTGCAGCAGATTGCCTGCGGTAGATGCCATGTTGCGGATCTGCGGCGAGGCCCCGGCGAGAATGGCTTCGGAGAGCACCGTGTAGTCGCGCTGCACCACGGGATGGTGCGCGACGTCAGTGTTGCGGGCCAGTGCGCCGATGCGCAGACCGCCGCCCGGCAGCTCTTCAATGCGGCTCAGCTCCAGCCGGTTGATGTCGATGACCTCGCGAGGACGCTCGACGTTCAGCTTCATCAGATCGGTGAGATTGGTGCCACCGGCGACGAAGCGGACCGTTGCGTTGAGCTGGGCGGTGGGGGTCTTTTGGCCCTCGGTGATGGCCTGCTGCGGGGTGGTGGCTTGGACGAAGCTGAAGGCTTCCATGTTGGTCCTTAAAGGTGTGGAACTCAGGCGAAGTGTCTGGCAATCTGTGCCGAAAAGCAGATTCCCTTCGGGAAGGGACAACAAGAAGGGCGAAGACTTGCTCAGGCTCGCTGGCGAACGGCCTGCACGGCAGCGACGATATTGGGGTAGGCGCCGCAACGGCAGATGTTGCCATACATATTGTTCTTGACATCAGCGTCGGATGAACCGACGGGTTCCTTCAGCAGAGCCACCGCGGACATGATCTGCCCGGACGTGCAGTAGCCGCACTGATAGGCGTCGTGCTCGACGAAGCTGGCCTGCATGGGATGGAGATTGCCGGGCTGACCGAGGCCTTCGATCGTGGTGATTTCATCGCCCTGGTGCATGACGGCAAAGCTCATGCAGCTCAGCACCCGCCGACCGTTGACATGCACCGTGCAGGCGCCACACTGGCCGTGGTCGCAGCCCTTTTTGGTGCCGGGCAGGTCCAGATCTTCACGGAGCGCATCCAGCAGAGCAACGCGCGGCTCGATGGTGAGCTGGCGGTCCTTGCCGTTGACGTTCAGCGTGAGCGGAACCGTGCCGGCCGCCGAGGTGGAGGCTGGGGCGCCCTCCGGCACAGCGTTGGCGGCGGTCTGCGCGGCAGCCAGAGCCGGAGGTGTGGCTACCGCGACGCCAGCCGCGCCCAGGCCGGACAGAAACGATCGGCGGCTTACGCGCGAGCCTGCTTTCGGCACGGCTTCCTGTTCCTTCTGCGCTTCGTTCTGCGGCGTGTCCTTGCAGTTGAGTGGCATGATCTTCCTTTGGCCTGCCAGCGTGACGCGAGTTCCCCTCCAGCAAGGAGAGGCAAGCGAGACGACGACGATGAAATGAGTTTGCCAGAAAACGGGAGGACGGGCGAGCGCCCTGGCTCAAGTGGACGCCTCGGGGGCAGTTCAAGCTACTCGGCAGAACTGTTTAAGGAAGCAAGCAATCCGTCGAATCCCTGAAGCGACGGCAAGCTGAGAAGGGTTGAGCAGGCAGCCGCTTACGGGTGCTCCTTTGCCGAACATGAACAGAGCGAAAGGCAGGCAGATAAGGAAGATGCCTAGCTCTCCTCCTGTCCTCAGGAACAACACGGCACCTCCTACGGTACCCACGAGCAATGACTCTCCGGGTTGACGTGTCACGAAAATCGCTCCACAGCGTGGAAGCGCGCAAGTATCTAGTAGATGCGGAGCAAACCGGAGTTCAGGACAGGTGCTGAAGCATTTGGCAACGGAGCGGGCTTAGAGCACTCGGCATGTAGAAGGATGTTGTCGTAGATCCGACATCGTCGCTTCAGCGGGACCTAAATACCATCTGCGGAGGGTCCATACATCCCAGGCACCGGCGCTCCAAGCGCGCGAAGGTAAGTGCCGAGTTGGGCTCGATGATGAACGATCTGGTTCAATCCTTGATTGCGATAATAAGTAAACCGGTCGGCAGAAAACAGAACCGTTGAACCACGCTTGATCGTCCAGGGCTGGTGCCAGGCCACGTCCGAGCTTTGCTTGAACGTTTCGAGAGCATCACGCGCATTGTTCTCGAAGCGTTCGAGCATCTCCCCCTTGGCGACCATAGTGTAGGGTTGCCAAGCGACAGACATGTCGAACTCTGACATGGTCAACGTGAACACCATCAATCGAAAAAGGTCGGTGATGTGCCCCGTCAGCCTTCCGAGGGTCATAGACCTCTCATACGGCTTAAAATCCGATTTGCTGTCCGGCAGCGCCTCGAAGATGCGGCGCGTCTTGCGGATTTCAGTATCGAGCTCAGGAAGAAGCAAATCTCGAATGAAGTATGTTTCCAGCACTGCTTCTCCTTATGCTTAGCGTTGACCATGGTCATTGTATAGAGTGAATCGCACAAGCGAAGCACTTCGGAAGGCGATCAGCCGGCAGCGTTGTGAACCACAACATGACGAGCCGGATATGACTTGTCCTTCCTCGCTCCAGGGACACGGCTGAAGCGTAACGGAGAACCTGCCTCATGGAGCCTCACCTTGGTCCAAGGAGCCCAGCTGTCTACAAACTGACTGACCGTTTGCCGCGCGAAGAGATCCTGCTACGGAGTAAGCCGTTCGCATGTCTGCTCTCGGGCTCACATCTCAGTTCCGCGGCTCATGGCCTTTGCCCCAATCACAACCTTCCGCGCCTAGAGTGAGTTTGATCTGCCCGCAACTTACTCGGGTTTCACGGTTGTTCCCTTCCCGAACACTTGAGCGTACACAAAGTCCTCATCATTTCTTGAGAACCGTCGTGTTCTCCTTCGCCTCGACCACTTCTGTGAAGCTTGGGCTGGACTTCGGCCAGATACTCCTTCAACGTTGGTGATGGGGTATTCGAGGTTTTTACTGCTTCCACCATGTGAGGCCGACTGCAACAACCAAAAGAAAACACAAGATGTAGCCGAGCAACTGCTGTGGGTTGAGGCCCAATGGATGAGATAGTTGCGCCTTGAACTCGGGGTCCTCCCATGCTGTACCGGGAAAGATTTGTGCGAAAGCGAGTCCCACCCAGTAGAGTGAAGCGGCAGCAGTCCCGGCAAAAAACCACGGTAGCGTTAGGGGATGCACGGCAAAGAGGCAGAAGAGCGACAAGGCGCCCGCCAAAACACCCATCAGCATGGTTTGCCCGTTGTGAAATTTTGCATGAGGCGGCCAGCGAGGATTATCCATATGCATGCGCGCTGTATACGGAATGACGAAGTCGGCGAGCACACCACCAAAGCTATAAACGGCAACAAACGCCACAATCCATTTTGCGATCGACATTTTTGACTTCCGCGTGTTTGGATGTGGTGACTTCGGCAGAAAATATCAAGAAGTAGCGATAAAGCCGTTCACGCTTTTATTGCCTTGCAGCGCGCCGCGCCTTGAAAGGAGTCACGCCTACCAGGCGGTGGAATACGCTTATGAAATGCGATGGAGAAGAGAACCCGACTTGGATCGCAATGTCCTCCACCGATGCCTTTGCGTTCAGCAGTAACTCGATCGACCGTTGAATTCGCTTTTGCACCAGGAGCGCGTGTGGTGTCAGCCCTTCACTCGTACGGCAGACCTTGATGAAGTGATGCAGACTAAGGTTTGCGGCACTGGCTAATTCCCGCACCGAGATGCCATCGCAAAGCCGCTCCTCTAAAAGGTTGAGCATGACACGTCTCGCCGTGGGAGCGAGACCGCCAGTTGCCCTTGCCAAGTCCTTCCGTCCCTCGACGATGAGCTTCGCGACAGAGTGAATCGTCTGCTCCAAACCTGCGTCCGTGCCGCCTAGCGAGGTGGCGACCAATGCCTGCACAGCGTTCACTTGCAAGTCACTTCGAGCGGCTCGCAGCGGTCTGGAAGAATTCGCCCCATATGCGCTGGCAAGCTCAGGGCTGAATAGAACGTGCAGTGTGTCCGCATCCCCCAGAATGCGTATTTGCTCTGGCTGCTCAGTGAAGGAGGTCATAATGCTCCCAGCTCTCACCTTGCTGCGCAGGCGGGTCCCACTAGCATCCACGCGCATTACCTCACTCGGTGAGATCTGGAGTATCAGTCGAAACACACCGGATGGACTGAGATCAAGAACTGCGCCCTGATGTCGAAAGCGAACGACCGCTGCAGTAGCCCCGTATGGAGCCGAGACCCACCGGAGAAACATCGGCGCGCCGAGCCGAGATGTGATTTCATCCAGCGTTTGGATGCGTGACACAAGGCACCTACCGAAGCCGTTCAAATAGACGTTATCACTTGCCGTTCTTCGCGACTTCCCTTGGTCTTGATGAGATGTCGTCTGGCGCTCTCAAGACTGAGGTGTCAGTTGGGGTTCGAAAGGCAGCCAAAGCGGCCGACCGACGCACACCAGAACGGCTCACGCTGTCCCCTTGATCAAGGACATATCTCTCAAGGCGCGTTTCTCAAGGCATACGGCGCAATACGATGCCGGCCACAACAATCACAGCGAAAGTGGCCGCATGAATCGAGAACGCTTTTGCTTTCGACCCACCCGACGCGAGGACAATCGACAGGTCGCCAAGGGGGATGATAGCAAACGCGATGAGCGCGATGCCGACCGAGCGCCTGTCGGCGGCCAGCATCAACGACAACACAACCAGTCCGGACCCGACGTCTCGAATCCCTTTCAGGCGTAGCCATGCACGAGTGTTGGCATCAGGTGCGGGCGGCTTGAGGCCGAAGGATCCTATCATTCGTTCCGGAGCTACGAGGTAGAAGCAACCGATGACAATGACTGCCACAGCTACAAGAGCAGCTAGAGACAATGGGATAGCGTTCTGCATATAAACTTCTCCTTATCGAACGTTGTAGCGACTTGAAGAGTTGACTCCTCAATGGCAGATCATCACGCTAAACGCCTCAGCCGACCTTTAAGCCGAGGGCCTTCGCATAGATAACGGGGTTTGCGTATTCACGAATCCCGGTGATTTTTCCGTCGTGAAGTCGGAAGCGAAACACGTAAATGTTGCGGTACGGCTGTCCCGTCTTTTCTAGAATCAGATTGCCGCGGCCCTCAACAAACACTGTGGTCCCATCGTCAGTGATAAACGTCTGCCGATCTACCATGACAGCCTGCTTGAAGTTGTCGAGGATAGTCTGAAGGTAGCCGATGACAGCGCTCCGGCCCTCAAAGATGCGTTCCGGATCTGTTCCTCCGCCCATCGCGAAAGGGATGGTCTCCACCGTTCCTTCGCTCATTACGGCGCTGGCGATTGAAACATCCCGATCGGACAGGGCGCGGAAAAACTCATCTACTGCGTGCTTACTTGCTGAATCTGTATCAAACATGCAAAACTCCCCTTTTTCAGACATGGTCCGTATGCCTGCCCGGTCATGAAAACCCAACGATAGCAAACCTAGCAACGCTATATATGAGTCCGAGTGGTGTTGGAAGGATTCTTTTTCTGAAGACGAGCCGCTACTGATCTAGCGGTGCTAGTCTATATAGCTATGGCAACGAGAAGTCACGGGAACCGAAGCGCGGAACGGAAATTGCGTGAGAGGCAGGCCCGTAGGGCACAGATCATCAGTACCGCGCGCCGGATTGCGGAGTCTGAGGGCTGGTCGCACGTGACTGTTCGCCGGTTATCAGAGGAAATCTCATACAGTCAACCGGTCTTGTACTCTCATTTTGAAAAGCGCGAAAGGATCCTTGCAGCGGTCGCTCTGGAAGGTTTCCGGGAGATCGGCTTGGTCCTGGAGAAGGCGCGGAACCGGGCTCGGTCTGGAAAGGCCCTCGAAGCTGTCGCAGCCGCATACCTGGAGTTCGCCGCGTCTATGCCGGCGCTATACGAAGTCATGTTTTCGCTCAGCCTAAGTGTGCCCTTCGCCGACGTGGCTACCCCGTCAGAGATGCGTTTCGCGTTCTCCCAAATCTCCGAGATATTCCAGGAGCAGAGCTCAGGTCCGGAGGTCTTGTCGGAACTGCTGTGGGCAAGCCTTCACGGCATTTCCGAGCTGACACGGACAAAGCGGCTGCCCCGCACTCGTCAGAAAGAGCGCGTGAAGGAGCTCGTTAAGCTTTTTGCTGTTGCTGTACAGAGGTCCAAAGCGTAGCGGACTTGGCAGACGGTTTGCAATGGTTGCTATCGGTATCAGCCACAGTCTTCGCTCCACGCGCCGACAGATCCAGTCCGTGTGGCTATCGGTGCTGACCTTTCCGTGTAGGGATGCACTAACAAACGCCTACAGAACTTAAAGAGCGAAGCCAGTCGCGCATTTCGAAAAGGGAGGAACGACCTGGGGGAGTAAAACCGTCAAGGGAAGAAGTCCTGGGGCTTGAGCCCACCGAGACCCAAGCTTTCCCGGTGGAGTCCAGTCCCACCCTAACCCTGGAGTACTCCGTTGTCCGCTTTCTCAGGTACTCCGTTGAGGAGGTGATCAGTCCCTGCTCATGAACCCGGCATTGCACAAGTTAGGGTTGGGGCGGAGTCTCTTTCGACACTGCGATCAGCCGCCAATCTTCAAGAGCAGCTTTGCGATGAGGATCTGCCTCTGCTGTGTAGCTATGGCTCTCAACAATGCGTCGAAACGCCTCTAAACTCGGGTACTCCACAAGCGCCACCTCATCCCAAACCTCTTTAGGGCCGATGACAATTCCCGCCTGAACCGCACCGAGGAAGAGCACCTGTATTCCTGGTATGGCTGCGGCCAGCTTAGCAAAGGCGGGCACATATCTTTGGTGATACGCTTCACGGCCAGAGCATGCCTCGACTTGCTCATCGGCATACTCAGCCTCCCGACGATAGCGCAGCAGGTTCAACATGACGATCGGTTGGCCAGCGGGGATGCTCGTCGCAGCACGATTGATTGCTTCAGACGTCATTTGTGTCAGGTGCATTCTGATCCTCCGGTCCCTGTCTACCGCTGAACACTTGTTGAGCGGGTCCAATGAGCAGTGAGCGCATCGGCTACTTCTCTCGATTTCTGAAGTGGAGTCCAGTGACCGCAATGGAGCCTAAGAACTCGGTCGGCGTGTGTGGCTTGTGCGAGTTCCTCCGCGAAACGGATTGGGCAAGCCTCATCCTGCTCGCCCCAGAACACCAGCCCCGGGGAGGTGACCTTCGCGAGTTCAGGCCGCCACTCCTGCCCAACGGTAAGAGCAGACCGATACAGGGACAAGATGACACGCTTCATGCGTTCATCTACCCGTGACGCCATCGCTGGAGCGATCTCAGCCGGGACTCCAAGCTCCTGCAGTTGTTGGCTGAACTTACCGGCATCAAATTCACGCATCCACTGCTCACCCTTCCCGGGAGTCTGCCAAACCTTGGCGAGTGGATGCCACTCGTACTCTGTGCTGACCGGTCCACTTCCGGCCGCCCATGTACGCACGAGGTCCGGCCGGAGAGACGCTACGCGGACCGTAAGAAGACATCCCCAATCGTGACCAACGAGGTCAACTGGTTCCCCTACCGCTTCCAACTTGCGGATCACCCAGTTGACGTACTCTTCTTTGCTGGCCACAAAACCGGTGGGGACTGCCGTGTCAAAACCCGGAAGCTCCAGGGCGAGCAGGTCAGTGCGTGGGAGCTGCGACAAGACAGAGTCCCAGACATGCACCGTGTCTGGAACCCCGTGGATGAAGACTACTGGCATTGATCGCCTCCTTATTTTGGCCGCAGCCTTTCGTTGTGACCTCTGGCGATTCAAAGAACCGGGGCGCAGTACCACATTGTGACACTGTGATGATAAATGTCATAATAAGGATGCAGTGACCCAGCGATTGACAGGAGAGAACGTTGCGCAACGGCGGCAAAGCATTCTCTCTGCCGCAACCGGCGTGTTCCTGCGCTATGGGTACCACCGCACGACAATGGGCGATGTCGCAGAAGCGGCGAGTATGTCCCGCCCGGCGCTCTACGTCCTCTTTCCGCGGAAAGATGACATCTTCGCCGCTGTTGTCGAGGATATGAACGACCGGAAGCTGGCGGAGCTCAAAAGTGCCATGAGAGGTATGCGCAGCTTCGAGCGTAAGCTCCACTACTGCTGCGAGGAGTGGGGCTCCCACGGAATGGAATTGATGGAGGTCCATCCAGACGCCCGGGACCTCTTCGACATTGCCCGTCCAGCCGTCCAGGCCATCTACGAGGATTTCATTGCGCTTCTGGCAGTGTTGTTGTCCGAGGGCATGGTCGGAACCAAGCTTAAGGCGAGCCCTTCCCAACTCGCGCGTAACCTGGCGTTCGCCATGCGAGGTTTTAAAGACGCTGCCAAGGGTGCAGCGGAGATGCGCAAGATGATCGCGCTGGAGGTGGATACCGTAGTGGCGGCAATCCGCCCATGAAGGTTGCCAAGAGCATCATTTCAAGACAGCCCGCAAAGCGAATGCCTTAACGCTTCATAATGCCTTTGCTTTCCGAACGCCTTCAGAAGGATTACCCAACCGGGCAAGCACGAGATTGAACTATCAGAGTGGGACCGCATACTTTGCATCGATGTTCGCGGCCTATTCGTCTGCACGAAGCACGAACTCGCGCAGACGGTGCGACAATGCGGTGGAGTGGTGGTGAACACGTCTTCCGGCGCCGGTATCTGAGGGGTCGCTGGTGGTGCCGCAGACGCGGGCGTTCAAGCACGCCATCATCGGTCTCACGCGCTCGGCGGCGCTCAAACCGAATTAGTCTCATGAGTTGGCTTGTCGCCTGAAACCACGCGGCTATGTTGGATGAGATCGTCGCTAGCCTTCAACGTGTCTTTTCTCATTTTCGTAAGGTGCTTCAACGTGTTCGACCGTCGTGCAGTTGCAATGTTTCATCCAGCCAGTTGAAGACAACCTCATGCAGGTAAGCGAGCGCGCCCGACTCGCAATGATTCTCAGCTCCATCTTCGCTTGTAAAACGGAAGAGTTGTTTCGGAGCGTCCAGAGCATCGTAGATTTGCTGAGGCTGGGTACCGCCCACCAGAATGTCCCCTTCGGCATCCAGGACGAGGCAGGGACACTTGATTTGTCCAGCAATGCCCTCCATCGTGAACGGTCTAACTTTGTTGAAGTAGTCGACAAGGCCGGAGGCGCCGAACGAGTAAATGCTTTGGGTCACAATCCAGCGCAAGTTCGTGTCGTTCTGCATGAGCTTGTACGTGATCTCCTCCGCTTTGATCGCGTCGCCCGCATCCAGAGCAGCCATCGCCTCTTTCGGCATCTGGCCGCGCATGCTGTCGTAGAAGCTGTAGATCCCGTTGAACAGAACCGCGGCGCGCAGCCTTGGCTCGAAGGCAGCAGCTCGCGCCGCAAAGTAGCCGCCCATGCTCATACCCATGAGTGCAACATTCTTGCCGTCGACCTCTTTCCGGGTTAAGGCATAGTCAACAACTGGGGTCACGATCTTCTCCCAGTCGTACCGGTGATAGAGCTTCTGCTCGCGCAGAGGAGCTCCCTGGCCGGGTCCGTCAAAGGTAAGGCAGTTGTATCCGCGCGCTACGGCACCGGACGCACCAAAGTAGAACAGCTCTTCCAGGCTGGAGTCGAGACCGCCGTGGAAGATCAACGTCGGGCGCGGCTTTCCGGAGTCGTCGACCTTGTAGAAATAGCCCGGTAGTGTGGTTCCTTCAAATGGGATTTGGACCGGCTCCCAGGTCGGCCCGGTGAGCTTCGCGCCCTTGGCATAGGCCTCCTGCGATGCCTTGGATTCGGAGAGAATGCGCGGATCCGAAGGGTCGCCATGGAGATAAAACTCGGCCATCCGGAAGTAGGTGGACGCCCGCAGATAAGCTTGACGTGCGCTTTCTAGGTGGCCTGCGCCGAAATAACGGTCAGCTCTCCCCAGGATGCGGCGGGCCCGCTTATCCCACTCGGCAAACCAGCTCTCGAAGTCTCCTTCTGTGATTGTTTGCGCGGTCGCGATCATCTCGCCCAGATCCGCGCCACCGTAGTACGTAAACCCCAGATTGCGTACGAACTCGAACGCAAAGGAATCGTCTTTGAATGCAACTTTCATGACGCTCTCCAGACTTGTGGCACGGAAGAAAAGTGACACGACCGTTCTATTTGAGACGGCAACGCTCTCTCATAAGGCGTAGGAGATGGTTGCGCTGCTGCCTGCGGCAGGCGCACACCTCGCCCCTAACTCGGGGTCGAACCGGGCTCCGAGGTTGCATCGAGCACGCTCATGGGATTCCAGTAGTCCTTCCAATGACGTATCTTGCCATTGTGGAAGGTCAGCACCGTAATGTACTTCTGGCGGTATGGGCGTCCTGTTTTCGCAGCTTTCCCCTGACCCTCGTATTCAAGGATCCCGACGTTTGGATCGGCTGTCTCGTGAGCCGCAATCAGACGAGTCTCTTCGAGAACCAGGAAATCTCCAAATCCAGCAAAGAACCGTTCTATCTCGGGCTTGCCGACAAGCTGTGCCGGAGTCGTCGGGAGATGGTAGGGAAACTCCATCTCGGCATCTTCACTAAGCATCTCCAGAAGCTCGCGATGCTTTGAGTTGACAACGTTAGCAAGAAACTGCGCCAGACTTGCTGCGATCGAAGTAGACATTCCTTCCTCCTCGTACGTTTGGATGGAGCGTGAACCCCTTTAGAATCGAGACTTACGAAGGTCGACCTGACCCGGAGAAAAAGGACCCAATGTAACGGAACGTGTCGCTCCCCGTCGTCAGCTGTTTACCCCCGAATGTCCGGGAGCCGGAACGGAGGATGTGTTCAGGAGCGAACAAACGGTTTCACAGCAGCCCGCAAGGAAGCCAATGTCCACGATGCTTCGAAATCCGCAGTACCGAAATCAGCGGTGTCTGTCATACATCCTCGTGTGGTTGCACTTCGGTGCGACTACGCCATGTCGATGGTCGGATTCGAAGAAGAGCGTAACCAGGTGATAGATGTGCGGCAGACCGGCGCGAGCATTGCGGCAGGGCAAAATGAATTCCCTACGAGGCCACATCGGTCCCGAGCTATCTTCGCTCCGCATCGCATGAGAAGGCGGACGGTTTGCTCGAAGGCATCCGCAGGGCGGTCGCAGTTCTGAACCCGCACCGCCTTTGCCACAACGGGGGATCCGGCGCCAGGCTCCTACAATAGAGTCTTGGCCCTTCCACTCGAACCTTCCGCATCCATGCCGCGGGCGTTTGATCCGTCACTCAAAAAGTTTGATTGGTGGACCTGATCGGGATCGAACCGATGACCTCTTCCATGCCATGGAAGCGCGCTCCCAGCTGCGCCACAGGCCCACTCTTGGGGAGGACTGCTGTTAGTTTCGCCGCTTGTTCCCGCTACGTCAAGCCGGACAGGGGGTGCGGAGTGTGAGTATGAGGCCCGGGTGGGCCGCACGGCGGCTGTGCACCCATGTGGCTGCGCGATCAGCGCTGCGAGGGAAGAACAGAAGCTCCGCGGCTCCGGCGTAACCTGCCTGTTACCCCGGTCTGATCCTGATCGGGTGGAAAGTATCACAAAACCAGATAAGGGCTGGCCTAAACGACACCCTAACGGGAACGGGAACAATCGCAGGCGGGGTGGTGTCTATAAGACCAGAGTGAGCGAGCACTCGGCCGCCGGCGGCGCAGTTTTCGCTTCTTCCACGTTTCCGTTTTCGCTGGGTTCGGAGAGCGTTCTGGGACTTTACGCCGTCCCAGGCAACGGCCGCTGGACAGCACATCGTCCTAGGCCCTACTGTAGTCGTCAATCCGTGGCAAGTGGCTCTACAGGGTCACGGGATTCCTCCGTACGTGAGGTGCGATGAGCGATCTGGCGAGTGCGCTGGCGATTGGAGCCGAGGAACTAAGCCTCGTGCGCGAGTTGAAGGCAGGGTCTGAGACCGCCTTCGCGCAGTTGATCGCCCAGTACAGCCGTCCGGTCTACTCCCTGATTGCCCGCAGTCTGCGGGATCCAGCGGACGCCGCCGATGTGACCCAGGAGGTCTTCGTCAAGGTGTTCCGCAACATTCACAGCTTCCATGGCGAGGCGAGCCTGCGGACCTGGATCTACCGGATCGCGGTGCATGAGGCCTCCAACCAGAGGCGGTGGTGGTCGCGGCACAAAAAGCAGGAACTAACCCTGGATGAATCCCGCGAAAATGAGGATGGCGAGTCGTTTTCCCCGGCAGACATGCTGGCGGCCAGCGATGCTTCCCCGTTTGACAATGTAGCGCGGGCGCAGCTGCGCGAGCGGGTGGAAGCCGCGCTGCACCAGATTCCGGAGGTCTTCCGGACGGCGGTGGTGCTGCGCGAGATCGAGGGCTTTGCGTACGAAGAGATCGCCGAGATCCTGCAGACAAACGTGGGCACGGTGAAGAGCCGGCTGATGCGCGGGCGGGCTGCCCTGCGCGAGGCGTTGCGGGAGAGCTCACCGAAGTTGTCGATCCATAGCCAAACGGGGGAACCGCGGAATCGCCGGAGGCGTACCAGCATCACAGGCAAGGAAGGTTTGGTGGTGTCGTGAGCTGTGCAGAGGAGATCGGCGTAGAGTCCAGGGAGCATCCCGACGCGTGCGGAGAAAGCCGGGCGGCGTTTTCGGCGTACCTGGATGGTGCGCTGGACGGCCACTCGATGGCCCAGCTTGCGGCGCATCTGCGGCAGTGCCCGGAGTGCGATGCGGAGTTCGCCGCCTGGCGGTCCATGCAGAGCGCGCTGGGCGAGCTTGGCCCTGCCAAGCTCCCCTCGGAGTTACAGGCGCGGCTTCGAGATGCCCTCGCCAGTGAGATCGTCACCGGCCGGCACCTCTCGCCGGCACGCCGTTTGATGGAGTTCTGGCAGCGCACCCTCGCCCCGGCCGGGCTGCGGCTGGGCGCTGGATTCGCGGCGACGCTGGTGATCCTCGGCAGTGCAGCCTGGTTCGTCGGGTCGGCCCTGCCGGTGCAGGCCAATGATGAGCGCCTGGCTCACCTGAACGCTCCACGGTACCTCTACTCACAGGCCGCGACCGAGCCGATTGCGACAAACAACGAGTTTGTTGCCGTGCTGGTAGATGCCAAGGTGGATGCTAGCGGCCGGGTCTATGACTTTGACGTGATCGATGGCCCGAGTGACCCGGCGACTCGCGTGCGCATCGAGGCTAACCTGCTGGAAAGCGTCTTCAAACCGGCTACGGTCTTTGGAGTCCCGGTCCCCGGGCACGCCATGATGACCTATACGGCGGTTTCGGCAAAGAGCTGAACGCGCCCGCACCCGGGACGGCTTGCCCCCGGGTGCACTGCTTCCCTAGACTGATCGACGTGCGTCTGAACGCTGCTATGCCTTCCCGGGTCCACGCTGTCTTTGCGCCAGTCCTATTGTGCGCTCTCCTCGGTCAGCCCGCCCCCGTGCGCGCGCAGCAGTCTTCGTCCTCCGCACCGCAGGGGGATCGCGCTGCGCAGAACAGCAACCCGGTCGCCCGTCCACGTGCAGCCCAAATTGAGCCTGGTGGCGCGGCGGTGACGCTGGAGTACAGCGAGCCGCTATTTGAGGTTGCCACGGCCTTGAATGCGTGCGGGTATGACGCTGACCTGGAGCACTCGGCGAAGGTGCGCACCGAGGTCAGGGCGGATCTGAATGAGGCCCTGGCCGCCAGTGAACCGGCGCGCGCCAGCCGCGATGCGCTGTGCCAGTACATCACCCAACATCAGCTTCAGGACCCCGGTTTGGATGTGGGGCAGTATGTTTCGCTGGCGCTGTACCTGTCACCGCCGCCGGAGCTTACGCCCAACGCCGAGGAGACGCAGTTGCCCCCGCAAGCCGCTGCCGTGGTGAACGTGTTGCCGCTGTTGCGGACCTTTGCCGAAGCGACGCAGTTGCACATCCTCTTTGTCCGGCACCGCGCACAGTACGAGGCCATGGTAGCTCGTGTGCACGATCCCATGACGCAGATGCTGTTGGCCACCAACATCTACCTGCACCAGCCGGTGTCCAGCTACGACGGGCGCCGTTTTCTGGTGCTGCTGGAGCCGATGCTTTCGCCGGCGGTGACGAACGCGCGCATCTATGGGTCGGATTACATCGTGGTGATGTCTCCCGACAACCGCGAGTCCGGCGATCCGGTGCGGATGGACGACATCCGGCACATCTACCTGCACTACGTCGTAGAGCCGTTGGTCTACAGCCGGGGTTCGGCGATGGAGCGCATTCAACCGCTGCTGCGTGGCGTCTCGGACGCGCCGATCGCGTATGAGTACAAGAGCGATGTGGAAGCCCTCCTGACCGAGTGCCTGATCAAAGGAATCGAGGCGCATCTGTACAAGATTCCGGAGCCCGCCCCAGCCAGGCCCAAGAGCAAAGCGCGCGCCGAGATCGACCAGTACGAGGCGGCGAAGGCGATCTATGACCGCGAGACCGCCGCAGCGCAACAGGTTGTGGTGGTTCACGACGAGCGTGCGGGCTGGGTGCTGACCGGGTATTTTTACAAGGCCCTTGGCGCCATGGAGCATCAGGGCGATGGATTGCGCGATGAGATAGCGCCGATGATCTACGGCATCGACGTCGATGGGGAGCGCAGGCGCGCGCAGGCCATTGCCTTTGTGCCCGATGACCGCCGTGATCCGCTGGGCCGAAGCTTCGCGGCGAAGCCCCGCGCGCCGGAGAGCATCGACCTGGCGGAAGCTGATCTGATGAAGGGCGACATCCCGGAAGCAGCGGACCTTGCGGGCAAAGCTATGGCGGATCCCGCGGGCGATCACGGGCGGGCGCAGTATGTGCTGGCGCGCATTGACCTGATGCAAGGGCAGCCCGACAAGGCCATTGAGGGCTTCAAGACGACGCTGAAGCTGAGCCATGATCCGCGCACCGTGGCGTGGAGTCACATCTATCTTGGGCGGCTGTATGACAACATGAATCCTCCTGACCGGGCGCACGCTGTGGACGAGTACCAGGCGGCGCTGGCGACAAGGGACGCACGTCCGGATACGCGGCGGGCGGCCGAGAATGGGATTAAGCAGCCGTTCGCTCTTCCCCGTCGCGAACAGGCCGCACCCAAGGACGACAACGCGGACTTCGATCCAACAGGCAAGGCGCAGAAGGACGCGTACAAGCCTGGAAAGCCGCAGTAGACTCACCGCATGCAAAGCCAAAGCAGGAAGGCTGCGGGCAAAAAGCGAGCGGCCCATCGTGCTCGTCCGAGCACACCGGCTTTGGACGCCCAGGCACCAGGTGTTTCGCGTGCCCTCGAGAGCGGATTGGGATACACCTTCATCGATCCTGAGCTGTTGACGCTGGCGCTCACCCATAGTTCGTTCATCTACGAGACGCGTCTGGGCAGGGCCAAGGCCAATGGCGATGAGCCGAACGAGCCGGGCAGCGATAACGAGCAGCTTGAGTTTCTGGGCGACGCGGTGCTCGGCCTCGTGGTCACGGAGCTGCTGCTGCGGACCTTTCCGGAGCGCACGGAAGGCGAACTGACGCGCATGCGGGCCAGCATCGTGAGCCGCAAGCGCATGGCTGAGCTGGGCGAGCAACTCGACCTGGGTGCTGCCCTGCGGATGGGCAAGAGCGCCGAAGCGACGGAGGGACGGCAGCGCATGGCTGTGCTGGCGAACACCGCTGAGGCGCTGATCGGCGCAGTGTATCTGGACGTGGCACGCTCGGCGGATGCCCGCGCCCGGACCGGTGAGAAGGCGCTGCGCACGGTACGCTCCCTGGTGCAGCGTCTGCTGGTGGAGCCGGATCTGCCGGGAATTCGCGCGGCGCTGGATGCGGCCCCTGGCCGTGGGGCGCTCCGGGATGCGAAGAGCCGCCTTCAGGAGCGCGTACAGGCCGTGGGTGCGGGCAAAGTGGTGTACGTCGACGCCGGGGAGACCGGGCCTGCCCACGCCCGGCAATTCACCGTGGAGGTGCGCCTGCAGGGGAGCGACGGCGGCGGGCGCGGGCTGGCGATGGGCAAGGGCGGCAGCAAAAAGGAGGCCCAGCAGGCCGCGGCGGAGTCAGCGCTGCAGGCGTGGGAAGCGCACGAGATCCCACAGTCCGCACGAAACGGCTCAGGCGGGGCGGAGCCGGCTGCGTGAAGCCGGCCGAGCCCCACCGGCTGCACCCGCAGCCGAGCCTGCTGTCAACCTTTGCGGCATTGCTGCGGGTTGTTGTGATCGGGGTGTTTGTGCTCACGTTTGTGGTGCAGAGCTACCGCATCCCGTCGCCCTCCATGGTGCCCACGTTGCAGGTGGGCGACTGTGTTCTGGTAAGCAAGACGGGGTTTCGGCGCACCGGCCCGAACAGCGGCCTCTCGTCGCGCATGACCGATGCACTGCTTCCGCCCTCCCCCGTGCGCCGCGGCGATCTGATGGTCTTCCACTACCCTCCGCAGCCCTCGCGACTCTTGGTGAAGCGGGTCATCGGGATGCCGGGGGACCGGCTGCATCTGCAGGAGGGCCGCGTTTTTCTGAACGACACGCGTCTGGAAGAGCCGTATGCGCTGTATACCGCCTCCCGGCCGGACGTGTACCGGGACGAGTTCCCTAACCTGCACGAGACGGATCCGAACATCGATCCGGCCTGGTGGCTGGCGCTGCGCCGCACGCTGCGGGGGGATGGCAACCTGCTGATCCCGGCGGGGCAGTTCTTTGTGTTGGGCGACAACCGGAATAACAGCGAGGACAGCCGCTACTGGGGCTTTGTGCCGCAGGCCGGGATCGTCGGGCAGCCGTTGCTGGTGTACTTCGCGGTGCCGAACGGGGCGGACGCGCCGGAGGGCGGCGTTCTGGCCCGGCTGCGGTGGGTGGCGGGGTGGGTGCGGCAGCGCGCGGGCGTGCCGCACTGACCGGAAGTGGCACGTTGGTCGCGGACGGGCTCATTTACACTGAACTCTGTCTGGCCACGGCCAGAGATGCGCCCCCGGGAGCGAGGAACGATTTAGATGGTGGAGCAGAGCGTAACCGCGCCGGCCCAGGTGCCCGAAACAACCCTTCGCAGGTCCGCGGTGAGCGACAAGGCTACGGATACAGAAACGCCGCTGGAAGCGCTGGCCTCGATGGCCGTGGTGCTCGTAATCGGCCTGTTCATCTTCGGCTTTGTGTTTCAGAACTTCGAGATTCCGTCGCCGTCCATGGTGCAGACGCTGCTGGTGGGCGATCACGTCGTGGTCGACCGCATCACGCTCTCACCACCGACGAAGTGGGCTCCCTTTGTGCATTACCGGCCGGTACAACGCGGCGACATCATTGTCTTTCTGAAGCCCAATCCGGAGACGCCTGACCTGATCCTGGTCAAGCGCGCGATCGGCATTGCAGGCGATCGTATTCACCTCGAGCACGGGATCGTGTACGTGAACGGGGTGGCGCAGAAGGAGAGCTACGCCGGGATGCCTGCGGACGACGGCAACCCGGAGCACGCCTACCAGCCATACCGCGACGACTTCCCGAATGTGCCGCCCCCAGCGGAGGCCCAACTGACGGAGGTGTGGCGCGAAAATCTGCCGAGCCACATCCAAAGCGGCGATCTGGTGGTGCCGCAGGGCAAGATCTTCGCCATGGGCGACAACCGGACGGAGAGCCTGGACAGCCGCTATTGGGGCTTCGTGCCGGTCGAAAACATCGAGGGCCGTCCCATGTTTGTGTACTGGTCGTTCATGACGCCCACCGACCAGGAGGACAAGACCACCCTTGGCGACCGGATCGCGTTCTTTGCCCACGAGCTTACGCACTTTCTGACGCAGACGCGGTGGAGCCGCACCTTCCACGTAACGCGGTAAGCGTACGCCTTCAGCACGAAGGGTCCGGCATCGATCTCATGCGTCTGCATCCCTCACCTCCATCTGCCGGCGCTTCTGAGATTCCGGAGACGCCTGTGCTCCGGGCGGCGTCCAGGCGATCTGCCCTGGGGCACCGGCTGCTCTGGATCGGCGGAATCGCCCTTGTGCTTCTCCTGCTGGTGCTGACGCCGCCGCTGATCAACGCAAACCGGTACCGCGGCAAGATCGCGGGTTCGATGAGCGCGAGCCTGGGACGGCCCGTGCACCTGGACAACGTCTCGTTTCACTTCCTGCCGGTGCCGGGCTTTACGGTGACCAATCTGGTGGTCAGCGAGGATGCGCAGTTTGGCGCAGAGCCGACGATTCGCGCCAACACCGTCGAAGCCACCCTGCGCGTCAGTTCGTTGTGGCACCGGCCCGTGGAGTTCTCCTCCGTACGGTTCGTCAACCCCAGCGTGAACCTGGTGCGCAACGCCGACGGGCGCTGGAATCTGTCCGAGGTGCTGCTGCATGCTTCGCGCGTGGACAGCGCGCCGACCGACCAGCGCCATGCCGGCCCCGCGCCCCGGTTTCCGTACATCGAGGCGACCAGCGGCCGGGTGAACGTGAAGATCGGCGCGGAAAAGCTGCCGTTCTCCTTGACGGAGGCGGACTTTGCTCTCTGGCTGCCTTCGCCACAGCAGTGGCGGGTACGTCTGATCGGGCATCCCACCCGCACGGACACGAACATCACCGATCCGGGCACACTCCGCCTGGAGGGAGAACTGCGCGGCGCCGCAGTGGCCCAGGCCGTCCCGGTAGACTTTCGGGCGAGCTGGCACGATGCTCCGCTCGGGGAGGCCAGCCGTATCCTCACCGGCGACGATCTGGGCTGGCGCGGGTCCCTGAACCTGGATGCCAGCCTGGCGGGAACACTGGGCCACGCGCAACTGGACGGCAAGCTCACCCTGGGGGGCCTGCGCCGCGCGGAGTTCTTTCCAACCCATCCGCTGGATCTGCAAATCACGTGCAGCTCTGGCGTTCAGCTCCGCCCGGCGACCCTGGCCAAGCTGCTCTGCACCCTGCCGGACGACGCTCCGGAACCCCTGAGCCTGCGTGCGGACACTTTGGATCCGCAAAGGCCGGCGGCGAGCGACGTCACCCTGCAAGGCGCTGCGATCCCGGCGCGCTGGGCTCTGCTCTGGGCTTCCCTCTTCTCAGCCCGGGTACCGACCGATCTGCGCCCGGAAGGCACCGTGGCGGTGGATGTCGTCCATGGTCGCTACGTTCCGCCGCCGCCAGTGCCCGGCCCGCGGGGCAGACACCGTGCGGGACCTCGGGTGAGTGTTGCGGGGATGCCCGCTTCCCCCGGAGTTGGCTGGAGCGGACGCGTCGATCTGCGACTGCCGGTCGCCGGTCAGAGCGCCGGGACGACCGCTGCCGCCGACGAGAGCGCAACCAATCACCTGAGCTGGCAGGTCTCTCCTTCGCCGTCGGGTAGCTGGCCGACACTGACGCTCGCGCCGACACAGGTGCGCCTGGGAGTCAATGCACTTGTGAACGTAAACGGGACCGTTACGGACTCGGGCTATTCCCTCAGCGTGAACGGAAGTGCGCCGCCCGCCGCTTTGCTCCTGCCGGCAAGGTACCTGCCTCAGCTTGGCGACGGGATGGAGCAGGTTCTTCCGTTCCCGCCAACCTCCATTGATCCGCTCCATGTGTCGTTCACCTGCACCAGGAGCTGGAGTACGACGCAGACCTGCAACGGGCCGCAACCTGGCCCGCCGCGGCTCACCGGGGCCGCGACCGTGCCGGTTACCCCAGGGCCTTCGCTGCTCACTCCGCGAAACCTGTCACCCCTGGAACAGGCCCCTTTCAGTACGCCACGTCTCCCTGGGGCGCCGACTTCGCCGAAGTAGCTACCGGGCGTGGACGTACAAAACGCGGGTGTGGACGGCCGATCGAAGCTCCGGGGTACTTCCATCGTTCAGCAGGATTTCCGACGGTGTTGCCTCGACAAGCACCCGTTCTGTCACTTCCGACAGCCCCGGGATGCGCATGCGCTGCGTGGTGCTGAACTGACCGGAGCGGACCGTCAGGGGAACGTCCGCGACGGCTGCGCCATCATTGCGAACGGACACGGCGACGAGCAAGCCTGTGTTGTGCCCGGGGCCGGCGGGCCTCTCGCTGGTCGTGACGCCCGTGATCGAAAGGTCGGGCAGGCCGCGGTCGCGCAGGACCCAATCGGCGAAGAACCAACCCAGATCCTTGCCGCTCAGGCGCTCCAGCAGGTGTTCGAAAGCTACGGCCTGAACGGCCGGAGGGTCCCCCGATTCCGGCTGAGTGCGCCACGCGCTGAGGGCGGCACGGAGCGGCTTTTCGCCGGCTACGTCGCGCAGCATCCACCAGACCGCGCCAGCCTTGCGGCGGTAGAAGAGCTCGTCCAGCGCGGTGATCAGGGGCTGGCCTGCGGGGGCGTCCGCTTTTGAGGTGATCTCGGGTTCGGCGAGCGCCACTGGCTGCACCAGGTCCGTTAACTGGGCCACGGCAGCCTCGCGGCCGTGATCGCGCTCCACCCAGAGCAGGGCAAAGAACTGCGCGAGTCCCTCATCGATCCACGGCTGGTCCGTCTGCACCCAGGCGTGCGTCAGGCTGTATACCAGGGCAGGCGCTTCGGGCGAGGTTTCCAGCGTTGCCGCGGGCGCGACCAGCAGCGGGCCGTCCTGGTACGGCTGTCCGTCGTGGTCCAGGACGGTAAGCGCAGACAAGGGTCGGGGACCAAGCCATTCGGCGAGCAACGTGGCCGCGCGATCGGCGGCTGCGCCCAGGCCCGGGGCGACGCCCGCGTCCGGGGAAGCAAGGGCGATCACGGCCGCCTCGGCTTTCGGCGTGAGGGTGCCCGGCGCTTCGCCAGAAGCCGGAGCGTTGGAGCTGGACGTGCCCGGTGCGGGCGAGGCGTCCCCCAACGAGGAGCTTACGCCGGAGGCCTCCCCTCCACCGAGGAACTGTTCCGGCTGCTCGATCACAAAGAGGCTTGGAAGCCGGACCCCCAGCGGCTGCGGGCTGAACTCCCCCGTTGCAATGCCGTTTCCTGTGGCCGTGGGCGCGTCGGGGTCATCCGCGGTGGCCTTCAGCGCCACGCGGCGGCCACAGAAGTACGCCGCCACCGGCGGTTCTCCAGTGTATTCGACGCTGAGGCGCAGACGGACCACAGCTTTTTGCTCGCGCAGCCGCGTCCGGCCGATCGCGGTGAAGAGGGTGTTGCCCTCCGCCAAAAAGAGCTGCGGCGCCCCGACCGGGTACCAGAGGACGTTGCCGAAGCCGCGCAGACCGGTCCACCGGGGGCCGATACCGTCCCAGTCGGCGCTTCCCCCCTGGGACGTGCTGGCCCCCAGGCGGGCCAGGCGGCCAGCGTTCTGGGAGAGGGTGCCCGAGGTAAACAGGTGAAGCGAAGCAGAGGCGCCGGAGGCGAGCGGCTCCGGAAGCGGCAACACAGCTTCCTCCGCCGCGCCGGTGTGGTCGGCGTCGGTATCCAGCCGGTGCTGTGCAACGGTGAGGGGCACCTGTCCCCCGCCGTTCAGCAGGGTGGCGCTGTCCCAGTGCAGGCTGGATGAGATTTGGAGCGGAAGTTGTCTCAGGGGGGCCGTGCCGTCGTTCCGAACCACGACCCGGGCGCGCATGCTCAGGCCCGAGCGCGTCAGGTTCAACCGCGCGTCGAGATCGTAGCGGGTGAAGGTCAGGGCGCCACGTTCTGCGTCGGAGACGTCGACCTTTGCGCCTTCAGGAGGAAGGTGTTCACTCTGCCCGGGGGGTGGCGCGCTGGACGGAGTGGACCCGGACGGTGCATCTCCGTGGCTCTGGATGATGATTCGGCCCTTTGGCCCCGGCGGCTCGGCACCGGCGGGGACAGGCGCCTGGGGTGCCGCAGGGGCTGGGACAGCAGGGGCCGGCGTCTGGGCGCGCGTGCAGGGCTGGCGCAAGAGCGCGCACAAGGCGAAAAGCCCAAAGATTCGCGAAACGCGCAACGCCACTCCTTGCCTCAAGACCCGAGGCCCTTCTGTGGCCTGCCCCCTTTGGACGTTTCGCGAGCGCGCTGGGGAGCCTGCCCCGGCCCGCGGCGCTGGCGCATGGCCTCATACATCACCACCGCGCCCGCTACAGAGACGTTCAAAGACGAGACGCTGCCGGCCATTCGGATGCTTAGCAGGAAGTCGCAGGTGCGCTTCACCGGATCGTGCAGCCCCGCGCCCTCGGAGCCGAGCACAAGGCAGCAGTCGGCGGTGAAATCAAAGTCCGTGTAGACGGGATCGCCGCGCTCGTCCAGGCCGACGATCCAGACGCCGGCCTTCTTCATCGCCTCCAGCGCGCGGTTGATGTTGGTGACCCGGGCAATCCGGACGTGCTCGCTGGCTCCGGCCGAAGACTTGGCAACCACAGGGCTTAGGGGCGCGGAGCGGCGTTCGGGCAGAAGCACCCCGTCGACCCCGGCGCCGTCGGCCGAGCGCAGCAGCGCGCCGAGGTTATGCGGGTCCTCGACGCCGTCAAGGGCCAGAAAAAATCGCTTACCGCCGCCCGCGCCTGGCATTTCCAGCAGATCCTCCAGGGCCAGAAAGGTGCGTTCGCGCACAAAGGCGACCACGCCCTGATGCTGATCGTTGCGGGCATAGCGGGTCAGTTGCTCCCGTGGCTCGGCGTCGACCCGGACGCCCTCCGCGCGACACAGTTGCAGCAGCTTTTCCAGCCGTGGGTCGCGGCGCGCCTCCCGCTCCCGGGCCACGCTGACGTGGTCCAACTGATCGGGACGGGCCCGCAGCGCCTCACTCACAGGGTGGAGTCCGTACAGCACGTCCATCCACCCAGTTTACCGGGGCGAGCGAAGGAGGCCGTCCTGGCGCGGGCGGCGGCCGACGCCGGGTACACTAGGAGCGGCGAAGAATCTGCTCCTCCGAGACTTTCTTTTGCGACCTGCCGTCCAAGCGAATGTGAACACCCCCAGAGCACTCACGGCGGAGGCGGCCCGGGCCATCGAGCTTGAGAATGCCTCCATCGCGAGGGGCCTCAAGCAGCAGGATCCCGAACTCCTCGATTCGCTGATCGAGACCTATCAGCACCGCCTGATGCGCTATCTGATGTTCCTTACCGGCAAGCGTGAGGTCGCCGAGGATCTGTTCCAGGAGGTCTGGATCCGGGTACTGCGGCGTGGATCGCAGTACAACGGCAAGGCGCGGTTCGATACCTGGATCTTCACCATCGCGCGCAACCTGGTCATCGACCTGTCCCGCAAACGGACCATGGCCTCGCTGGACGAGATGCGCGAAGGCGGGGAAGACGAGCGGCCCTTTGAGATAGCCGAGGAAAGCCCGTCGCCGCTGGATCAGTATGAGTTCCAGGAGAACGCCGCCGAGCTTGCGGTGGTGCTCCAGACGCTGGAGCCCAGCTACCGCGAGGTGCTGACGCTGCGCTTCCACGAAGAGATGTCGCTGGATCAGATTGCCACCCTGACTCGCGCTCCGTTGTCGACTGTTAAGTCGCGACTGTACCGGGGACTAGCAGCCCTGAAGCCCGCCCTGCTGAGCCTGCGCGCGCGACCGAAAGCGAGCGAGGTGCGGCTATGAGCTTCCGCAACGACGATGCGGGATCGCCGTTTGCACCCGCGCAGGATGGGGGCGCCGCACGCGCCACCGTCGTCAACCGCACCCACCGCGTGATCCGTGACCAGGCTTTGACCATGCAGGAGCAGAAAAAGCGGTCACGAAGCCTGTGGGCACCGCTGTTGATCTCCTCTGCATTTCTTCTGGTAATCTGCTACGCCGTGTGGGCCATTACAGCGGGCTATGACCTGACGCCGACCGGAGTTCCTGATGCGAGCGACCAGGTTCTTCTGCTATTGTTG
Source organism: uncultured Acidobacteriaceae bacterium (assembly GCA_964252405.1). Taxonomy (GTDB): domain Bacteria; phylum Acidobacteriota; class Terriglobia; order Terriglobales; family Acidobacteriaceae; genus Granulicella. Next base: position 6,243 of record CAXUNH010000021.1, on the reverse strand, counting down.
TGGCCGCTTCCAGTCACCGTTGTGGTCCTGGGGCTCATCTGGCTTCGGCGCAGCCGCGCCAGGCATAACGGCGGAGAGCAGACGCTATGACGTCGTGGTGGACAGGCCGGCAGGTGGACAGTTCCACCGGCGACGACGAGTTGCGCATGATTCCGCGCTGGTCCATGGTGCTGGCCTTTGCTTTGTTCGCCGGTACGCAGTACGTGTTTCACGGCATCATGCCGCACCACAAACATGAACTGCTCCCGCTGCGGCTGATGATGGGCTATGCGTGGGGCCAACTGATCGCCAGCTATGCCCTGCTGCTGGGGTACGTTAGCCGCGATGTGAAGCGGCGTGGGATGTCCGCCGGTTTGTGGATGCTGGTGTGCATTGTGCTGCCGGGAGGTATTGGGGCGGTTGTCTATTTCCTGCTTCGGCAGCCCGTTCTCTCCCGATGCCCGAACTGCTCGACGCCGATCGCCGGGACCTTTCACTTTTGCCCACAGTGCCAGTTTCAGATGGCCCCTGTGTGCGGCATCTGCCATCGCGGCGTGAAGATCACGGATGTCTTCTGCACCACCTGCGGACACGACCTCGCCGAAGATGGCGCACCAGGGCGACTACGCGCCTACAGCGACTAACTCGCTGGCAAGGTACCATCCAAAGCAGTCCTCCTGATGGCTTCCGCTCCCCTCACCGCGCTGATCGTCGATGACGAACCCCTTGCACGACAGGAACTGACCTACCTGCTTGAACGGGCGGGGGGCGTCTCCGTCGTGGCCCAGGGAGCAAACGGCATCGAGGCGGTCGACCTGATCCGCACGTTGCGTCCCGATGTCGTGTTTCTGGATGTGCGGATGCCCGGTCTGGACGGGTTCGCGGTCCTGCGAAAACTGCTGGCCGCCGACAGGCGTGCGCCCCTGCCTCAAGTCGTCTTTGCCACGGCCTTCGACCAGTACGCGGTGAAAGCGTTTGAGGTGAACGCAGTCGATTACCTGCTCAAACCCTTCGACAGCAAACGCCTGGCAAAGACGCTGGAAAAGCTGCGCTCCCGTGTTCGTGATGCGGAGGGTGATCCAACCGAGGACGGGGACCGCCTGCTCGAACTTCCGGCAGAAGCGCCGCTCCCGGCTCTCCCGGCAGCCATGGCGGGCGGAACGGCTCCGCCATCGGTGGACGAGGTCGGCCGGCAGTTCACCGGCACGCGCTTGTGGGAGATTGCCCAGGCGAAGCTGGACACGCTGCTGCGCATGGTCGAAGAGCAGGCCCTGGGCGGCACGGGTTCCGCAAGCCCTGCGCCGGGACGAACCGGACGCGTAGTGGTGCGCATCGGCGACCGGCTGCTCCTGGTCGATCAAAAGGATGTCTGCTTCGCTTCCATTGAGGAGGGCCGCATCTCTGTGGTTACCAAGACCCTGGAGGGCGACTCCAACGTACGTACCCTGGAGGAACTCGCCGACCAATTGGACCCCGCCCAGTTCTGGCGGGCACACCGCTCCTACCTCGTGAATCTTCAGCACATCCGCGAAGTGATGCCATGGTTTAAGTCCAGCTACAAGCTGCGCATGGACGATCGCAAGACGACGGAGATTCCGGTGAGCCGCTCACAGACAAAACGTCTGCGCGAGCTCTTCAAGCTTTAGGACGGGGAGCTACTGCTTGGGCGGCGGAAGGGTCTGCGGGGCGGACGGAGGCGCAGGCACCGAAGGGCCTGCGTTTGGATGGTGCCGGCGCTTTAGGTATCCCACTAGATCGGGGTAGAACTCAAACGCCAGCGCGCCGAAGGCCCCCTCGGCTGTCACCGTGAACCCCCGTTCCATGGCCAGACTGAAACCACGGTCCGAGGCTGGGTAGTAGACGTTCGAGATGGCCCCGGCGATCAGGTTACCGCCGACGTTGGAGTAACTTGGCTGCCATTTGCCGTTATCCCCTTTACAACGAACCGTGGAGATCACCGCATACCAGAGCCGGCCCTTTTTCGTTCCATGACCGAGACGGAAGTAGCGGGGATCCTGATGCAGGAGGCTCGGCAAGACCGCGTTTCCCCAGAAGTTGCCATCGACGTTATCGGCATACGCTGCGCCGAAGCGCCTTGCAAACCCGGGAAAGCCTTGGTGGTACTCAGGATAGGTATCCTCGGCTTGTTCAATGCCCGCGTCAATGCCTGCAACCGCAAAGGTGAACGGGTCGATAGCGGAGTGAAACCAGAGATCGAACTTTTGTGAAGACCGAAGCGGCGCGGCCTCTCCGCCCTGGACTGCATTAAAGGCCGGCATAATACCGAGTAAACGCTGCTTTTCTTCTGCCTTCAGCTGATCCTGGCTGGCGGATGCTTTGGACGCGTCGGTCCCGCTTTGGGGAGCGGCTGGCGTACGCTGCACAGGCTTGTCTACGGCCTGCTGACCCGGTGTCGGCGAGGCTGCTTGAGGCGCGGGGGCATCCGGAATCGAAGGACCTGAGAGATTCTGTGCGCGCCCCCTGCACGGAGCGCCAAGGCTAAGCGCCAGGCAGCATGCGAGAGACAGACAAGTATTTTTCACGAACTCTAGATAAGACGCTCGCGCCCTCTCCTCGGTTGCGGTATTTGCGGCTGAGCACGGCTTCAGGCGCTACCCCGTGCCGGTTTTGCTAGTCTGCTGGGATGCGCTCCCGCAAATCGGTTCCTCTCCGTCTTGCATTCCGGCGGTTTGGACTTATCCTTCTCGGCACCGCGCTGGTGATCTACCCCTCGGACTGGGCCGTATGGCGCGCCCGCATGGCCGCCGGGAAGGGCATGGGCTCCGCCGACGTCACCAACACCACGGCAGCGACGCTCAAAGGCAATCACTTTGAGGTGTATTCCCAGCAGACGGTCACCGTGAATTGCAGCCGATCGTTGCTCCCGGAGGCGGGCGCGGGCCCCTGTTGGTGGCTGCACCGCCATCCCTCGTCCGTTACACAGTATTAGGGCGGCTCAGTGGCGGCTCATGGGGCAGGATGCCCATGCTGCAACCAGTTGAAACGGTAGACCATACCGATCGTACCCGCCAGGGCATGGACGTGGCCGGCGTTCGATGTCTGGCCCGAGGGATCGTACGGAACCCCCCATATCTGGTACTGGCCGTCCAGCAGCAGAGCGAAGTGGGTGGTCGCGTCCACCTCCACCCCAAGGCCTGGCGAGATGATATTGGTCGTGGTCTGAAGGTAGCGAAAGGCCTGCATGGGCACGGCAAAACCGCCGTTCTGGTAATTCATCTCTCCCCGGCCAAAGAGGAAGTTTCCATAGGGCCGGATCGAACCGATCCGCTTCTGCACTCGCAGGCCACCCTCGGCGTGCTCTTCCCCGACTACACTGCCGTTGTCGATCGGATAGGTTCCCCGGACCTCGATGGAGGGGAGAAGGCCAAAGAACGGGTGAAAGCCCAGATCGAGGCCGGCAGTCAAGCCAAGATTGCGGCTTCCGTTCACCCCCGTGTAGGTGCCGGTGATCCCGGCGAAGGCGGAAGGAACAAGCCCACGGCTGGCCGTCGGAAGGCTCTGAGCCCGGAGGGGGCGCGAAAACAGGGTCATCCAGCCAAATAGGAGGCAAACGGCAGGAAGTGCATGGGAACGGAGGTTGAGGCGCAAACGAACTCCTTGTGTCACCTCAAGAATAAGACGGGATCGTCCCCGTAACGTTGTTGTACCGGCCCAAATGTCGGGACCGGGGCGTTGGCGTGCGGGAAGCGGGTCAGAGACGCCAAGCAGGAGTTTGCTCCGACGGCAGTCAACTACACCTTCGTACCGGTACGAATGCCACTTACCAGAAACCGCTCCCGAATTACCAAGTTGTGGGAGGAATTATCGGCCTGGAGCTTGTACCTTAGAGCAGTAGTCGAAAGCAATCACAAAAGACACGGGCAAGACACCTGCACCGTGCGAGATATAAGTCAACGAAAGATTGATGATCGAAGTAACAGTACGGCGTTGGATGCAGGGCGCGCCAAGTCAGACGGAAGGTCCCGGGAATTCAACAGATAACCAAGAGGTTACTGAATTTCAGATCCACCCTTCCAGACCGCCACAGAGATGTGGGCGTAAGGCAACAGGAGAATATGAGCTTTTTGAAGAACTTCGCACTTGGAATCCTTGTTTGTGTGGGAATTGTCGCTTGCCGCGCCAGCTACGCTGACACCTTGTCTCTCAAAGGTACTGGAAGCACCGTCGTCGGTGGCGTCTACGTGTATCCCTACAATTTCAGCTTTGACAACTCTTCCCAGACCACCCCGATGATGTGCATCAATTACGACGATCACATCACCATGGGCGAGACGTGGCAGGTCACGGGGCAGAAGGTTTCGACCAGCGCGTCCGTGCAGCTCCAGGAAGATGCCTGGCTGTTTTCCCAACTCGGCGGTACGTACAGCGATGCTGACATTCAATTTGCGGTGTGGGACGTTCTCGACCCCGGCGTGGGAGGCAACACAGGTCTGGACAGCACGGCGCTTTCGCTCGTCAACATGGCCCAGAACGCAGTCACCGGCGGCCTTGCGAACAGCTTCCTGAATCAGTTCACGATCCTCGCTCCGGTCATCTCGAACCAGACCGGCTGGACCGATGGAACCCCTCAGAGCTTCGTGGTCAAGAGTTCCGCCGTAACGCCCGAACCCTCCAGCCTGCTGCTTCTCGGCACCGGACTCTCCGGCGCAAGCCTCCTGCTGATGCGTCGCCGCGCTTTACAGGAACAGCAAACGGCTATCGGTTGAAACCACTACACAAGGAAGGGCGCGGCAGATGCCGTGCCCTTTACCATGCACGTCGACCTAATCAGAGGTTTGCAGATCGATTTCCCGTGATGAGGCGCAGAAGGAAGGTGAGGATGATTGCCCCGATGACGGCAACAACGATGGAGTAAATGAGGCCGCCGGAGGAGGCTGCGCCAAACACGTGGAACATGATGAATCCACCGATCAACGCGCCGATCAGGCCAACAACCATGTCCATCAGCACTCCAAAGCCTGAGCCCTTCATGATTTTGCCGGTCAGCCAGCCTGCGATGATTCCGATGATGATCCAAGCGATAACACCGTGACCCATAATGATCTCCTGTCAAAGAATGTCTGTTGCAGGGGCCGGTAGTACTCTGTGCAGCTACATAGATTGCTGTTCACCAGGAACAGGTTGCGCCGAAGTGATACGGGATTGACGATTCTCTTCACAGCCGCCTCGTGCCCCGTCCTGCATCTCACGGGCGGGGTCTGATGGGAGGCTCAGAAGAGGTCGGCATGGCAGAAGCAGGGAGCATGGCAGAAGCGAGGCGATAGGTCCGCAGACCCAGGATGCGGGCGATCCCTCGCTTGCCCCCAGGCTCGGCGGGCGCTGAGGCCGGCACTCATGCCGGTGCCGCCGGCAACAAGCATGGCGCTCGTGACGAGCGGCGCGAGACCGAACAGGTGCTCCGGCCCACGAGTGACGGCATGGGCGATGGTTTCGTGAAGGACCGGTCCTGACCTGGTCACACTCAGGGCCGGGGGCGCTGGCTTCGTCAAATTCACGGGGCGTGGCGGGATGGACACATCGCGGGCAAATGTTGACGAAAGAGTGTGTCAGCTTTTTTAGGAGCGACCCATTCAACCTATCGCGCCGCCGCGCTCTCTTAGAGAGTGGAGTCTACGATGGCCGACCTTATGCCGCAGAAGCGTGATGATCCAGCGAACCCGTTGCAGCCGGGAGATCCGTTCAAGCGCGGTAACTTCAATCGCTTTGCTCTGGGTATGTGTTTGTTTATTGCGTTGTTTCTGATAGCGGCGATTATGTTCTTCTTCTTGGGTCGAAACCACCAGCCGACACCTACACCGTCCCGGTCGTCTTCGAGTGCGCTGCGAATGGAGCCTCTGCTGTACCTGGGATTGACCCCTGCAGGCTAGGCAGTTCGTCTGTATCGGCTTGCAGTCGATTGACCTACTAGGATTGTGGATGAGCGCAGCCCGCGGTGGCTGGCCGCCCGTAGCATGTTTCATGCTGTCGAGAGATGCGGGGCTTGCGAACAGAAGCGGTGCTCTGGCAGGCTCAATCCGGCCTCCGGCAAAGCGATACCGGGCACGGCTGAAGCCGTTCCCGTCGCCTCTAAATTCAGTAGCCCTGTGCGGGAGCGGATGGCGCTTCGTGGACGGGCCCACTCACCGGCGATGAGATGCGTGTGCATGGGCACCCGTCGTGGTTCGAGGTCCCCTATGGGGCACCCGCCGACTAAGGGAACGCCAACGACGGCGAACCCCGGATGTTGGGTCCGGGGTTTGTGTC
>CAXUNH010000020.1:0-33448 GCA_964252405.1 uncultured Acidobacteriaceae bacterium | reverse complement strand
GCAGCCGCGGATATCGATGCGCACCTGAGGGAGAAGCTGCTCGCGGTTTACCTGGCTTACGTCTCCTTTGCGGAGCGTCACCCAGATCTGTTCGCAGTGATGTTCCAGTCGGGAATCGACAAGATGCATTATCCAGAGGTTCAGGCGTCAAGCGCGAAAGCATTTGAAGTCGCGGTGATACTGGCCTTACAAATTGAGCCTTACAAAACGTCCGCACAGCAATTGGCCCTGGCCATCTGGACCATGGCCCACGGCTTCGCCACACTGAGTGTGGAGGGTGCTATCTCGGGCGTCGGCATCCCTGGAGCGAGGATCTCAGCCGAAGCACTTGGTCGCAGGTTGCTTTATTCAAACCGTTCGGATGGTGAGGGGGAAGCGTCGCACCCTGCGTCGCGCCGAGACCAGTGAAGTCGAGGCTAGATGCCGAAGAGTATCGGTCCTGGGAAACGCCTCTCACGCCAGTTGCCCGTTCTGCCTTAATTCGCTAGCGTACGATTTTTGACGTTTGGTGTAGGGACCCTTAAATCGCCGCTCGCTCAGCGAACACTGAACCAGCGATGCGTGCCGGGGCCAGAGGAGGTCGAAGGCATAGAAGATCGTGTTGCAGCTTGCGGAGCCGTGGTTCAGCAGGAGCTATTGCTGGGCCCTCCCTGCTCATCTACGGATTCCCTGGTCGTTATGGTCGCAGTCCAGAACATCGCGACGACCCGAGACGATGGCGAATAGACTACTGCGGGGTCCGGGGTCAAAAGCAACGACGTACATACGAGTCGTTCCGAACCGTGAACGGGCCGTCAGGTTGGCCGCGGGATTATTTCTGTATGAAGATCCGCACGCCAAACGGCTCAAGAGAGAGTACCGGGAGCGAGTTCGAGGACGGCTTGTTGCTGGATAAGCTAACTTCTTGCCAATCCTTCGCTCCGGCCTCCACTGCACCTGTGTATGGCACGTCGGAAAGGTTGATCGCGACAAGGATCGTCTGCTCCGGCGAGCGGCGGAGATAGCTCACCACATGGGCCTCCTCAGAGTTGTGGACCCACACGAGGTCCCCATGCTCCAGGGCGGGTGAACTCTTTCGCAACGGGATGAGGGCACGGTAGAACGCAGGGAACGTGGGGCGCAGCTTCGCCGCGTCCCAGTACACAGGGACCTTGTCAAAGAGAGCGGGGGCCGCGGACGGGCTGGCGTCACCGGCCTCCATGCCGTTGTAGAGCATGGGAGCGCCGGGCAAGGTGAACACGAGGGCGGAAGCCGCAAGGGCAGCAGGAGTTCCGAACCGGACCGTCGCGCGCTCTGTATCGTGATCATCGCTGATCAGCATGTGCCATGCGCCGGAGGGGAACCTCTTCCCTTCTTCCGTCATGCTGGCCTGGATTGCCGAAGCCGGCACTCCTTGGAGCAGGACGCGGTCCAGCGTGTTCAGGAAGGGCCAGGCATAGTCGATGTCGAAGGCATGACGCAACAGTTCAGGCTCCGACGCCTCGGCCAGCATGAGCAGGTCGGGGTGCAACGGTGCAAGCTCATCGCGAACCTGGTCCCAGAAGTCCGTTGGTACATCGGCTGCATCGTCACAGCGGAAGCCGTCCAGATCGAAGGTTTTGACCCACCACGAGAACATCTGCAGCATGTACTGACGCAGGCCAGGGTTGGAGTAATCCAGCCACGCAACATCGGACCAGTCATGCGGCGACAGGATGTGACCCTCCCCATCGTGATGGTAGAACTCGGGATGTTTCATCATCACGCTGTCCCATGACGTGTGATTTGCGGCGATGTCCAGGATCACGCGCATGTGCCGTGCATGTGCCGCTTGCACCAGCGTGCGCATATCGGTCTCCGAGCCCAGGGCGGGATCGATCGCATAGTAGTCGCGCGCAGAATACGGACTTCCGTACGTGCCGAGGCGGTGTTCCTTGCCGACCGGGTGAACCGGCATGATCCACAACACATTCACGCCAAGTTGTTGGAGTGCGTCCAGGCGCGCGGTCACGCCGTCCAGTGTGCCCGCAGAGGAGAAGTCACGCGGGTAAATCTCGTAAATCACAGCGGTGCCCAACCACGACGGCGCGGTGCGCGCCACAGGCTTGCTTTTGCCGTTGGCCTGCGCAACCGCACCGTGAACACCAGCAAGGCACAGCAGCATCGCCGACAGTGCTGTGATGAAACGGGCGAAGTGTCTTGTTTGCGGGCGCACACGTGCGGACGCGATCCATGAGGCATCGTGCGTCATCTTCAGTTCCTCGAAGTCCTTCGTCTGGGCCCGGCCGTAGTTGGCGCGATCGGATCGTTCCCGGAGGGACACCGCCGCAGATGCGCCGGTGTCCCAACCGCTTAGAACGTGAGCCGGCTGGCAAGTTGGATCTGACGGTTCGATTGCTGCCGGGTCCCCCCGATAACCCCCAAGGTGCCGGGGCTACCCAGGCTGGAGCTTGGGTTGCTGAACTGTGGTGTGTTCAGCACATTGAACGCGTCTCCGTGCAGCTCCAGCGTGAACCGTTCAGTGAGATGAAGGTTCTTCTGCAGGCCGAAGTTGATATCGCGGTATCCCGGGCCGTAGATCTGGTTACGGCCAAGGTTGCCTGGACGCGCCCATACGCCTGTGCCACCCGGTCCGGGAAGAACCGGGATGCTCGCGGTGGAAAATGCACTCGGGTCAAACCAGCGGCCCGCGATCTGTTTTGGGTACCGGATCGGTCCTACGCGATCCGGCGTGTTCCCCGGATTATTTGCCCCTGCGTAGACCTCAAACGGCTGTCCGCTCTGGAATAGTCCGATCAGGTTTGTCTGCCACCCACCGATCAGAAGGTCCCATGCGTGATTTACGCCGCTGCCGAATGTCTGGCCTTTACCGAAGGGCAGATTGTAGACAGCCGAGCCCGCAAAGATGTGCCGCTGATCCTGGGAAGAGTTCCCATAGGAAAGCGATGGGTTGGCATAGTCGGAGATTGCGGAACCGCTACCAAAGGCATCCGGCGAGTTGTCGAGCGCGTGAGACCACGTGTAGGACGCGGTGACCAGCGCATTGCCTTGTCGATGCTCGTAGTGGGACTGCAGCCCGTTGTACCAGGAGATGCCGCTGTACCGGTTCAGCGACAGGCCGCCCAGGTTGGGAAACGGCAGCGCCGTCTGACCGAAGTTATAGATGTTGTACGGGTAGTAGGTCGAAAGGCGATCCCCGTGAGTGCCGGCATAGGCCACGCTGAACACATCCCTGCCCCCGAGTTGCTGCTGCAACTGCAGGTTGTACTCCTGCAGCCGGCTGTTCTTGCTGTTCTGATCGACGGCGATGCCGCTCGATCCTGACGGTGGGTGCGCAGGGTCGAAGTTCACGAATCCCGGGGCAGGCAGCGGCAGCGTCGCCGCGGTGCCCACGGTGTAGCCGGGGCAGGTGTAAGGCGCTCCTTTGGGAGTCTGACCCGTGAACGTGATGCAATATCCGTCCCGATCAAAAAGAGTCGTGTGGCCGCCGAAGGGCGCCTGCTGCCCAAGCTGGTTATCGATGCCACCGTAATCCGGGAAGTAGAAGATACCGTACCCGCCATGTAATGCGGTGCGGCCATTTCCGCTGATGTCGTACGCGAACCCAACACGCGGCGCGAAGTCAGTGTAGTCCTGGTTGATGATGCTGGCCGGAACTCCATTCTGGCCCGCGATGAGGACCGTTCCGTTCGTCGGATCGAAGGCGGCCTGACGATTGTGCGACTCATACGGCCGGGTCAGGAGATCCCAACGCAGGCCAAGGTTCAGGGTCAAGCGCCGCGTGACGCGCCAGTCATCCTGCGCAAAGAGCCCGTCCTCCTGGCGCCACTCGCCGAAGAAGCCGTTTTGAGCGCCGATGCCGTAGTTATCCACTCCGCCTACGAGCAGTTCCGAGTCTTCAAAGCCGGTGAAGTCTTCGCCGTGATAGGCGAGGGCAAAGAACCCCTTGCCGTCAATAGGACGGAAGAACTCGACCTGGCGGCGGAGGAAGGTGCCGCCCGCGTGGATTGAATGCGCGCCGCGTTGCAGGCTCAGCGTGTCGGTGAGCTCATAGGTGTTCTGCGGCACGGCAAACAGGCCGTAGTCACCGCTGTACTCCAACTCATCGTTGCTGCCGCCGATCAGCGCACCGCCGCTGGTCTCGAGGTTACGGTTTGCGTTCACGATACCCAGATTCGCCGAGACGTTCTGGCCGTAGTTGGGGGGCTGGTAACCGTAGTCGTCCCGGTTGTAGGCCAGCCGCGCCTCGTTCACGATGTGCGACGAGATGGTGCGGGTATACCCCAGGTCGTAGCCGCGGGCATGCGTGTAGTTGTCGCCCGCATTGTTGGGCAAGGTCGGTCCAAGCTGCGATGTCGCGTCATTGGTTGAGTTGTCGTAGGAGAAGCGGAAGAAGAAGAGATCCTTTGCAGAGGCCGTCCAGTCCAGGCGGGCGTCGAAGGTGTTGTATTTGTTCGCAAACTGCTGCTGTGAGAGGTAGTTCTGGAGAGCGCGATCGGACCGGGAGGGTTTGGGGAACGCGTTCAGGTAGTTGACGGCCGCGGGATTGAGCCGCGCGGTGGGAATGATATTGCCGGGAAAGGGAGCGCAGGTCTGAGGGTCGTAGATTTGCCCTTTGCTGTTCCCCGCCACGTTGTTATTCAGCAGATAGCCGCCGGGAATGCACGCGGGGAAGGTGGTCGCGAAGTTGCCGTACGTCTGCGATGGATCCAGCAGCTCGCTGAAGTCTCCCGTGCGCATCTTCAACGTGGGCACAGTGATATAGGCCGCATTTCCGGGCAAATTCTCGCGCAGTGCCGAGTAGTCCCCGAAAAGGAAGAGCTTGTCTTTGATGATCGGGAAGCCCACAGATCCGCCGAACTGATTGCGGTTGAACGGCGGGTTTGGGGCGGCAGGGGCGCCCAGGAAGCGGTAATTGGGGTTGGAATCGAACTTGCTACTGCGATAGAACTCAAACGCAGAGCCATGGATGGCGTTGGTCCCGGACCGAAGGGAGCTGATGATCAGGGCTCCTCCGGCCCGGCCGTACTGCGCAGGCGCGATGCTGGTGTCTACCTTGAATTCCTGCGTCGCCTCCACGTTCGGGTAGAACAGGATGATGTTCTGCAGGCCGTCGTTGTTGTCTACGCCGTCCAGGATGAAGTTGTTCGCCTGCGGACGGGTCCCGTTTACGGAGATGGCGTCGCCGCCGCTCGCACCGTTGCGGTTGACGGTATCCCGGCCGCCCTCGCCCACCACGCCCTGGGTGACCCCAGGAGTCAGCAGTGAGAGCGTCAGGGCATTGCGACCGTTCAGGGGCAGTTCGGTGATTTGCTTGCCTTCGATGGTCTCGCCGAGAGTCGCGTCCGAGGTGTCCACCAGGTCGACCGCCCCCGTCACCTCGACCGTCGTTGTCGCGACGCCCGGGGACAGGTGGAAGGTCAACGTGGCGCTGGTCGTCACCGTCACGGTCACGGTCTCGGACTGCGTCTGGAAGCCGGGCGCGGTCACCGTGGCTTTGTAGACACCGCGGGGCACCGCCGGCACATTGAGCTCACCGGCTGCGTTCGAGTTCCCGGTCAGGGTTAAGCCTGTCTGGGGATTCACCAGTGTAATGGTGGCGTTGGAGATCGCGGCACCTGTCACATCGGTGACCGTTCCGGTGATCCGGCCGGATTCGGCCTGACCCAAAGCGCTGAGTGATGGGAGAGAGCAGAGGAGCGTTGCAGCAGCGACAACGCGGGCTCTCGATCGGGTACGGAAAGAATGCATGGCGGACCTCGCAAGTGCGTGAGCTTCTCGAGACCTGACCTGGTCCGGTCTCGGCTCGAGATGTCAGTGGCGAGAGCGAAACTTCAACAGAACGCTGTATCCAAGCAATGGCGCGCGCCTTCTTTCTTGCTTTCTTTGTAGTCACCGGGCAAACGCAAGCTTTTCAGCCACTTACCCCGTGTAGTCACTACAGCATTTCGCTCAAGCGGCTGAGAGTAGAATGCAAAGCGGAGATTGTTTCGGATGCTCGCCACCCATGGGCGACCCCTTGTAACGTTTGGTACCTTCGAGGTAGACCTCAATACGGGCGAGATCCGCAAGTCCGGCATTCGCATCCGTTTGGCCGGGCAGCCTTTCCGTGTCCTAGTCATGCTTTTGTCCCGCCCAGGCGAGGTCATCACTCGTGATGAGCTGCAACGGGAGATTTGGGGCAGCAATACGAATGTCGATTTCGAGCGCGGGATCGCCAGCACCATCAACAAGCTTCGCGATGCCCTCGGTGACTCCGCCGATCACCCGCTTTACGTCGAGACCTTATCGAGGCGCGGGTACCGCTTCATTGCGCCCGTCACGAGTGTCTCGGAGGTTCCCCCGGCTGCTACCGAGGTGCCGGCGCTCGGGCCCGCGCTACCGTCCGCTTCACAGCCGCCGACTCCCATCAGCACCCCAGGTGGGGATCAAACCGGTGCAGCCGAGTTGCGGCTTCCGGAACCGGTGCGATTCCGACGACCCTCGATCGTGCAGGGTTCCGTCTATCCTTTCCTCTGTTTAGCCCTGATGGCAGGTGCTTCGGGGATCACCTATGATCTCGCGCATCGGGCGACCCCTCCCCGCCCACCAGCCATCAGGCAACTGACGCTGGAGAATCGGGTCGACGCCGGCCTGCCCAGCCCGGAGATCTCCTTGGTACTGGAGAGCGACGGCCCCCGGATCTACGCCCCGATCCTCACGGACGGTCACTCGCAAACCTCAGCGTTCGATCTGAGCGGCACCCAGGTAGAAGTCATCAATATGCCCGATGAGCTAAGGTCGGCAGCCGTCACCGATATCTCGCGGGACGGTTCCAAGCTCATCGTACGCAGTCGAGGCACACGTGAATCCGAGCAGCCCCTTTGGATCGTCCCCATCGCCGGCTCCGGTGCACTGCGCGTGGGGGAGGTGCTGGCTCACGATGCTGTCTGGATGCCCGATCACTCCGAATCCGTTCTTTACGCCAACGGCGACCAGCTCGGAGTCGTCCATCTCGATACAGGTGCCGTCACCCCCTATGCGTCACTCTCCGGCCGCGCGTTCTGGCTGCGGTGGTCACCGGACGGGAAGACTCTGCGCTTCTCCCAATTCGATCCCCTGACCCACACGTCCTCCCTTTGGGAACTCGACGCCGCCTCAAAACAGCTGCATCGGCTGAGTTTTCAGGAGCTTCAAGACGCGTCCGTGTGTTGTGGATCGTGGACTCCCTCTGGAAAACTCTTCGTCTTTCAAGTCTTCGGCCCTGGAGGCAGCAATATCTGGGCTGCCTCCGGGACGGGCTCCCACCCGGTACTCCTGCAACTTACCAACGGCCCCCTCTGGTTCTCTTCCCCTTTGCCAAGCCGGGACGAGCACAGCATCTACGCCTTCGCGGGCAGCGAACCCTCAGGAACACGTCTCTACGACCCCGGACACCATCAGTTTCTTCCGGCCCCGCAGTTTCTCTCAGACGCGCAGCGCGTGAGCTTCTCCCGAAGCCGTAAATGGGTAGCGTGGACCGATACCAGAGACCGGTTATGGCGTGCTCGTTGGCCCGACGGCTCCGGCCTGCTTCGTCTGACCGGGGACGATCTGGAGGTCTACCTCGCGCATTGGTCTTCTGACGGTCAGCAATTGCTCGTCATGGCGCGTACCGCCGGAAAAACCTGGGAGATCGATACCGTCAGCGCGAACGGGGGGGCGATCCATCGCGTTCTCAGTGACACACGCAACCTTGCCGACCCAGACTGGTCCCCGGACGGCCAGCAGATTGTCTTCGGTCGCGAAGCGGACCTGATGGGGAAAGAAAGCGGCGTCCACAATCTGCAGATCTTCCGCTTGCAGACGAACCAGAGCGAAACCGTTCCGGGCTCGACAGACCTCTTCAGCCCTCGATGGTCTCCTGATGGGCGCTACATCGCGGCGCTCTCGAGAGAACAGACCCGCCTGCTCGTCTTCGATGTCGCCCATCGCTCATGGCAGACGCTCTTTAGCGGGGGAGCCGCTGACCCTGTTTGGAGCACAGACAGCAAGAGCATCTACTTCCACGCGTTTGCACAGCCCAGGTCTGCCATCCTGTGCGCTTCACTTTCAGGGGGCGTCCGGTCCATCGCCGACTGGTCAACGATGGGGTTGGGATCCATGAGTAATCTCTTCTTTAGCGGCGTAACCCCAGACGGGTCACCGATCGTAAAGCCTCGCATCGGCACTGGGAATCTGTATTCGATTGCTATCCCTGAATTACGGTAGCTCTGATAGCAGCCAAATCTGTCGCCGCCATGCGTCGGGCGCTGCAATCATTGCTTGTGCCTGGTACCTCTTGGAACGGGAAGAGACACTCTTCCCTTCTGAGTCTGCGTGAGAGCTTCGAGCAAGGATTCAGGACAGTATGCCCGGCGAGTTTCAGACGTTGCGATCTTGCCAAGAGGGCCAGCTTCCACTTTGGCATACGGAAGCCTTGATCTCGGAACGGCAGAGTGTACAGGCCTAGAGAAATCTCCGACACCTTTGCCAACGCCAATGGCACGACGGAAACACCAATCCTGCGGCGACGACTGAAGCATGGCTTCTACTGGGTCACCTCAAGAAACGGAATATTAGTGGTACGCTCTATGGCGCGGTATTCGAGGTGGCCAAGCGAGATACCGGTCAGTCGCGCCGCGTGGCCAACTTCCTGCTTGCCTGGCACAACGCCGAACAGAACGGGGTTGGAACCCTGTCGATCTCTGGAACGTGGATGAAGACATAGCGGGGGATATGCTGACGGTGCTCGGGTTGATCCGGCAAACCCTCGCTACCGCGGCGACCTTAGTTTGAGCAAGAATACAGGGCTTCTGGAAGAGTTGGCGTTGAGTGCCCCGCCGCGAGCTGCTGACGTCTACAGAGCGCCTTGAACTGCTTGCCTTCCCCACTGAGGAAGGGGAGTTGATTCGGCTGTACACGCTCAACCGGCAGGAAACAACCTTTATTCGCCAGCATCGCGGCGACCACAACCGGCTCGGTATCGCCGTGCAGATGGCGTATCTCCGCTTTCCGGGGCGGGTGATTGGCAAGCGGGAAGCGCCCTAGGAACCGTTGCTGAACCTGCTGGCTATGATTTGAGAAATTCTTTGTCGTACCTTTCGAGGTGGTATTTGTCGTAAGCTGCCGGCGTGCTCACCTTGGCAGAGCTTTCCGCAACCGAGCGAGCTGTCGCGCGGGAACGTTTTCAGCTCCTTGAGCCACATCTCACGGGCGGCCGCGACCTGCGCTCTGTCGCGGAGCACACGCAGGTGTCCTTCAGAACCTTGCAACGCTGGGTGGCCGGATACAAGCGGGACGGATTGCCAGGTCTGCTCAGAAAGGAGCGAGCTGACCGCGGTGATCGGCGCGCGATCTCGACCCGCTTACGTGAAGCGGTGGAGGGACTTGCTCTCGAGAGACCTCCGCTGCCGCTTTCGTCTGTGCATCGTCAGGTGTGCCAGTTCGCGCAGCTGATCGGAGAAGCCGCGCCGAGCTACTGGGTCGTACGCGACATTGCCCTCAGCCTGCCCAAGGACCTACAAACACTGGCGCAGCGGGGCCCACGGCGGTTCGGCGAGTTGTATGACCTGGTGCACCGGCGGGATGCTTCGAAGCCGAATGCACTCTGGCAAGCTGATCACGCACAGCTCGACATTTTGCTGCTTCGGGACGACGGTGGTTCAGCACGCCCTTGGCTTACAGCTGTGATCGACGACTATAGCCGGGCAGTGGCAGGTTTCTACCTCAGTTTCGAGCCGCCTTCTGTCCTCCGCACGTCACTCGCTTTGCGGCAAGGCATCTGGCGTAAGTTCGAGCCGCACTGGCAGATCTGCGGGATCCCTGACGTCCTCTACACAGACAACGGCGCGGACTTCACTTCGAAGCATCTGGAGCAGGTCGCGATCATCTGAAGATGCGTCTTGTGTTCTCCACGCCCGGCAAGCCACAAGGTCGCGGAAAGGTAGAACGCTTCTTTCGGACGGTGAACGAGATGTTTCTGTGCGATCTGGAAGGTTACACGCGCCGAACTTGCCGCAAGCCTGCCCTATCGCTCAGCCAGTTCGAAGAGCAGTTCCGCAGATTTCTGATCGAGGTGTACCACCGAACGCCTGCGGCGGAGGCAGAATTGGCGCCATCCGCCAAGTGGGAGGAGGGCGGTTTCCTGCCCCGCATGCCGGAGTCGCTAGAACAGCTCGACATGCTGCTGATTGAGGAGGTCAGGCCTAGGAGAGTGCGTCGGGATGGCATTTACTTCCAGGGCTTCCATTACCTCTCACTCACACTCGCCGCCTACGTCGGTGAAGACGTGACAATCCGATACGATCCTCGGGACATGGCAGAGATCCGCGTCTTCCATAACGATCGCTTCTTATGTCGAGCTATCTCCGCTGAACTGGCTGGTGAGACGGTGCCGCTTCGCGACATTGTGCGCGTTCGCAACCGCCGACGCCGAGAACTGCGCGATCTGCTGAACAGCCGACAAAAGACGGTGGACGTTCTCCTGCAACTGAAGAAGGGACCACGAGTTGAAAAGCCGAACGAAAGCGCAGCAAGCGTCCCCAGCCCACCACCCGCATCAAGCGCTACCGAAACGAATGAGGCGGCGTTCGTTGAGACCTCCGAACATCGCAGGTTCGTGGAGTTCTGCGATGCCTGTCGGCAGTACCGCTACATCGGCCTGTGCTATGGCCCGCCAGGGGTGGGCAAGACGTTGTCAGTCCGTCAGTATAGCCGCACGGATCTCCTGCTCAATGTTGATCCATGGCTCGATCCGTCACTCGACCCTCCTCTGCCCGACACTATTTTCTACACGACAGAGGTCATCAACACGCCTTCGCGGGTTGCGTCCGACCTGGCCCGAGCTCGAGAGCGCGTACTCGCCCTGGCTCAGCGGCCCATTGTGCGAGAATCTACAGCCGTGTTGGAGACGATCCGCGTCCGCGACGAAGCAAGGCGGCGCGAGATCCTCGACAAGCCCGGCTGCTCTCCCTGCGACCGGCCTGCAGTCGACCCTTTGTACTTCCAGACATATCAAACCTTCCAGGCCAGAAAAAAGGAAGTCAGGGATCCGACCGCGCTTATCGTGGTCGTCGAAGCCGACCGGCTCCAGATGAACAGCCTCGAACAGCTGCGCTCATCCTTTGACAGTGGAGGCGTCGGCATGATCCTGATCGGCATGCCGGGCATCGAGAAGCGAGTCGCGCGCTTCCCGCAGTTCTACTCGCGGATCGGCTTCGTTCACGAGTTTAGGCCGTTGACGCCTGAGGAGATGCAGTCGCTCCTGGAACGGCACTGGGCCCCTGTCGGCGTCAGCCTGCCGGAGAGTACCTTCACTCCGGAAGTGGTCGGGAGACTGATTCGGATAACGAGCGGAAACCTGCGTCTCCTTACGAGACTGCTGACTCAGATCGAACGCGTACTCGTCGTAAATGATGCTCAAACTGTCTCGCTCGACATCGTCGAAGCCGCGCGCGACAGCCTCGTCATCGGCCAAGCCTGACCCGCTCGTACGACAGATATCGCCTCAAAGACTACGACAGATAATTCCCCAAGCTACAGCCTCTGACGGTGTGGAAATACCCCCGTCGTCTTCGCAAGCAAGGAATGTAGTTCTGGAAAGATAGGATGTTTAGAGTTGGCCTGGTAGAGGACTTCGTTCTCTCGGCTGTTTCTAATGATGAGACCAGCAGACGTTAGGATGAACCGTCGCGCTGAACTGTGCCTGCGCTGTCGTGGATATGCCTCGCCAGCTGCCGGACAAAGAAATGGGTTCTGGTTCGGAGTAGAGAGTGGCGAGAAGCCGACACCGCGTCTAAGGCTTCGTAGTTGAAGTGATCCGCTGGGCGGAGATACCTAAAATGCGAGTTCACTTTGCGTTGCGACGATGGAGCTCGCTTCAAGGTGCAAGGGTGGGCCGTCGATGTAACGGTCTTGGAACCCTGAGATGAAAAAGCCTAGCCAGATCGTGATGCACTGTCCGTGCGGGGCCGCGAAGGTTCTTGCGAAAGGGTTGTGCTCCACCTACTACACGCTAAAGCGCCAGGATGAGGAGTATTTCGGCGGCTATTGTGAGGAAATGCCGAAGCGGGATGACCACCGTTGTCGCGTGCCTGGATGCACGACTCTGAAGCGTGGAGAGCGATCGGTAGCAGTCCATCACAGGGAGCCAGGAAATAACGACCCTGCAAAGATGCTTGCCCTCTGTCTTCCTTGTCAGCGAAGGTGACGCGCACCTTCTACGTGCAAGACGACTAGCCGGACTTCCTTCGGGTGCTCTGGTGAGAACAGCACCCGAGGAGACACGAACAGAGAGGCACAAATTTCTAAGAGAGTGCTCCTCTCGCTATTGAAGTTTTCGCTGACTACAAAGGAGCGAAAGTGAAATTGTGTTCATCAAAGACCTTGGAAGGATTAGCTGACGGAATTTCTCGAAAACGTGGTGCAAGGAGAGGCGTGACCATGGTCTCGTAAGGGATGATGGATGCATGACCCGGTACCTCTTCATAGGACATCTCGCTCGACCTTCGACCAAATCTTTGCGTTGTTCAACTTCATCTGGCCCACGGCGACAGCTCTTTGGAACTTGCGGTGGCAGGTGGTCGTCCTTTCTCAGGTAATTCCTGACGTCACAAAGGAGACGTTGCACGGGCGCCTTGTTGCGGGCAACGGTATCCAGGTGGCGCATTTGCGGCACGCGTGCATTGAGTAGACCTGGGAAGAGCAGCAGCCCGAATTGGCGCGATTCATCTTGTTGAATCTGTCCGCGATTTTACGAGGGCTGGCTAGAGGCTGCTTTGCAGGGACAAGTCTGTTCTTCCATCCTCATCAGACATCAGCTCAGTCTGTTTCCTGAGTTCCAGGAAACATAAGTTTGACTTATCGAAATGCATTGAAAGAAGTATCACGCGCTACCGCGAGGGCGAGCATCTCAAGTTGGTGTTTGGGGGAAAGCAAGCCCCGACGTAGTTCGAGCCCCATCAAGATAGCCAACTCTTACCGCTGAGGGCTGTTCGAAGGCAGTCAACTCAGTCCCGGCACACTGGGAGGATGCAAGTGTATCGTCCCGCGAAAGCCACCCGTCAATAAAATCGGATCGACTCCCGGGTGGTGGAGACAATTGCATGAACAAAGGAGGAAACGATGCGCCGTATCGCGCTTGAAGAGCACTTTGTAATGAATGAGCCAGAGCACATTGATCGCTGGAAAAGCCTGATCCCTAATGTTCCCACATCTGCGACCGACAAGATCCTCAAGCCGCTGGTCGACCTTGGCGAGGGACGGCTGGAAGCCATGTCCAAGGCAGGTATCGACCTGGCCGTGCTGTCGGATGTAGGTATCGTCCAGAATGTCCTTGATCCTACCCCGGCACTTCGGCTGGCGAAACAGTCCAACGACTTCCTGGCAAAGGTAGTTCAGCAGAACCCAAACCACTTCGCTGGATTCGCGGCTGTTCCTCTGGTGGACCCGAAGGCAGGAGCCGATGAATACGAGCGCGCCGTCACCCAGCTTGGCTTCAAGGGTGCAATGATTAACGGGCAGACGAACGGCCATTACCTCGACGACGGTCGATACGATGTTTTCTGGGAGCGCGTGCAGGCGCTTGACCTGCCAGTTTACCTGCATGCCTCCGACCCTCTCGTGCCTCCAGTCACTTACGAGGGGTGTCCTCCACTTAGCGGTGCTGTATGGAGTTGGACGGCTGAGACGGCTGCTCACGCGCTTCGCATGATTTTCAACGGCACATTTACGAAATACTCACGTGCGAAACTGATTCTTGGTCACATGGGCGAGACATTACCGTTCCTGTTGTGGCGTATTGACCGTCGAACCAAAGGCTTTGCCACCGGGCCAACCATCGTACCGAGCGACATATTCCGCAAGAACATCGTTATTACAACCTCCGGTGTCTTCGCTGACCATCCGCTCTTATGTTCCCTTGCCGAGATCGGCGACGACAGCGTGCTCTACTCCGTTGACCACCCCTTTGAAGATATGCAAGAAGCGGCCGACTGGTTTGACAAAGCACCGATTCCGGAGAATACCAGGGAGAAGATCTCGTGGCGGAATGCGGCACGCCTGCTGAAGCTAGAGGCGTTCTAGGCGAGGTATTCCGATGCTGGTTGTGGCTTGGTTCTTCTGGGCACAACAGCGTACTCACCAGCGTGCAAGCCAACTAACGTCAGGAGCGTTCCATGAAAACCAAGGAAGCCGAGCGCATGGTTGTGTCGACACAGACCGGCGAGCAACGATTCAGTAACAGCCGTAACGGCAGTACATCCCAAGCCGTCGAGAGGGTCGGCGCCACTGAGGGTCGGGTTTTGACGCCCGTTACCTACTATCCCATCACGATGCAAAAGCAATTCGACCTGAACAAGAAAGCGGTGCACGGCCAGCCTTATGTGGACTTTTGGAACGAAGACCTGACAGTACCTTCGGCATGGGCAAAGGCTTTACAGCGCGGCCCTCTGTCCGCAGATCAGACCCTGACTCCGAGCGTCGAGGACGTAAACAAAATTTTCGACCCGAGCTTCGCATTCCCTGATGCAGGTCATGCATTGTTAGAGGGCCCGTGCGCCTACTCTCAAGCGAGGATCGAGATGCCGGGCGTGACAACGGATATGTTTAAATGGTGGTTCCTGTGGCACCCTGTCGAGAAAGAGCGGTACATGCTTTGGTTTCCTCATGCGCACATCGACAACTATGTCGTTGATCCAGAGCGTCTTACAGATAAGACGCTGACGTACGAGCAGCGCCTGTATGGCAATCCTAATCACGTGGAAGAGTTTATTGGCCCGTCTTCTCTGAAGATCATTATTCACTTCACAGATCCTGTCGAGCTCGGCTTTCGACCGGAGGTCTTACATAATGCGGGGATCACGGCCAGCGCAAGCGGACCCATCAGCGTCGCCGATGCTCCAGACACAACGTTCATGTTCATGTTACATCTGGCTAGAGACACAGAACGTGGGATGGAACTCTTTAGTCGTTATTGGATCGGCGCGCACCCCGAGTTCAAGCGGTTTCAGGGAGGTGCTGACGCACCGGCGTTGTTGAAAACAATGGGCATGGATAGTGGTTCTCTCGAAGCTCTTGCGTATGAGATGTCCGTTCACGACATGACCGAGTTCAACCAACTGGCAGTGATGCTGCCGGAGCTGTACCGACGGTTCCGAGATTGAGTACTCCTTCAAGGTAAGTCCGATGCTGCTGGCTGAGCGGCCGCTCCATGCGGTTCGCTCAATCGGCGTACCGTCCCCAGAAACAAAGATACTCATTCACTTTGCCGGGAGATTCTTATGAGGCCATATGTACTCTCGCTTGCGATGGGGCTGTTTGTCGGCTTGCTCTATGCATGGACACGCGTCAAGTCACCTGCACCGCCTGTTATCGCGCTTCTGGGATTGCTAGGGATTGTATGTGGGGAGCAGATAGGCTCCTGGCTCCAGCTACGTATTGGATCTTTGCTACGCTAACACGGAGGGGCAAGACGAGGGTTCGTACTGCCACCTACGCGATCCATCACGTAGATAACGCCTAAGCACTACCGTCAAAGTCTGATCACAGAAGCAACGACTTCTAAGAATGAAGCTGGAACTGGGATTTGAAACCTCAGTCAAGGGCGTTAGAAGGACGAAGAATATGCTTTGTCGTGATGACAGGGATGATCTTCCTTTGTCTTATTGGCGAGTCGTCTGCTCAGACGCCTGACCCTAAGCCTCCCGATCAACCGCCGTCCTCCTCACGCCCACCCCTCACGCCTTTGCCTGCAGAGGAAGACTGGAGCTTCCTCGCAGATCAGTCTCAGCGAACGGACTTCTTCGATCCGGCTAAGTATCTGCAGCTTAAGGGAGACAAGCCCTCCCGTTATCTTTCGTTCGGACTCGAGTATCGAACGGAATACGAGTACTACAGGAACTCAACGTTCGGGATGGGCGTCCAGGATCAGAACGGGTATTTGCTGAGTCGTGTTATGCCACACATTGATCTTCATCTAGGACCCGAGGTTCGGTTCTTTAGTGAATTCAAGTTCGATTTCGTGGCAGCGCGCAACGGAGGTCCTCGACCTCAGATCGATGAGGACCGAGGGGACGTTCATCAAGCTTTCCTGGAGTTGGGACAGCATTCGATCATCCCGCGAAGTTGGAGCCTCCGCGCGGGTCGCCAAGAAATTACTTTAGGCACAGGGCGCCTGATAGACAACAACGAAGGGCCGAACGTAAAGCTCAGCTTTGATGGGCTTCGAGTACAGGGGCAGATTGGATCAACAAATACGGACCTCTTCGCGGTCAAGCCCGTGGACGAGAATGTGGGATTCTTTGACGATGCTCCGAAGCACCAACAAACCCTTTGGGGAGCTCTCTTCACGATCCCTGTATCACCCGACAAGGGAGTGAAGGCGGACTTCTATTACTTGGGCAACGACTACAAAGCAGCCAGCTACAACGGTCGGTTGCCTGCGCGAGAGACTCGGCATACCTTCGGCATCCGCCCATTCCGGCCGATCGGGAATGGTTTCGACTACAACTGGGAGGCGGACCTCCAGATAGGGAGGTTGGGAGATCACAGCATCCGAGCGTGGGCTGTTTCAACTGAATCCGGGTACTCCATCAGGAGTAACCGCTTCCATCCGAGACCGGTTCTTCGAGTGGATGCGTTCAGCGGGGATCGAAGCTCGGACGGGCGGGCGGTTGGGACGTTCAATCCACTCTTCCCGCGAGGAGCGTATTTCACCCCCAAAGTACTACCTCCTGTAGGACCACAAAATGTCATTGATCTACATCCCATGCTGCAGTTTCAATTACGTAAAGATGTCACGGGCGAGATTTCATGGACGCGTTACTGGAGAAATGCAGCACTTGACGGGCTCTATGGCTTTGGGAACGGTACGCTCATCTATGCTGCGGACCCAAAGGCACGGCGCTGCCTCGGTCAACAGGGTGACCTGGAGCTTCGATGGGCGCCGATGAATCACGCAATCGTCGCGTTCAACATGTTCGGATTTAAGACGGGTGGCTTTTTCTCGAATCAAGGTTACAATCAATCGCCCGTTGCAGCGAACCTTGGTGTCACCTACCGCTTCTAAGTAAACTAACCGCTCTTTGATCAAGTCAAGGGTTAGTGGAACGCCACTGCTTTTGCTGGTAGCCGCCGTTGAGCGTGTAATACCGCCTTACAGGACCATCCTGAGAATTCACTCCAACGAAGAGAGAACTTGCTGCTCGCCGATCGGTGCTTCAAGAGCTTCGGAACACGTTGATGCACGCTGGCGGGATAGCAGATCAGAAGTGCGTGAGTGCCTACGCAGAATACTCGGATCTGAGCAAGTCAGATCTTGAGCTTAGTGAAGCGCCTCAGGTGTTTGCCCTAGCACTCGGCAACCCTGTACTCCTATAGCTCCACGGAGTAGTAGGTCTCTCGGAGATCATCTTGAGGCTGGTCCCATCGCTAGATGCTCAATTCGCGCGCACTCAAGGAGCGGAACGAGAGTTCCTCTCCCAATAGATAGAAAGGCAAACCTGAGGGGAGCCAGTCTGTTCAACTATCCTGCTTCATGGCGCGAGTAGCAGGAGCCTGCTCAGACTAGAACAATCCAATCCACCTGCCACAGAAGGAAGAACATCAAGCGAAACGTAGTACCATGGCTACCGCTCGGCCCAGTCTCTCGCCTTCGTCATGGTTCTCCGACGCTCGTTTGGAAGGGCTGGGGTGGCGAGAGATAGCCGTCTACGAGGGCAAGTTCAATCGTAAGCGCCGATTGCCTGAAGCGACAAACGCGCGACGGTGTTCTCAAAGTCAATCCCAAACAACTTGACATCCTGCGCATTGCAGGCAAAGCCAAGACGGAATGCAGGTACTCTGCAGCGGCGGAGGGCTGGGTCAAGCTACGACATATACTTATCAAAACCACACCGATACCGGCGCTCGAGGCAAGCGGAAAGATGTGCGTTCCATACTTCATGACACAAGATACCGTCCACAAGTCGCAGGTTGTATCTTGATAGGCCTTACTAACTTACTACTTGTCTGGTTAGCCAGCGCGGAGGCCGACTGCCTCGGTTCTAGGTAGAGTAACCCTATGCAGAGTAACAATCCTGCCAACCGGAAACCAAATGGCACTTGTCTTCTCGACCACACTTCCCCTTGCAGTCGCGCGGCGGACCATACATTCCGAGGACTGATGGGGCCGTACACTGATCTTGCTGCCCGGGCACGGAGGAGGAGAACCTTATCCGTAAAGCCGGTGTCTGTTCGGCAGCACACCTGACGGAACACACAAGTGAAGGCGATTCGTTTTACAACCCTGTTCGTGCTGTTTCAGAGCTTCTGCCCGATACAAAGGGCCCAGACGACATACGTTGCCCACTACAGCTACGCATTTTGCAGGCGCTCAGGTATACAGGGTCCCGGGTAACGGAACCTTGATCTATGTAGAGAGCGACGGGCGGCACTTGGCAGCGATCTCTGGAAGTGGGAAATTACTTTGGAATCGAGACCCGTTCAAAGATTCGGGTTTGCCCTTCTACCGCTTCAAGGACCCACAAGTGGCTAATATCAGCGCTGCATCGCGTCGCCTAGGCGTTCTTCGTGGTCTTGATCCTAAAGAGTACGTGTGGATAAGCCTCACGATCGCAGTTCGCTGCAATTAGGATCCGCAATGGCGAATTCCTGCTTGGGGGTCAGGACTGAGCAGGCTCGCCAATTAGTCGTTTGTGGTGACAGGCAGGATCAGTGTGGTGACGGTGTCGCCCAGCCTCGGATGCTTAACCTTGTCACAGTCTGTCTCCCGGGAGCCATGATGTTCAAGAAGCACTGGTGGTCTGGAAA
Organism: uncultured Acidobacteriaceae bacterium; assembly: GCA_964252405.1. GTDB lineage: Bacteria > Acidobacteriota > Terriglobia > Terriglobales > Acidobacteriaceae > Granulicella. The sequence continues at coordinate 14,662 of CAXUNH010000020.1, read as the reverse complement.
GATCACCTCGGATGAAGGTTTCACAGTCACTTTCTCGGCGAGGCACACGCTCTTGTACGAGGAAGGCGGAAAGTCAATGACAATTCGCACCGAAGGTGACAACAAGAGCGTTGACGTGTTCAAGAATTCGATTGGTCGTTGGAAGCATAATACCTCCGAGGTTGACGCGGCTACGAACGAGCGTATTGCTAACAACATTGCTCGCGCTCTTGAGTTCAAGGGATTTAGCGTCTACATCGTAGTAGGTTGAACTTGTCCGTCCGTGCGTTTTGGAGCTCGAAGGTCAGAGCGTCATTACAAACGGTCGTTTATGGTGAGGGCCGGAACGCCAGCCAGCCATCTCCCGTGCACTAGCTGCCGGGAGCGGTTCTAGGGCGACCACCTTCGATTTACTCGCTTGGTTCTGCCGCTGTTTTTCCGCTTCCACAACGGTGGTGCAACTACACTGCGAAGGACGGCAGCTCTGCCGTTCACACCCCTCTGCATCTGCGTCAGTCAATTGGCCGAACATGCGCCAGCTAGATAAGCGCACATATATTTGCATCACCCTCACCCTGTTCGATAGCTGAGTGGTAGCGATGGTTCCCGCCGTTTTGTTGCTGTATCCCTTCATCCAATCAGCAAAGCCGGTACGGGTGAACTCCTGTACTGGCGCGCATAGGAGCACGGTTCAGGGGGTGGTGGATGACCCGACGGGTGCCCTCATTCCTGGTGCAACCGTCACTTTAGACCGAAAGCAAGTCGTGAGCGGGGCTGACGGTAGCTTCAGGTTCGGTTGTGTCAATCAAGGCAAGCAGATTGTTATTGCACATGCCCAAGGATTTGCCGATTCGTTCCGTTCAGTTGTCCTTACCACTCTACGGACCTATCCGTATCACACTCTCGCCTGCAGCCATACAGACCGACGTAGAGGTAACCGAGGATGCCCCAAGTGCAGATGCTCCCCGCCAAGCATTTCTGGGGATGCGCTGCAAACCCTTGCTGATGACCCTGATGATCTACTGCGACAGCTGCAACAGCTAGGTGCGGCAACCGGCGGCAGCCCAGTCAATACTTTGATCACGGTCAACGGCTTTCAAGGTTCATCTAAGCTCCCTCCGAAAAACGCTATTGCATACATCGAAGTCGATCCCGATCTGTACTCGGCAGAGTATCCCTACCCGCCCTACTCAGGGGGCCGAGTCAACGTGTTCACAAAGGCAGGAGAGAAAACGTTCCACGGCGCCCTCTTCGCCACAAATGGGAGTCCGTGGGAGAACGCCCGCGATCCGTTCTCTCCAGGAAAGGCTTCCCTGGGCAAGCAGCGGTATGGCTTCGAGCTCACCGGACCCGTCCGGAAGAAAGGGTCCGACTTTGCACTCGATACTGAGCATCGCGCGATCGACAACTATGCCGTCGTTAACGCGGTCACGTTGAACGCTGCTGGTTCCGAAGTGACCTCTATTGCTAACGTAGCCACACCACAAAGCCTGTGGGAGGGCGAAGCGCGCCTGGACTGGCAACTGGGCAGCCGCAACAACTTCGTTGCCACCTTCTCCTCCAACGTCAACGGTCTTCAGAACCTTGGGGTCGGCGGAACGATGCTGGCGGAGACCGGCTACAACAGTAACCAGCATGATCACGTCCTCCGCTTTCTGGACCTGACGACCTTCTCTCAATATCTGGTGCATGAAGCCCGGCTCTCGCTCCGCTGGAATGGAGAGGATGACTCGCCTGTTTCCGAAGCGCCACAGATCAACGTTGCAGGCAATTTCACCGGAGGCGGCACGACAACAGGCCCGCTAAAGCGGCGCGAGTTCAATCTCGAGGCAGATGACGATGCGATTCTGAGCACAAAAGGGCACACCGTAAAGCTGGGCACTCAGTTCATGCTCTTCGCTGAGAACCAACATCTCACAAACAACTTCAACGGCACATACACTTTTGGGGGTGGAACAGTCCCCGCGCTCGATAGCAACAATATCCCGATTCCTGGCGCGACACAGGTCATCTCCGGCATTGAGCAGTACCGCCGCACCTTGCTCCGACTTCCAGGAGGCGTTCCAACAGCGTTCAGCAACGTGAATGGCGATCCCCTGGTGCTTTTCACGCAACTCCAGGACGCGCTCTACGTGCAGGACGACATGAATCTCGGGCACGGTGTGCACCTCCAGTGCGGCCTGCGTTACGCTCTGCAGAACAATCCAACAACCATCAACGCCATCACTCCCAGGCTTGGCATCCTGTGGTCACCAAAACATAGTCGCGTCACCCTGCACGCCCGCATCGGCATGTTTGCCAGCGCATTTAAGGCTTCAGATGAAGCAGAGGTAATGCGAGAGGATGGCGTTCATCGGATCACAAGCACGGTCTACAACCCCACCTACGGTGACCCGTTCTCCAGCGGTACGCCCATCCATTCGGCACGGCGCTTCTCGCCACATATCTCTAGCTCCAACAACGTCTCGCAGGAGGAGGGAGTCTCTTACGACCTCGGGCTCGGCTTCCACATTAGCGCGCGGCCTACAGCTCCAACCGGATGTGGAATGACCTGCGCACAAAGAACATCAACGCCCCCTTGAATGGAATCCCAACAGGTCCCAGAGCGTTCGGCATTCCGAACCTGAACCTTCTGGAAATGCATGACAGCGCTCAGAACAGGGGGAAACGCACAAGAATTCGATACCGCCAATGATCGGCTCAAATTCTTGCGCGTTGAGGCTGGTGCGGTCCGCGTGAGGGTTACGACAGAGCTGATGGAGACCACTTCTTCACACCTCAGAGCAGTTTTTCGGACGCTGGCGAATTTGCTCAAGCAACCAACTCTCCTGTGTGGCAGATGTGGGCAAGTCTCTGGTTCCGGCTTCCGCATCATCTCCTTCTCAGCACTCAGTTCAGCGCCAATGGCGACGAACACTACAACCTAACAACGGGGTTCGACAACAATGGGGATGGGAACTTCAACGACGGACCCGAGTATGCGTCCCCAGGCAGTCCTGGTGCCGTTGCGACGAGGTACGGCCTTCTCACGTCGACTGGAGGTGTGAGTGTCCTCCGGCGGAACGAGGGGGTGCTGCCTTGGAGGTTCTATGTGGATCCGAATCTTCAGAAAAGTTTCTCTTTGACGAAAGATCCCAAAGCGGAACACCAGCAAAGGATCACAGTGAACATACGTTCTTCAAATGTGCTCAACCACACCAACGTCACGCAGGAGGGCGGGGTCCTCGGTTCCCCGCTGTTCGGCGTGAGGTTCGCCGCGGACAACGGACGGCGGGTTGAGGCCGGCCTACGTTACAGCTTCTGAGCAGGCTATGCGGCTCATAGAAGACCTTTCAGCACCTCCACAAACGGTCGTTTGTGGTGACCGCCGGGCTTACTGGCGACAATGCGACTTGCGGGGGCCTACACTTTCATAATGACGGCGCAGTTGGTTTTGCAGTTCGCGACAGCCGAAGAGTTGGACAGCTACGACAGGCTGATCCTCTTTGAAGACGCGCTTATCTCACTGCTTGGTAGAAGCGCCAAGGTGGACGGACACGACTGTGGGTCTGGCGAGATGAACATCTTCATAACCACAGAAACTCCCATCTCAACCTTTGCTCTCGTCCAGCAGACCGATCAGTCCATCCGCCCCAGCCAGGAAATGAAGGCGGCCTACCGTCCGATGGACGGCGATGACTTCACATGCCTCTGGCCCCCTGGGCTGGAGGACTTCGACGTCATCTAGGCCGTCGTTGCGGAAAGTTGAGCCAGCGTGCTGTCACAAACCGTCGTTTGTGGTGACGGGACGGATTGCCCAAGCAGCTACTATGTTCTACGGAGACTTGCCATGAGAACCGCCCTGAAGCTGTCCATCTGTTCGGCCCTCTTTGTCATGCTGAGCGGACCCACAGTCCATGCGCAAACGTCTCAAGGCGAACTCTCCCCTCAAGTTCGGCAGCGGGTAGAGGCTTTGCTGCGTTCCAAAGCGGAGTTTCCACCAGCCACAAGCTTATCTTTCAAGGTTGTTGGGCTCCCCTCCGGCAATCTCAAAGAGCCGATCCCCGCCTCCTGCCAGTCTACTGACATAACCCTGTCAGCAGCCCCTGTCTACGCTGTCTCTCGTAGTCCACTTCCCCGTCCCTGAGAGGCACACCATGAGCAAGTTCGAAGCCAACGCCATCACCTGGTTTGAGATCCCCACCACCGACTTTCACCGCGCCACGCGCTTTTACGAAACCGTTCTCGACAGGAGGCTCCACGCCTGGCCCGGCGAAGAGCACTGCGCCATGTTCCGGTCCCAGGATGGAGGCGTAGGCGGCTGCCTCGTGCATCGCCCCAACCATAAACCTGCCGCGGACGGCACCCTCGTCTATCTCAATGTCGACGGCCAACTGAACGAAGTGCTCACCCGCGCCCAACAGCAAGGATCCACCATCCTTGTCCCGCGCACCGAGATCGCCGGCATAGGGACCTTCTACGCCTGCATCACCGACTCCGAAGGCAATCACGTTGGGCTCCACTCCCGCTAGCACCCAGCTTGGGAAGCACGTTGAACCAGGCCACCGACACCAAGTACCAAACAGCCAAGAGGCGTCATCCGAACCTGAGCGCAAGGCGCGAAGCGAAGAAAGACCCGCAACATTGCAGGCACTTCACTTCGCGTCGCTCCGGAGTACCCTGATCCCACCATGCGTCGCGCCGATCGCCTCTTCCGCATCGTCCAGATGCTTCGTTCGGGTCGCCTGAAGACCGCTCGTGCCCTCGGAGAGCGGCTTGGCGTCTCCGAGCGCACGGTCTACCGCGACATCCGCGATCTCCAACTCGCGGGTCAGCCCATCGAAGGCGAGGCCGGCGTAGGCTACACCCTGCGCCGCGACTTCGATCTGCCGCCCCTGCTCTTCACGTCACAGGAACTCACCGCCTTGGTGCTCGGCGCACGCCTGGTGCAATGCTGGGGAGGGGTCGAGTCTTCCGAAGGCGCAACCTCCGCCCTTGCCCGCATCGAGGCCGTGTTGCCCCCGGAACTCGCGGAGAAGCTCGACCGTATCGCGCTCTTCGCCCCGTCGTTTCAGATGCCCCGGGCGCATCGCATCCTGCTGGACCAGCTCCACACCGCCTGCCTGGAGCACACCGTCCTGCGTTTCCTTTACACGCGCCTGGCCGACCGGGCGGAACAGGCCACCCAACGGCGCGTACGCCCGCTGGCCCTCGCCTTCTGGTCAGGCGTGTGGACACTCGCAGCCTGGTGCGAAACCCGCAACGACTTCCGCACCTTTCGCCTGGACCGCATCGACGCCCTCGAGCTCACAGGCGAAACCTTCACGCCACGGCGCGGACAAACACTCAAGGACTTCCTCAAGCACGCCCGCGCCGGCGCCAGCCCAGCAACCAGCAACAGCAACTAGCACTATCACCAGCAACCAGCACCCAGCACCAGCAACCAGCAACCCTACTCCGTCTCCCCCGGCGTCAGCTTCGGATTGATCTTCACCGGCTCACGGCTATACGGCCGCGGCTTCGCCAGCAGATCTTCCATGTCCTTGTCGTAGCCGTAGATGTCGCTGAAGAAGTGCATGGTGCCGTCTTCGTCCGCATTGGCCGTGAGATACGTGATCACCACCGGCAACTGCGTCTTCAGGTTCACCTGCTTGTTGTCTTTCACTTGGGGGGCCGACGACGTCGCCCCCGAGTCTGCATCGCCGCCCGTCTGCTGCTTGGCCGCCGTGCCCGCATCCGCGTCGTCGCCCTGCAGCGGCTCGCCAAACATGGCCTCGTGGATCTTGCCCGCGTCCCAATCGCCTTGCCCGTCAAGCACCCAGTTCGCCATCTTCTCTGCATCGTTCAACCGCACACAGCCGTGCGACCGGTCGCGACGTGGCAGGTTGAACAGATTCATCTCCGGCGTGGAGTGCATGTAGATGTCGTACTCGTTCGGGAACATGAACTTCACCAGGCCCAGCGAGTTCTTCGGCCCCGGCTTCTGCCGCACCAGAAAGCGCGAGTGCTCCAGGTCCTCGGCGCTCCATCCGCTCACCGGCTGGCCGCTGGAGTTGATCACCTCATACCCATGCGCCTCCAGGTAGCCGTTGCCGCCACCCAGGTGCCGCATCAACTCCTTCTTCACGATGGACACGGGCAAATTCCAGTACGGACGGAAGATCATGTACTTCATCGTGCGCACAAACACCGGTGTGTCGTGGTTGCCCTTGGCCTCGCCATCCACCACCTTCATCTTGAACGCCAGATCGCCGCCGGGGTTATAGGCGCGCACGTAGAACTCCGGCAGATTCACCAGCAACCGCGGCTTGACGTACTCATCCGGCAGCCAGCGCCACTTCTCCAGGGCGTCATCAATCTGCTGCACACGCGCGCTCATCGGCACGTTCAACGCATCGATCGTGTCCTTGGAGAGCTTGCCGTCCGGGTTCAGCCCTACGCGCGCCTGGAAATGTTGCACCGCCTGGGCCATCTCGGGGGTGTACTGGTTGCCGTTCAGCTGCGGGCTGCCGTCTCCCTCCAGCGCCAGGCGCTGCGCCAGCTGCGGCAGCGCGGAGTAGCTCCCCCCTGGCGCCACCGGCTTGTCCACCGCCGGCAGCACCGGCTGCGGCTGCCCATTCACCTTCTCGGCCAGCTCCAGATAGTGCGGCAGCGCCCCTTCGGTCTTCTGATACATCGGGTTCTGCGGCTCGACTGCGGCAACGGCGCTCGGGACGTCGTCCGCGTCAACAATTTCATCGTTGAGCAGCGTGGCCACGTCGAACGCGGCACGCTTCGCCGGCACGTCGATATCGAAGTTCAGCGCCTGCGGATTAATGCGCCCAAGGTGCAGGTCTTCCAGGAAACGAATCGCCGTGACGGTCATGGCCACGTCAAACTGCGCGACCGTGTTCTGATCGTTGCTCGCGGCCAGCAGTGCGTGAATGTGCTCCTGCCAGCGCTGCCCGTCATAGTCGTCTGGCCGCAAACCCTTCTTGTCGGCATCCGTAAACATCCCGATCAGCGCCGTCGCGGCGGAGGTCGGCTTGCCGTTGCGCGTCCACGCCAGTTCCCAGTCGCGGTCGTCGTAGAACTGCTGGACGGCTGGCTGATCCTCTTTGAAGCTGCTCCATTTCAACATCGCAATGCGCGGTGTCCCGACGACCTGCTGCAGGTTGTCGCTGTACTCTGTCGTGTTCGGCTTGGACTTCGATTTCCGGTGGTGAAACAGGCTCGAAAAGCTCAGCTTGTGATTCTTGCACCCCGCCAGCGGCAGCAGCAGGCACCCGCTGAGGAGGGCTGCTGTGACGAAGCGGGAAGGCGAAAGGGCGGAGGTCTTGCGCAAAGAAGAGTCGGACGACATCACGGCGTTCAAAAAGGGCCTCGGTTGGCTAAGCTCATGGGAGCGGGTGGTTCCTACGTTGGATGCATTCCGAAGGTCGCGGGTCAGGTCTCGATCCGGAGGGGCCCCGAAACGCGCCACTCAGGCGCCTGCACGCTGCGCGCACATGGTTCAGACCACCGTCGCGCTGCCCAGGGACATCCAGCACAGCGCAGCCTGCGCCGCGACTGCCGCCCCGGAGAGCAGCAGAAAGACCTTGCGCTGCCGCGACTCCAGCACATCCGCAAACACCCCGCCCACAAACGTGAAGAGAAACGGCAGCGCCCAGAGCCACGGCGCCGAGATCACCTGTGTCGTATATAGCGGAACGAGCACCAGCAACATCAGCAGGGGCGTGGTGTTGCCGAAGTACCGCGACCGCCGCGCCGCCGCGTACACCACGGCCGCCACGCCGGACACCACCAGCAGCGGCGCGTTGGCGACCTCGTGGGTAAACCGTCGCAGCGCATCCAGGGACCACCAGAAGCGCGCCGCACCCCCCGTGAACACGTAGCTGAAAGCCCACAGCCGGAACGAAAAGCTGGCCAACACCACAATTGCGGCACCCAGCGCGGAAAAGATCAGAATCTGGGCGACATACGCCCGTCGGCGCTCCGCCAGGTAGTAGAAAAATGCCCCGCCGGCGACGAATCCGATGATCGCCGCCAGCAAATGTGCGGTCGCTGTCAGCCCCAGGGCCACCGTGAGCAGCACAATGCGGGGCTTCCACTTGCGCCTTGGTCCTTGCAGCGCATGCGCCACGCCGATGGCCGTGTACAACAGGCCGTATAAGCCCCACAGCGCCAGAATGTCATTGTTAGGCGTCGTCGCGTAACGCACAATCGCCGGGCAAAACACATACAGCGACAGCGCCAACGCGCCGCCCTCGTTCCCATACAGCCGGCGCGCCACCCACCACAGCCCACCGCCCAGCCACACCGCAAACAGCGCAAACGGCACGCGGACCAGCCACTTCACATAGCTCAGCTCATGCCGCGCCTCCCAGGTGGAGCCATTCAGCGACCCCGCGCTGTACAGCCGGTCTTCCGGCTTGCGGAAGTGGTCCACGCTCAGCAGCGCGATCCGCTGGACCGTCAGCGGCAGTCCCGCCAGGCGGTACGCAAACGTTCCATCGCCGTTCAGATTGCCGCATGTGGTGAAGTAGCCCTGCAGCGGCGAGGGCCGCTCCCACATCTCCCGCCCGCACCGCGCGTAGCGGTAATCCTCCGAGTTCAGCGGTCCGTGCGCTATCGTCCAAAGACACTCCCCCAACAAGATGAGCAAAAGAAGTGCCGCAACCCTTTGAGCCGGGCCAATCCTAAATCCGTTCGGACGCATCTAGGACAGGTTACCGGAACCGTCGCTGGCGGCGATGGCACCCCGCTCTCCCGCCCTGCCGCGAACGCTCCCTCAGAGTTGCAGTTTCATATAGACGTCGGCGCGCGCATACGGTATCGGTGGCCTCTCCGCTGCGGGCACGTGCTGGAAGCCTACGGACTCATACAGATGCACGGCGTCCGGCAATTTGGTGCTGCTGCCCAGAACCAGCGACCTCGCGCCAAGCTCCCGCGCCTGCCCCACCGCATGCAGCAGCAACCGGCGGCCGATGCCCTGCCCACGCACCTGCGGCGAAACCGCCATCTTCGAAAGCTCGAAAACCCCTTCGCTCAGCCGCATCAGCGCCACGCAGCCGACCGGCTCGCCGTCCCGGTGGGCCATATACACCTGGCCTCCCTTGCGAAGGATCGCCCCTTCCGGGTCCCCCAGCGTCTCGATGTCCTTCGGCTCCAGGACAAAGTGCCGCGTGATCCACTCCTCGTTCAGCGTCCTGAACGCCAGGGCATCTGCCTCCGAGCGCAAGGGCCGTATGTCGTACTCGTTCCCCTTAGTACGCATCCCCTCCACCGAAGTCATCGCCATGCGCCAGGTTCTCAAAGCGAGTGAAGTCACTCAGGTACGCCATCTGGATGGAGCCCGTAGGCCCGTTACGTTGCTTGGCGATGATGATCTCCGCCTTGCCCTTCACGTCCTCATTCTCGCGATCGTAGTACTCCTCGCGATGAATGAACGCCACCACATCCGCGTCCTGTTCAATCGACCCGGACTCGCGCAGATCGCTCAACAACGGCTTCTTGTCGCCGGTCCTCTGCTCCGACCCACGCGATAACTGCGAAAGCGCAATCACCGGAACCCGCAGCTCCTTGGCCAGCGCCTTCAGACCACGCGAGATCGACGCAACCTCCTGTGTGCGGTTCTCAAAACCCTTCTTGCCGCCCGTGTTCGAGCCGGTCATCAGCTGCAGGTAGTCGATGATGATCAGGTCGAGCCCACTCTCCTGCTGCATCAGGCGCCGGCACTTCGCGCGCATCTCCGCCAGCGTGATGCCAGGCGTATCGTCCACAAACATCTTCGAGTTCATCAGCCGGTCCAGCGCTGCGATCAGCTTGCCCTTGTCCTCGCGCGGAATAAAACCGGTCTGCAGCTTGCGGCTGCCCACCATGGCTTCGCTGGCCAGCATGCGTCGCAGCAGGCTCTCCTTGCTCATTTCCAGCGAGAAGATCGCGACCACTTTGCTGTCGCGCACCGCGCAGTTCTGCCCGATATTGATGGCCCACGCGGTCTTGCCCATGGAGGGCCGCGCCGCAATGATGATCAGCTCACCGTTCTGCAGCCCGGAGGTCATCTTGTCGAACTCGATGTAGTGCGTGGCCAGTCCGGTGACCTCGCGGCCCTGTTCATACAACGCGTCGATGGATCCGAACGACGCCGCCACGATGTCCGGAATGTTCGAAAAGCCGCGCTGGATGGCCGAATCCGCGACCTCGGCCAGCTTGACTTCAACGTTGTTCAGGACCTGCGTCGCATCCTCGCTCTGATCCGAGGCGGCCGCCATCCCTTCGTTGAAGATTCCGAGCAACTGCCGCAGCAGGCTCTTGTCCTTCACGATCCGGACGTAGCTTTCAATGTTCGGATTGCGCGGAATGCCCTCGGTCAGGTACGCGAGGTAGGCCGCGCCGCCGACCGCATCCAGCTCTTTGCGCCGGCTCAGGGCATCCATCACGGTGATCAGGTCCACCGCATGCCCCTGCGCCAGCAGGTCCGTCATCACGCGGTAGATCCGCTGATGGGAATCCAGGGCAAAATCGTCCGGGCGCAGCTTCGCCGTGGCATCGGTGATCGCGACCGCATCCAGCAGCATCGCGCCCAGCACGGTCACTTCGGTTTGAATCGACGAGGGAAGACCGTCACCGGACGGCATCGGCATTGCAAGAACGGCCACCCTCAAAGTCTATGGGACTCCGGGCAGCCTGACCTTGCTCACGCCTGTGAATCCATGGTGACGCTACGAGGAAAAAACGTCGAGCCACCATTGCGGGTAGTGAGAACGCTCCAGCCTTTACTGCGGCTCTACCCCAGGCTGCTGCAACGACAACTGTGGCCACGTAGGCGCACCCACACCAAACGTCTGGATCACCACCCCGATCGGATACCCGTAGTACGACGCATCCGCCGAATACCACAGCGCGCCCGTGCTATCCACCTGCATCCCGCGAACATTCGCCACGGCCGGCACATAGCAAGCACCGTTGTCTGGGTAGCACGGCAGCAGGGAGTACAGCGATCCCTGGTTCATGTTGCCGCTCGACGAGGGAACAAACTGGAAGACCCTGCCGCTCGCCTCCAGATCCGTCCAGAACACGTTGCCGGCGCCGTCCACCTCCGCCTGGTGGGGAAGGTTGTACGTAGAGCCATCCTGCGATGTCCCCGTAAAAGTGCCCAGGTTGTTGGCCATCAGACTTCCGTTATAGATCGCATCGTTCAACTGGCCTTTCAGCGGGAAGTACATCTCCCCCACAGCATTGGGCGCGCCCCCCAGGCCTGCCGGCGAGTTCAGCGTTTGAGAGCTGAGACTGTTCGCATACGCCGGTGTACCGGACGTGCCGGTGTTTGCGAACACCACGGCCGCCGAGTTGGTGCCCGTAGTGTTCAGCGCCCAGAGGTCTCCCGCCCCGTCGATGGAGAGATTCAGCAGGCCCGCGCCGAGCACGTTCGATTGCACGATGGCCGTCGCCGTTCCTCCGGTCAGGCTTGCATTCTTAAACTCCTGCAGGGAGCTTGCGGTCGTCGAATCAGTGGACACCCATACGTTGTTGAACTTGTCCACGGCGACACCGGCGGCGTTGGCCAGCGCGGTGCCCACAGTGATGGCCCCGGTCGCCGGGTTGGCCTTCAGCAGGGCGCCGTTCGTTGCGCTGTCGTTGGTAAACCAGATGTTATCCAAAGCATCCACCGCAATGCCCGAGGGCCTTAGGTACGTCGTGCTCACTGGCCCGGCGAACAACACCGCACCATTCGCGGAGATCCCCAGCACCGCGGTCTGCGTGTTGGAGCTGCCGGAACCGGAAGCCGCAAGAACAAATGCATCGTCGTTGGCGTCCAGCGTCAGACCGATCGGCGTGTTCAGGGCGCCCGACGATCCCCCGAAGGCCGTCGTGAGGTAGAAAACTGAAACGGAGAGGTCGTTCGGGGCCTTCGTCAGGGTTGGCGTAAAAAACACGGCCCGGGGCTGCAATGCGTAGAGATTGCCGACGTTGTTCGTCGGGTACTGCGCCATGTTCAACGCCACCTGCAACGTGTTCGTCGGCGGCGTTCCCCCGGGCGGCGTTGCCCAGTAGAAAAGGTCTCCGCAACGAGAGCTCCCGTTGTTGCCCGGCGAGTAGCTGGCGTAATTCGTCACCGTACCGCCGGGAGAGTCGACGCAGCTTTGCAGAATGTTCCCAAGGGTGTTCAGCATCGCCTGCGGCACATAGGCACTCCCATTGGACGGCGGTGTCGTCCGCGCCTGCCCAGTAGGCAACCTGCCGTTATAGTTCACCGAATCCACCAGGTTGTAGGCGTTCTGAAAGCCGTGCGCCAGGCCCGCAGCCACGCAACTGGTCGGGGCCGTAAAGCTGCACACCCCCGACGGCGCGTTGTTGTTCGCGGGCGCGCTGATGTTGACAATCTGTCCGCCGCTGGTCCCATTTCGGTTGTCGATCGTGATAAAGCCGCGCAACGTGTAGGCCGCGGCAATCGTGCTCAGTTCGCTCACAAACACCTGCACGCCATCCACCTCTCCGGTGTTGGCGAGGAACTGACCGCAGTTCCCGATTACCCCGATCTGCGCCACGTTGTTGTTCGTTGTATACGAAGCCGTATGCCCCGTCGTCACCGTGATGTAGGCAAACTGGTTGGCGTCACAACTCCATCCGGTATCGGGAAAAGTGAAGTACCCGTTGTTGTCGGAGGTCGTTTGCAGCAGCGTCTTCGCCAAGCCTCCGTAACCATTGCTCTGCGTCTCCATCAAGCGGACGGTGGCTCCCTGAATCGGGTAAACGCCTCCATGAACGTGCCCCTGAATGACTTTGCCGGGCAGGGCCAGCGGCTGCGTCGCGGAAGACAGTTCTACGCCGCATCCCGTCACCCCGTACGCACTTACCAGAGCAAGCAAAGCAAGCCCAAGCCGAGCAGGCTTTTGAAAAACAGACACCATATACAACTCCTGTGGTCTAAGCCACGTTGATCGTCGTGCGACTCTAAGGGGCCGGTGTCGGCGTGGTGCTCTGCGCGGCGCCTTCTTTGCCCGCATCTGCTTGGGACAGAAATCCACTCGGCGGCATCCCGTTGCAGTCTGTTCCTCTTATCGCTCCTTTTCGCCGGACACTCAATCACCGGAACGCACGGCGGGGAACACGGGCGTGGGGTGCCCATCACACCACCGGGTCAGGTGCTTGCTGCCCGTGTTCGGCATCTCCCTGGAGGAGCGCGGGCCAGTCACCGCCACACACGAGAGCGGGAGCGCCGGCCAAAAAACAAGGGCAGACCCAAGGGCCTGCCCTTTCCGTACCGTCCTCTTCGGCCCGGGATCACCGTATAAACGGGCGGGGTACGCCTACTTCGCCGCAGCCTCCGCGAACACACGCTGCGCAGCCACAAGGCCCGCGCCGAACTGCACGTTGAGCTGCGGCAGAGCTTTCACCATCACCTGCTCCAGCGCACCGATCAGCGCGATGGTATCCATGTAGTCGAAGAAGCCCAGGTGCGCGATCCGGAAGATCTTGCCCTGCATCTCGCCCTGGCCGTTGGTGATGATCGCGCCAAAGCGGCTCTTCAGCCCCTTGCAGATCACCCCGGAGTCCACGCCCTCCGGCGCATTCACCGCCGTGGCCGCGGCGCCCGGTGCCTGCGAGAACAACGTCAGCCCCAGCGCCTGCACCGCGGCCCGCGTCATCTCGGCGATCAGCTCGGCGTTGTCCACCAGCTTCGTGCGGCCCTCGGCAAGATCGCCCTCCGGCTTCTCCGGCGTCGCTGCCTGGGCGGCGATCCAGTCCAGCGCCGCACCCAGCGCCGCGATTAACGCCACCGCGGGGGTATAGGCGCTCTCCCCATTCTTCGCGTTCTTGCGCTCTTTGCGGAGATCGAAGTAATAGCGCGGATTGCCGGTGGCTTCCATGCGATCCCACGCGCGCTCGCTCACCGCCAGATAGCTCAGCCCCGGCGGGATCATCACCGCCTTCTGCGATCCCCCAATCAGCACGTCCACCCCCCAGCCATCCATGTCCAGGTGCGTGGTGCCCAGCCCGGTGATGCCGTCCACCACCAGCAGCGCCTCGCTGTGCTCGTCCTTCAGCAACTGCCCAATGGCCTGGATATCATGCCGTGTGCCCGTGGAGGTCTCATTGGCCTGGACAAACACGACGCGCGTCTCCGGCTTCAACCCCGCCTTGATCTCCTCGGCGGTGAACGTCTCGCCATAGGGCTTTGTCACCACATCGACCTGGCACCCGAAAGCCTTCGCCAGGGACACCCAGCGCTCGCCGAACTTGCCTGCCGAGAGCACCAGCACCCGGTCACCCGGCGACGTCAGGTTCGACACCGAGGCCTCCATCGCGCCCGTTCCCGAACTCGACAGAACAACCACATCATTCTGCGTCCCGACAAAGTCCTTTAGCTGCGCTAACACCCGCTTGAACAGCGCCCGGAACTCAGGCGTACGGTGATGAATATCCGCAGCCGCCATCGCAAACTGCGCAGCGGGGAGCAAGGGAGTAGGGCCAGGGGTGAAAAGTCGCGTCTTGCGAATCATATGTCTCTGATTTTAGCGGTGCTGGTGCTTGCGGTCGGTTGCTGGTTGCTGGTTGCTGGTGGTTGGGCATCGGTTCTTGGTGGTTGGTGGTTGTTTTAACCCATCTCCCGGTAAGCTTCTTCCCACCCAACGGCAGACCTCTTCGGAAGGACGGCCGATTCATCGTCAGCCCAGGCAACGAACGTACCCAACCTCACCAGCCACCGACCACCGACCAC
>CAXUNH010000019.1:0-34052 GCA_964252405.1 uncultured Acidobacteriaceae bacterium | reverse complement strand
GGGAACCTGCTGTTCTCTTTTTTTGTCATTCCCGAAGGGAATCTGCGTTTGCTTTTCCTTGTCATTCCCAAGGGAACCTGCTGTTCTCTTTTTTTGTCATTCCCGAAGGGAATCTGCGTTTGCTTTTCCTTGTCATTCCCAAGGGAACCTGCTGTTCTCTTTTTTTGTCATTCCCGAAGGGAATCTGCGTTTGCTTTCCTTGTTGTCATTCCCGAAGGGAATCTGCGTTTGCCTTCCTTGTTGTCATTCCCGAAGGGAATCTGCGTTTGCTTTCTTCGTCATACCCGAAGGATCCGCTGTTTGCTTCACTTTCCTTATCGTCATCCCCGTCCCCCTGTTTCACCGCTCCCGCAACGCGGAACCCGTATCCAGCCGCTTTCAGCGACACTGAACATAGAGGCTTCGATGACACGGACAGCGGGTCGGCTGGCGTTCTTCATGTGGATGGCAATGGCAGAGGTTTCCATGAGCCATGCCATGATCGGATCCGCTGCGGTACCTAGGAAGTCGTATACGGACGAGGTAGGCGGCATCCGTCTTTACTACCCGGGAGTCTGGACCTTCTCCAAAACTGCCGGCTCATACTTCCCCTCAGCCATCTCCCCCAACGGTGAGCCTGTCCAAGCGGTCTTCAGCTTCAGCCCGCAAGGCAACTACTACGAACATACGACCCTGACAGGGCTGCAGTTCCTGTACCGCCGGCAGCGGACTGCGACCCGACAGGACTGCGAGTCGATCTTGTTCACGGACCGGGACATCGGGAAGCTCGACCATCTCACCCTGCACGGTGTGCCTTTTTCTCACCTCGCGGCCGGCGAAGCCGGCATGATGAAGTCCGAGAGCCAGGAGGCCTACGTCACATGGCGGGGCGGGACCTGCTTCCTCTTTGAGGAGCAACTCGACGAGATCGCGAAGGGAACAGATGACGGGAAGACGCGCATCCTCACCGCCGCGGAAACGCGAGCCCTTCGAAGGCACCTGAACGACATCCTGCACTCTGTGACCTTCATCACACCCACACCAGCGCCGGCCCATCCGTAGCAACACTTCGGCACACCTCGGGGGTACGCCGGCAAGGCATCCCAAGCCGAACAAATGCCCTTGCGCAGGATCACCGTCGGGAAGCGTAAACTGGCTATCTGGCACCGTATTTGAAGGGTCCGGCCAAACGCTGGCCCGCAGAGGTCCGGCTCCCTAAGTGCTTGTTTTGGTAGACTTTGCGCATAAACCCTGTAAAATGAAGACTCTGCAGGTCTAAAACATCGCAAGCTGTTCAAAGCAGGGACTTTAGGAAATCAGACCCGGGGGAGGGGTAGCACCCCTTCGGCAGTGTGAGCCATGGGAACGAGGAACCGCACCAAGATGCCTTCAGCCGCCCGCGGGCAAGTCCTCCAAGCGCTCCCTCTTCTGCTACTCCTCCTCCTACCGCTCCCCGAGCGAGCTCAGCAACGTCCCTACCCAGCGCGCGCCGCCCATCCAGCCCCAGCCTGGTTCGTCGACGTAGCCCCCGCCGCCGGTCTCACCGTCCGCAACACCAACGGCTCCGACACAAACAAGCAATACATCGTCGAATCCACAGGGTCCGGCGTCGCGATCCTCGACTACGACAACGACGGCTGGCCCGACATCTTCCTCGTCAACGGATCCACCCTCCCCAACACGACCACCAACGCCAAACCCACCAGCCACCTCTTCCACAACAACCACGACGGCACCTTCACCGACGTCACCAAAGGTTCAGGGCTCGAAGACACGTTCTGGGGACAAGGCGCCTGCGTCGGCGATTACGACAACGACGGGCTCCCCGATCTCTTCATCACCGCCTATGGCCGCAACCGCCTCTACCACAACGAGGGCCACGGCCACTTCCGCGAGGTCGCCGAAGCGGCCGGCGTCGCCGGCACCGGCAAGGAGTGGGGCACCGGCTGCGCCTTCCTCGACTACGACCGCGACGGGAAGCTGGACATCGCCGTCGCCAACTACGTCCACTTCGACCTCGCCAAGACCCCCAAACCCGGCGCCGAGGCCGGCTGCATGTGGAAGGGCGCGCCCGTCATGTGCGGTCCGCGCGGTCTTCCGTACACAACCAACCTTCTGTTTCACAACCTCGGCAACGGTAAGTTCGAGGACGTCAGTAAACCAGCCGGCATTCAGCAAACGCCAGGCCATTACTGCTTCTCCGTCACGCCCATCGACTACAACGAAGACGGCTGGCCCGATCTCTACATCGCCTGCGACTCCACCCCATCGATCCTGTACCGCAACAACCACGACGGCACCTTCACCGACGTCGGCGGGGAGCAGGGCGTGGCCTTCAACGAGGACGGCCGCGAGCAAGCCGGCATGGGCTCCACCGCCGCCGACTTTGACGGCGACGGTCACCTCGATCTCTTCAAAACCAACTTCTCCGATGACACCTCGACTCTGTACCGCGCGAACGGGGACGGGACCTTCACCGATGTGACCTCCGCTGCCGGACTCGCGATCAACACCGAGTTTCTTGGTTGGGGCGCGATGTTTGCGGATGTGGACAACGACGGCTTCCCCGACCTCCTGGTCGCCAACGGCCATGTGTATCCGGAGGTTGACCAGGAACACCTCGGTTCCTCCTTCAAGCAGTCGCGCCTGCTGTACTGGAACCTCGGCAACGGTCACTTCCGCGATGTCTCGAAGAGCGCCGGCCCGGGACTTCTGGACCCGCTCTCAGGGCGCGGCCTCGCAATCGCTGACCTATGGAATGACGGCAGGCTGGAGGCCGTGGTGAACAACCTCTCCGACCGTCCCATGCTTCTCGTAAACCAGGCAAAGACCACGAATCACTGGCTCGGTCTCCGGCTGGTCGACACGCACAACCGCGACGCACTTGGCGCTCGCATCATTCTCCATGGCACACAGGTCGGCAAGCCCCGGGTCTGGGTCGACGAGGTCCGCTCCGGTTCCAGTTATTCCAGCTCCTCTGACCTTCGCCTCCACCTTGGCCTCGGCCCCACGCCCAAACTCACCAGCCTCGACATCCGTTGGCCCGACGGCACGGCGCAAAGCCTCGCCGCGCCTCCACTCGACGCCATCACGGAGCTGCACGAGATCGGGCCAGCCCCGGCGAACAAACGATAGCTAGGCCGTCCGCGCCCACTTCGCGGCCGTCATGTCGAAACGCGCAACCAGAGTCGAAGGGAACAACGTCGGAATGAGCCCGGACCGAAAAGAAGTTCCATGTAAAAGAGTCTGCGAGGCAACAGTCGTGAAAGCGCCCTGAGGGAGATACGTTGAAGGCGAGGCACCTCGCAGCAAGCTGTCATTACAATTTCTAGACAACTCCACAGACGCCCTGCTATCGTCGCGTTCGCCGCGCAACACCGTTCTCCGGAGCCCTCATGTACACACTCCCCCGTCGCCTGCGACTCGCGCTTGCCTGTCTCGCCCCCCTGCTGCTGTGCCCCTTTCAACTCCCGGCGCAAACCGGCGATGCGGCTGCGGATCTTGCGGCGGCGGCTAGGCCCTCCAACGATCAGACGTGGTGGAAGCACGCCTTTGTCTATGAGATCTACCCGCGCTCCTTCGCCGACAGCAATGGCGACGGCATCGGTGACCTGAACGGCATCACGGCGCACCTCGACTATCTCCAGAAGCTGGGCGTCGACGCCATCTGGATTGCCCCGATGTACCCGTCCCCGCAAGTGGACTTCGGCTACGACATCTCCGATTACGAGAGTGTCGACCCGCAGTACGGCACCTTGGCCGACTTCGACCGGCTGCAGAAGGCAGCCAACGAACGCCACGTCCGCGTGATCCTGGACATGGTGATGAATCACACCTCGGACAAGCACAAGTGGTTTATCGAGTCCGCCGGTTCCCGCGACAACGCAAAAGCTGACTGGTACGTCTGGAATGACGGCGTTCCGGCAACCTCCTCAGGGGTGACGGACTACCAGCGCAAGTACCTCCAGCATGGCCCCCACGGCGACGTGGTCCCCCCGAATAATTGGGTCTCGCTCTTCGGCGGCTCCGCGTGGGAGTGGGTCCCCGCGCGGCAGCAGTTTTATTACCACAAGTTTTACAAGCAGCAGCCGGACCTGAACTACCGCAACCCCGCCGTTGTCACCGCGATGCTGGACACGATGCGGTTCTGGCTGGACCGCGGCGTGGCGGGCTTCCGCCTGGATGCCATCCCGACTCTTTTTGAAGACCCGCAGCTTCGCAATGAGCCCGAGACCGGCGGACTCAACGCCCAGGGCGATCCCAACCTGAAGGAGATCTACACCAGCAATCTTCCTGAGGTGCACGACTTCATTCGCCGCATGTCCGTCATGGTTCGGAAATACCCCGGGGACCGCGTTCTGATTGGCGAAACCTATCTCCCAAATACTGTCGAACTCGACAAGTGGTACGGTGGCGCGGCCCATGACGAACTGCAGCTCCCCATGGACATGCTCGTGGGGTTCGGGCACAACGAGAAGCTTTCGGCCCCGTACTTCCGCCAGTACATCACGGAGGTCGAAACCCAGGTCCACGGCTCGCAGCCACTGCTCGTCTTCGACAACCACGACAACGTCCGCTCCATCGACCGGTTCGGAGACGGCGTGCATAACTTCGAGATCGCCAAGGTCATCGCGGCGGTTCTGCTTACCACCCGGGCCACCGCGCTGACCTATTACGGCGCGGAGCTTGGGATGCCAACCACCACGCCCACGCGCAAAGAGGATGTGAAAGACCCCATCGGCGTCACAGGCTGGCCCAAGGAGAAGGGCCGCGACGGCGAGCGCACGCCTATGCAATGGACCCCCGGCCCACAGGCTGGCTTCTCGACTAATCCACAGACGTGGCTGCCCCTCCCGCCGAGCTATACGCAGATCAACGTTCAGACCGAGTCCGGGCAGCCCGATTCGCTCCTGCGCTGGTATGAGGAGCTCGTTCAGCTGCGCCGCGACACACCCGCGCTTCACAACGGCGGAATCGCCATGCTGAACCGCGATGACCAGGACGTGCTTGCATGGGTCAGGACGGCGCCCGCCGGCGCGCAACCAGTGGTCGTCGCGCTGAACATGAGCGGCTCAGCGAAGACGATTTCGCTTAACCTGACCGAGGCCGGCATCAAGGGACAAAAGGCGCATACCCTGGCCACCAGCGATCCTTCTCTGCAGGGAACGACGGCCTTCAGTTCGATCACGCTTCCGCCTTACACCGCCTGGGTCGCCTCCGTGCAGTAAAGGCGGCGACCATGCAGGTCGGCTGATCGCCGGACCACAAACCATCCCGCGATTGCGTCATACCGTCTGTTGAAGCGCTTCACTATCCTCGGAGCTGCGGCATGTCGAAGGCCTCTTCAATGAAAGCTGACCCTGTAACCGCCGACAGCGAGCCGACGGTTCTGCATCGCGCCATCTACCGCGAGCTGGTCCGCGAGATCTCCGAGGGCGTCTATCGGCCCGGCGACCGCCTGCCCTCCGAGGCCCAGCTTTGTGAACGCTTCGGCGCCTCCCGCATCACGGTAGCCAAGGCGATTCAGTCCCTGCAGCGGGAAGACCTCGTCACGCGCCGTCCTGGCTCCGGTACCTACGTCCAGGAACCCAAGTCCGGCGTCAACCACCAGTTCGGTCTGCTGATTCCTCAACTCGGCTCCACAGAGATCTTCGAGCCCATCTGTCAGGGCATTATGCGCGCGCCACTCGCCAAGTCGCACGTCTTGCTTTGGGGCTATGCGCCCGGCGAGGGGGAAAGCGACTCCGACCACACCGGCCAGATGGCCGAACAGCTCTGTCGCCAGTTCATCGATCAGAAAGTCTCTGGCGTTTTCTTTGCGCCGTTGGAGTACATGGTCGATCGCGAAGCCACAAACCGCCGCATCGTGGAGATGCTGGCCCGCGCCCAGATTCCGGTGGTTCTTCTGGACCGTTGCCTGGAGAGTTATCCCAAGCGCTCCCAACTCGATCTGGTCGGCATTGATAATCACCGCGCCGGCTACATGGTGACGCAGCACCTGTGGGAGCGTGGCGCCCGTCGCATCGCCTTCGTCGCTCGCAAACGGTCCGCGTCCACCATTGTGGAGCGCATCGCAGGATACCAGTTTGCCCTCTCAGAGACCCAGCCCGGCTCGTTCAGCCGTGTGTCCCTGGGCAATGTGAACGACCCGGAGTTCGTGCGCGGACTGCTGAACGACCAGCGCCCCGACGCCATCGTCTGCGGAAACGACCTTACCGCTGCACGCCTGATGCGGTCGCTCCTCGATGTCGGCGTGCGAATCCCCGAAGAGATCAAAATCGCTGCGTTCGACGATGTCAGCTACAGCAAATTTCTTCCCGTGCCCTTGACGACCGTTCGCCAGGACTGCTCGGAGATTGGCCGCGCCGCCATTTCGCTGATGCTTGAACGGCTTCGTGAACCCCGTCGCCCCGGGTGGGAGATCCGCGTGCCCTTCGACTTGGTGGAACGCCAGTCCTCCGGGATCTAACGAAACAGAGGCTCACGGGCTGCCAAGTGCCGCCTGCACGTTCCGCAGCAACTCCCCCGGGAATGGGGGCGTTGCGCCAGGGCGGCTCGCGACAAAGCTTCCGCACAGATTGCCGACCTCGTTCACTGCCGCGAGCTCTGCGCCCGCCAGCCAGGCGTACACCAGTCCCGCCGTAAACGCGTCGCCCGCCCCGACGGTGTCGACCACTGCAATCGAAAAGCCGGGATGGTAGTGCACTTCGTCCGGCGTGAGCAGCAGGCTGCCCCGGGCGCCCATGGTGATGGCCATGAGCTCCAGTTGCGGATGCCGCTGCAGCAGACCCCGGCCGCACCTTTCGACCTCGGCGAGCGAAGGCACACCGTGGCCGATCCCCGGCCCGATCGCCCCTACACCCCTGGAGACGTCGCCCAGCTCCTCTTCAGAGACCTTGGCGAGCGTACAGTTTGCCAACGACCAGCGCGCCACCTCGTCGGAAAAGAACGGCGCACGCACGTTCACATCGAGCACGCGCAGGCAATCGGGCGCGGTCGCCCCGAGGAGCACGCGAATCGCGTCGCGCGACGTAGCGCTTCTCTGACAGAGAGTTCCAAAGCAGATGGCTTGCGCCTCGGCGACCTCTGCCAGGCTCCCCGGAGTCACGCAAATCTCGTCCCACGCCGCAGGCATGGCAATCGAGTACCTTGGCTGACCGTCCGCGCCCAGTGTCACGTCGACCACGCCTGTTGGCGTCTCGACTGCTGTCTGGATCAACGACGTGTTGAGCAATGCGGCTCCATCCTGCTGAATCCCGCTGAGGACTTCGCGCGCCCGTTCACCCCAGGAGTCCGCGCCCAGGCTGCTGATGAGGGATGCTCTGCGGCCCAGACGCGCGCAGCCGATCGCGAAGTTCGCGGTGGTTCCTCCCAGCCGTGGTCCCGCCGGCAGAAGATCCCACAAAATCTCACCCATTGCGACAATCGGCCCGGTCCCACCCTGCTGTGCTCGCATACCTTCACCCAAAGCACAGCGGTCAGGCAAATCACGCTGGCGCAATTGTTATAGCCGATGCTAAGGTGTTTCCCGAAACCTGTAGACGCAATTATTTTCGAGTATTTTTTCGAGGGACGCGCTTTGACCACAGCTCCTCAACGCAAGGCAGTCCTTCTGCTCGTCAAGAGCGCCCTCACCGGCGCACTGGGTGGGCTGCTCTTTGGGTTCGACACGGCCGTCATCGCCGGTGCGACGCATCCCCTCGTCCAGCAGTACGCCCTTTCCGATAAACAGCTCGGCATTACCGTCTCCATCGCGCTCGTAGGAACGGTGTTCGGCGCAATGTTCTCCGGCGAACTGGGGCAGAAGTTCGGCAGCCGTGCCGCCCTGCGCTTCATGGGCCTCCTGTACGTCATCTCCGCTGTCGGCTGCGCCTTTGCCCCGGGTTGGACCTTGTTTCTGGCGGCGCGCTTTCTCGGCGGGCTCGGCATCGGGGGCTCTTCGGTTCTCGGGCCGGTGTACATCGCGGAACTCGCTCCCGCCAAGTGGCGCGGCCGCCTGGTTGGGCTTTTTCAGATCAACATCGTCATCGGCATCCTGCTCGCGTACTTGAGCAACGCCATCGTGGCGCATTTTGTGCAAGGCATCAAGGTTTGGCGGTGGGAGTTCGGCGTCGCGATTCTCCCCGCAGTGTTCTTCCTGATCATGCTCTTCACCGTGCCCCACAGCAGCCGCTGGCTCGTCAGCCAAAATCGCATCGACGAAGCCATGCTCATCCTGGCCCGTATGGGCTCGCCGGACTCAAGGGCCGAGGTCGATGCGATCCAGCTTTCCCTGCAGGAAGAAGGGGGAGCGAACCAAACGGATCTCTTTCAGCGCCGTTACAAGCTGCCCATCTTCCTCGCAATTACGATCGGTCTGTTCAACCAACTCACCGGGATCAACGCGATCCTGTACTACCTGAACGACATCTTCGCCTCCGCGGGCTTCAGTAATGTCTCCGCGAACGCGCAAGCTGTGGCCATTGGTGCGGCCAACCTGCTGGCGACGCTGCTCGGCATCTCCATCATCGACAAACTCGGCCGCAAAACCCTTCTGCTGTTGGGCGCGGCAGGGGATACGCTGTGTCTGGCCGGTGTGGCGACGGTCTTCTATACCGGCCAGCACCTTGCTCTGCTGCTGCCCCTGCTCATTGCCTTCATCATCTTCTTCGCCATCTCGCAAGGCGCGGTCATCTGGGTTTATATCAGCGAAGTCTTTCCCACCAACGTGCGCTCCAAGGGCCAGGGGCTCGGTTGCTCCTCGCACTGGATCATGAATGCCATCATCGCCTTCAGCTTCCCGATCATCGCCAGCGCCTCCAAGGCGATGCCCTTCGTCGTCTTTGCCGCGCTCACCGCGGTTCAGTTCCTGGTTGTTCTGTTCATCTACCCGGAGACCAAGGGTTATTCGCTGGAAGAGATGAGCCACCACCTCGGACATTGAGCCCAAGGGAGTATGAGCTGCGCAAGAGCTCTGTCATCTACTCCGAGAAAACCGGTGATTGATGCGGACAGAGGAGTCGTGCGTTTGACACTCCCGCCCCAGGGTTCCTGATTGCAGCTCGTTCGACCTGAAGGCGAAGGCGACTCCCCCGAAGCCTCCCACGAGCTCGATCCTATCCTGCGAAGAGCATCGAGACCGGGGCGAAACTGGAGCTGCCTCGCCGGCTGGGCCGTCCAGAGTGGCCAAGACTTTCTTCCGGCTAGGCCCCTTGCTCTGGACCTCGCTTTAGAGCCCACTGACCTGCACCCCCACGCCGCCAAACAGAGCAGACCCACCTCGATGTGCGGTAAGCAACCCCGCATCACGCGGAGTACCCCCCGCACGCCGCACTCCCCGGGCAGGGGCAGATGCCGTAAACTAGTCTGGCATGAACCCTCGCGTCGAATCTCCGTCTCCTCAACTTCCCGTCTCCGCGTCCCCTGCAAGAAAGCTTCGAGTGGGCATCCTCTTCGGTGGCAAATCGGGAGAGCATGAGATCTCCTTGCGGTCTGCCCGGTCCATTGTGAAGGCCATCGACCGCACGCGGTATGCGGTCGTAGAGCTTGGCATCGCTAAAGACGGCCGCTGGCTGCCCACTGAAGATTCCGCCCTTCTGCTCCAGGGTCTTTCGCAGGCACAGATTGACGTTCATCCCGATCACACCTGCGGCACCGGACTTACGCTGGCTTCCACTGCAGCCGATCCGGCCTCTGGTGCTCCTATCGACATTGTCTTCCCCATTCTCCATGGCACTTTCGGGGAAGACGGTACCGTTCAAGGTCTGCTCGAATTGGCCGATATACCGTATGTCGGCTCAGGAGTCCTGGGCTCCGCGGCCGGCATGGACAAAGATGCGATGAAGCGCCTTTTTGCTTCCGCCGGTCTGCCGCAGACGCCGTACCTGACGCTGCTTCGCTCCGACTGGCGGAAAGACGCCGAGGCCGTTACAGCTCAGATCGAATCTCGCCTGCAGTACCCGCTGTTCATCAAGCCCGCCAACCTGGGCTCGTCAGTGGGCATCTCCAAGGTCCATGACCGGAGCGAACTTGCTCCTGCCCTGGACTTGGCGGCCAGCTTCGACCGCAAGATCATCGTGGAGCAGGGGGTGGGCGGACCAGGCTGCAAAGCGCGCGAGTTGGAAGTCGCGGTTCTCGGCAACGATCACCCCGAGGCCTCAGCCATTGGGGAGATCGTCCCCAGCAAGGAGTTCTACGACTACGAAGCAAAGTACGAGCTGGCAGGTCCGGACGAAAGCCAGTCGTTGATCCCGGCCCCCCATCTCACCGAGGAGCAGCAGCAGCAGATTCGTAGCATGGCGTTGGCTGCTTTTCGGGCATGTGACTGCGCGGGACTCGCCCGTGTCGATTTCCTGATGGCGCCGGTCCCCGCCGGCGCACCGGATGGCACTTCTCCGGAGATCTATCTGAACGAGATCAACACGATGCCCGGCTTCACGAGCATCAGCATGTATCCCAAGCTGTGGGCGGCCTCCGGCCTGCCCTATGCGGAGCTGATCGACCGCCTGCTCCAACTCGCGCTTGAACGGCATGCGGAGAAGCACGAAACCCATTTCAGCCGGTAAAGGGCCGTTGTCGGTTGGCTGGCTGCGAGAGGGACGGAGGTGAGCCGCTCCAGGACGGCTCGCCGGTGACGTTGCGGGGCTTCTTGGTTACTTCGAAGCTGCGGGCGCGCCGCCGTTCGAGGCAGTCACGGCTGATGCCGGTTTCAGGATGACTGGTTCCTGGTCCTTGGACTCGAACTGCGCGTAGAAGCTGCGCAGATTGGGGTAATCCTTCGGCAGGATCAGGACGTCGCCAAAAATGAAATTGCGGCGAGTCGTAAAACTTGTGGGTCCCTGGTCCACCTGCAGAACATACGTCCCCAGCTTGGGCAGATCGTATTTTGCATTGGCGGGCACTGCCTCCACCGCGAGCTCGCGGGGCAGATTGACCCGGACGGCATCCTGCGTCAACTGAGGATATTCGAAGTACACCGCTGTCTCACGCTTCTCATGCGGAAAGGTCGCTGACTGATTGGCAAGGAAGATGTCGGACGGCAACACAGCGCGTTTGCCCATGAAATTGCCGATTGTTCCTTTGACTTTGTAGCTCACCGAAAACGGCTTATCGTAGTCAGCGACATCCTTGACCTCAGTGACCTCCAGTTCAAGGGTCTTGGGCACCATGGCCTCAGCGTGCTCACGCAGTTCCTTGCGAAGGCCTTCTTCATCGCCGCGCAGCGCTGCGTGACGCCAGCGCAGTGCAGGGGAGCCGCTGAAGGTGAGATCGATCTTGCCCGTGATCTCGCCCTGCGCGTCCATGGTGAGATTAGCCACGCGAGTGGTGCGGTTTGACTTGTAGGATTCATACGGCGTCTCGCTGATAGCGGACCCACCGTCCACCTGACGCAGTCCATGCACCCCGGTGTGCTGCCACGCGAGCTGACCGTACGGGCAATACCGTGAGCCCGGATCGAAGAAGCGCTCCTTGCCGTCCACATTGACAATCGCAATATAGTCGTCGAACTGGCGTGTGTCCAGCCACATCGGCGTGAAGATCTCCTCGGCCCGGTCCGGCACCCACATTGCATAGGCGTTCAGGCCGGCGGCGCGCGCCATCCCGACAAACAGCTCCGTGAGCTGGCTCGGGCTTCCGCGGCGATGGGACAGTACGTCGGCTGCGTTGTTCACCTGCCCCATGCCGGCAGCCTTGTCTTCGCGTTCGTCCCGTTCGCGAGTGAAACCGGTGTTTTCGAGCGCCATCACCTCGCTGTAGATCTTGTGCAGTTTCTCGTCGGGCGTGGAGGCGCCGGCGATCACCTTGGCGGTCGCATCTTTCAACACACCGTTCGGTCCCGCGAAGGTGTTCACGTGCTTGGACCACTGCTTGCCTTTGCTTTGCCAGTACTCCTGTTGCGAGCGATAGGCGCTGAAGCTAAAATTCACCCGGTAGCTGAACGCCCCGATGGGGGGCATGTACTCTTCCTTGACGCGAGGGGGCACGTCTTTGACACGAATCTCGTACACACGATGAGATCCACTGCCCCCGATCGTGTCTCCCGGCAGTTCCCGCGTTTCGATTTTGGCATTCGCGGGAAGGATCGGAAACCATGAGATCGAGTTGATGGGCCGCTCGTCTTCGTCCTGCAGATCGTGGTTTGTCGGAAACCATTGGAAGTGTGCTTCCTTCACGTACAGGTCGTCCTGAATCATCCAGATGGGCGGCTCGACAAAGTAGTCGTTGAACCGGGTGAAGTAGCGGTATTCGATGATGCTGCCGACCTCGACATCCGGAAGCGTGAACACCTTCATCTGGCGCTTGTAGCCCTCAGACTTCGCCAGGACCTTCAGGTAAGGCTTGCCGGTGAACGGGATGATTGTCCCATCCGGGTGGATCGTCCGGCCGCTGATATCCTCCAGGACTTTGTTATCGCCTACGTTGTAGTTCGAGCTCGTGGTGCTTAAGAATCCGAGCTCTACGTTGGCGTATTTCTTGCCCTCTTCGGTAAGGATCTTGATGCGCTCGTAGTGCTGCACGGAGTGCATGTCGTCCCTGGTGATCTCTTCACGGTACAGAATGACGGCCGGCGCGCCGGGATACCCCTTCAGGGACGTCATGGACAGCTCTTCCGCAGTGGGCTTCACGAAGTCGACTGCGAAGGCCGGACGCCCGAACCAGGCCAGTGGCAGGCAGAGAAGAACTGCAAGGGCGAAGGAAGTCCGTGAGCGAAGGCCGGCGTAGGGGCGCTGCATGCGAGGGTCTCTGGGGCGGTTCATGGGTGTCCTTCGTGCCTGCCTCATGGGCGTGATGTGTTCTGTGCGTCGTAGGCGCACGCTAGTTGCCCTTTTTCAAAACCGCCCGGCTTTGCTCGTCGGCCGCGATGAGGGCCGCCAGCTTTTGCAGGTCGGGGTATTTTTCCGCGGGCAGGGTCACTTCTTTCACGCGGTAGGTGCGGGCATAGTGCAGGGTGTGACCCCGCAGTTCGGTCGAACTCTCGTAGGAAGCGAAGCCAAAGTCCACCTTGACGGGTTCGGGCAGTTCGTCGACGGTATAGCCCTCCGGCAGTTCGATATCGAAGCTGTCGCGGGCCTGCTTGGTTTCACCCAGGTCGATGGGAACTTTGCGCGTCTTCCGATCGATGGGCATCAACTCGCTGCCCATCACCCTTGGGCGGACCATCAGCAGAGGACCGGTAGGCGAAGCGAAGTGGTTGGCCTGCAGATCGTACTTCATCGTCACGTCTTCCCTGAGCGACTCTGCGTTTTCCATGTGCAGACCGGTAAGAGTGACCGACATGAAATCCTCCCGGAGCACGTGGTCGAGGTACTTCTGCTGTTTGTCGGCGTCCAGCTTGGCGATGTGCCGATTGTCTTCCGCCAGATCGCCGAACCGCTTCTCGTCCACCGACCCCTTCAAGGTGCCATCTGCCGCAAGAGCGAAGGTGCCGGAGCGCTCCAGGCGGTTCAAGTCCGGGTCTAGAAGCGGTAGCTGGATCACCTGAGTATTCGGCCCTTCCATGAGCACGCCGTAGCTGCCCTGCAGGTTGGCCTCAATCTGACCGAAGGGGGTCAGAGACCAGGTCGGGTCAAAAATCAGGTACCGCTTGCCAGTTTCTGCCGTAACTACGCTGTGCAGCTTCGGCGAGCTGTAGCCAGCGGGTATCTCAATCGCTCCGATCATATGGTTGCCGGCGATGGAGGGGGCCTTTGGATCGATGACGCCGCGATTCGTATCGACCATCAACAGCGCGCTGTGGATGCCGACGCTGGAGAGCATTGCCGAGAGGAGGGTTGCCTTGTCTTTGCAGTCGCCGTACTTGAGGCGGAAGATCTCCTGCGCTGCGTGTGGCTGGTAGCCGCCGATACCCAGCGAGATGGTGTAGTACCTGATGTTTTTCTGCAGGTACACGCCGATCGCCTCGGCCTTCTCAAAAAAGTCCGTCTTTCCGGCTGTGAGCTCGGCGGCTTTGGCGGCAATCTCGGGGGAGGCGGCCAACCGGTCTCGCGTCAGACCGTCGTACCACAGCCCGATCCCTTTCCAGGTGCCTTCCTGGGGCGCGGCCAGCCCTGGTCCGCTGTAGTGAATCGTCATCCTGGACGCAATCGCACCCTCATCCGGCGACAGCGGCACCTCGGAAAGATCAATGCCGGATTCGTGGTCCAGCGTCCAGCGAAGAGAGTTGTTGGGCAGTTCCGTGGGCTCCACTTTGGCATGCCGGCACCATGTGGTCGTGTACCGGTAGCCCGGGGGCAGCACGAGGGTGAAGCTTTGCGACTCACGCGGGAGGTCGTCCTGGAAGTACCAGCTTGTCTCTGCGAGGTAGGGTCGCTGACGTTTCTCATACTCCAGGGCAACGATGCCGCCCGGGTCCCGGCCTGGAGGAGCAGCCGCCCTGGCGCGCTCATCGGAATAGAGTTCGCCAGCCTCGCCCGGTGCACCCAGATCGACCATCTCGTTGTCCTTGACGGCGTATTCGTGTCCGGCAGGATCGATACTCCACACGTGCATGGAGGTGATCTTTGAGTCATTCGTGTAGGGGACGAAAGGGTAGGCGGATTCCCGACCCTGGGGGCGCAGGATCTTTGTCACGCGTCGTACATGGATCGTTGCCCGGCCGTCGGGCGCAACCGTGTAGGTCTCTTCCTCCAGCAGCACGACGGCCTTGGTGGAGGACGGCAGGGAGGGCAGGGGTTGCGCAGTGGCGGCTTTCACCCAGTCCGGCACGGCGTTGGAGGCGTGCATCGCTGGCACACGGCTGCCATCGCGGCAATCGCAACGCCCGCCAGAAGACCGTAGCGCACGACAGGGGCAGACCTGCGATAGGACTCGGGCACCCCATGGGAGGCGGCAGGACGGCATCCCCGCGCAGAAACGGGCCGGAAGGGCATGGTACGCAGCTCAAGCGCGGGGGGCGGAATTGCCCCCGGAGCGCAGGTCCTTCAAGGAATGAAATCTAGCGGCACTTATATAGGCCGTCGCGCTTCAAGTTCAAGGGTTATTTCGTGTGAGTCGCCGAACAAAGGTGTGAACGAAAGGCGGAAGACCCAGCGGAAACCTGATTTACCGCTAGTATGGGAGCCAGACCACCCCATGAGCTCTCTTGCCAGCGCCCGGCCCGCCCTCTCCCTGGCAGATATCCGGGAGGCCCGTGCGCGGCTGGGCGATGCTGTGTACCGGACCCCTTGCGCGCGGTCGGAGACGCTCTCCCGCCAAACCGGCCAGAACATCTTTCTGAAGCTGGAAAACCTGCAGATGACCGGCAGCTTCAAGGAGCGGGGCGCGCTGAACCGCATCGCCACGCTTACGCCCGAACAGGCCTTGCGGGGCGTGGTCGCGGCCAGCGCCGGCAATCACGCGCAGGGGGTGGCGTACCACGCGACGCGCAGAGGCATCCGCTCCACCATCGTTATGCCGCTCGCCACGCCGCTGGTGAAGGTGCAGGCCACGCGTGGCTTCGGGGCGGAGGTCGTGCTGCATGGGGCCAACTACGACGAGGCCTGTGCCGAGGCTACGCGACGCGCGGAGGCCGACGGCCTTACGTTCATTCACCCCTTCAACGACCCGCTCGTGATTGCGGGGCAGGGCACCCTCGGCCTTGAACTGCTGGAGCAGATCCCGGACTTGGAGGCGGTTGTTGTTCCGATCGGCGGCGGTGGCCTGATTGGCGGCATTGCCACGGCGATCAAGGAGCAACGCCCCGAGGTGCGCGTGGTGGGTGTGCAGACCTCACGCCTGCCCAGCATGCAGCGCGCGCTGCGGGAGGGCCATCCGGTGACGCTGGATCCGGCCACGACGATCGCGGATGGCATCGCGGTCCGCCGTGCGGGAGAGATCACGCTGCCGCTGGTGCAACGCTATGTCGACGAGATCGTGACGGTCGACGAGGACGAGATCGCCAGCGCGATCCTGACCCTGCTGGAGCGGGAAAAGACGCTGGCAGAAGGCGCGGGGGCGGCTGCCCTGGCCGCGGTTCTGCAGCACCGCACGGGCCTGCCGGCGTTCACGCGGATCGCGGTGCTGGTCTGCGGCGGCAACATCGATGTCACCCTGCTAAGCCGCATCATTGAGCGCGGCCTGGTGCAGGATGGACGGCTGATTCGCCTGCGCATTCACCTTCTCGACCGCCCGGGCGCCCTGGCCGACCTGACCCAGATCATCGCGACCCACCGGGCAAACATCGTGGACACATTGCACAACCGCGCCTACTACGGGGTGAATCTCGGGGACACGGTCATCGACATCACCATGGAGACGCGCGGTCGCGAACAGGTGGGAGATCTGCTGGCCGCGCTCTCCGCCGCGGGATACAAACATAGTCGCGTGTTGTAGGCTATAGGCCGCACGACCGACTTTTTCAGGGCGGGAACCCTCAAACTCACAACATTCACCAAGTCTGGAGCGACCATGCACCTCCGCCTGCCCTTTGTTGCGCTTGCCCCTGCCTTTCTTCTTGCTCTTTTTGTTGTTCCGCAACCCAAAGCCCACGCGCAGTTTGCAATCTACGGAATGGGTTCCGGAGGCATTCTAGGCTCAACACACACGATTCCCGGCAGTACCTCGCAGCAGGACGCTGGCTTTTCTTCCGGTGGCTTCACCATCGGCGCTTATGACGACTTCGCCAAGGTCGGTCCGCTCCGCTTTGGGATCGATGGCCGTTACTTCACGCAGTCGAGCTCCAACTCGAATAGCTACGGGAACAAGATCCACGGCGGGCTTGTTGGAGCGCGTCTTTCCCTCAAGTTGCCGGTGATCCCGCTCAAGCCCTACGTTCAGGCGGAGGTCGGCGGGGTCGGCACGAACTACGGCGTGAATCCGGACACGACCAGCTCCTCCGCCTGGCAGATCAACGGCGGCGTCGACCTGACCGTCTTCCCGCACCTGGACCTGCGAGCCGAGTACGGTGGAGGGTTGATCAACGCGTACCAGAGCGGCAATCAGACGCTACAGGAGTTCGGTGGAGGCGCGGTGATCCGTTTCTGAGCGGGCCAGGGCAAAGGCGCGATCGCCTTTACAGGATCAGCCGGACCACCCTGCGCACGAACTCCGTCGTGAACCCATACACCAGGTGCGCCGTGAAGGGACCAGCATAGGAAGCAGGCGGATAGGCGGACAGCGGCTTCGAGAGGCCGAGGGCGGGTACGGCGATCAGGTCGCCCCCGGCAAAGAGCGCGGTAGCATACGTAGTTCCGAAGCCGGAGCGCACCACGGGCAGATACTCTGCGAGCCCGCCATAGAGCCCACCCATGATTGCGGAATACGCATAGTGCACGATCGGGCCACCTTGTTCTCGCTGCTCATGGGTCAGGTGGCGCCCGCCTTCCAGAGCGCTCACCAGCGCATCCGCCGTCTTCATCGTGGCGTCCTCGCCGTCGCTCATCTCGGCCAGTTGTTTCTGCTCTTCGGGCGACTCCAACTCTTTGGCGATCGCCGCGCCTGGTCCCGCACTCCAAACGTTCATCAACCAACCTGCGACCAGCCCGCCTGCTACACCTGCCAGGATTCCACGTACCGGATGCGTCTTCGCCATGCCTCACCTCATTCTCGCGATTAGGTCGATCCTATGCGATGCACGGCGTGGCGGTTGCGGGAACCTCGAGGCTCAGAGACGACCCTGCATTCCCTGCGGTAGCATGTGTGCGCGACAGGAGATCCGATGTCCTCTCGACGTACCTTTTTGCGCAACGCAACCGCGGCTGCCGGTATCGCTGCGGTTTCGTCGCGCTTCTCGGCCCGCAGCTATGCCCAGATTGCCGGAGCCAACGAACGGGTCAACTTTGCGGTGATCGGTTTGAATAGCCGGGCCTACGCGCATCTCTCGTCGCTGCAGGCGAACCATGCGACAGCGCGGATCACTCAGGTCTGCGATGTAGACACGGTGATCCTGGACAAGTACGCGGGAGCCACTGAAAAGGTCACGGGTGCCCTTCCGCAAACGCAACAGGACTTCCGCCGCGTCCTGGAATCCAGGGACGTCGACGTGGTAACCATTGCGACGCCGGATCACTGGCATGCGCCCATGGCCATCCTTGCGCTCGGGGCCGGCAAGCACGTTTACGTGGAGAAGCCCTGCTCCCACAATCCGCAGGAAGGCAAGCTGCTCATCGAAGCGCAGAAGAAGTACGGCAAGCTGTGCCAGATGGGATCGCAGCAGCGCTCCTCGCCGCACTCGATCGAGATCGTGGACAAAATTCACAATGGCCTGATCGGTCGGGCCTACTGGGCAGAGACCTGGTACACGAACCGGCGGAAGCCCATTGGCGTCGGCAAAGCTGTGCCAGTACCCGCGACACTGAACTGGGATCTCTGGCAGGGCCCGGCGCCGCGTCGTGAATACAAGGACAACGTCCATCCGTACAACTGGCACTGGTTCACGAATTGGGGTACCGGCGAGACCCTGAATAACGCCACGCACGAGGTCGACGTAGCTCGATGGGCGCTCCGGGCGGAGTTCCCGAACGAGATCACTGCAGCGGGCGGCCGTTACGCTGCCCACGATGACTGGCAGTTCTACGACACGATCGAGACCAGCTTCGTGTACCCCGACCAACTGATCACGTGGAAGGGCGACTGCTGCAGCGGGAAAACGACCTTCGGGCGTGAGCGCGGCACATGCGTTCACGGCACCACGGGCAGCGTGATCGTCGACCGCGACGGGTACGAAGTGTACGACCTGAAAGACAAGCTGCAGACCTCGTACAAAGTGCCGAATAAGGGGCCCACGTCGTCAGCGGACCTGGTCGGCGCGGACTCCATGACTGACGCACATTTTGCGAATACCATCGCGGCGATCCGCACGGGTGAACCGCTGCGGCAGCCCGTTGCGCAGGGCAATGTAGCTGTGACGATGTTACAGCTCTCCAACATCGCTTACTTTACGGGCCGGGCTCTGCACACGGACCCGCAGACCTACGCAATCCTGAAGGACCCTGAGGCCGAAGCGATGACACGCCGCACTTATGAAAAGGGTTGGGAGCCTAAGATCTAGCCAGCGTAGGGTGGAACAGACTCTCTGCCTCAGAGGGTTCCCGCAGCGACGGCGACCCTGTTGAGAACGTCTTGGTCTCGGTAGCACCCTACCGCGCAGCCGAGGGCACCGGCACGGCGTCCACGTTATTCACCGCGAGGAGTGCGGTACTGGACAGCGTGACTGCGTTGAAGCCACCTGCGTAGGTCACCACGGCCTCTGGACACAGGGACCCATTCGGCACGACCGGCTGGATGGTCTGTGTCCCGACAATTGTTCCGTTCTGCAGGTAGGTCACAGTGACCGGTACGGGAGCAGTGCCGTGAAGAGCGAGCGCAAAGGTAAGCTTGCCGACGGTTTCGGAGAAGTTGATCGCCAGCGGACCGTTGCCGGGGTTGGTGTTGCCACAGAAACCCTGCATGATGGCATTGCCGGTAAGCGCGACGAACAGATTGCCTGAGAATCCCGCCGTCGGGCAGACGGCCCCATTTCCCTCGAAGCTTGCGGTCAGGCCATTCACGCTGAGTGAAAACGGCAACGCCTGTCCCGCAGCAACATTGTCGAACGAGAAGACCGACTCGGCGAAAGCGGCAGGAGCAATAGAGCAGAGAACCAGAACGGCGAGACGTGTCCAGAGACGCATACGAAATCCTTCAAGACCCTTGGAGTAGACCAATATCTGAAGCCTAGTTTGGTCGCGAAAGGGTTACTCAGTGGATCGCTTGCGACAAGCTTCTAACGTCAGATGCGCATCGGCATCAGGATGTAGCGATACCGGACGTCCTCGTCTGCATTCTCAGGGCGCATCTGTCCCGCGGATTGCGCGTCCTTGAACTCCATGCGAACTTCGCCGGATTCACCAACAGCCTTGAGAAAGTCTATCAGGTAACTCGAGTTGAACCCGACGACCAGGGGATCGTAGCTGTAGGGCGTCTCGATGATGTCCTCAGACTCCCCGGAATCAGTCGACTGCGCGCTCAGTTTCAGCTCGTTCTGCTCCAGTCGAATGCGGATCGCCCCCGACCGCTCATCCGCAAACTGCGCTACGCGCTGGATGGAGCTCATCAGGTCCTCAGAACGCACGATGACGAATTTGTTGTTGTCGCGAGGCAGCACGGCCTCGTAGTTGGGGAACTGCCCGGTCAGCTTGCGGCTGGTGAGCACGCGCCCGCCGATCCGAAAGAATAACGTCTGCTCGTCATCGGCAAACTCGATCTGCTCCGCGTCGGTGCTTGAAAGAAGCCCGTTGAGCTCGGCCAGAGCTTTACGCGGGATGAGGGTTTTCTTCTCGCCGGAGAGCCCTTCGAGGTTCTCGCCAAGCTTCTCGATGTGCGCGAGTCGATGGCCATCGGTGGCTACCATGGCCATGGACTCGGCCTTGAGCACCAGCAGCGCACCGTTCAGGGTATAGCGCGACTCCTCGTTCGAGATCGCGAAGATCACTTTGGCGATCATGTTGCGCAGCGAACCCGCGGCGATCTTGAAGCCAAGCCCCTGGGGGAACTCCGGTACCTGCGGGAAGTTCGCGCGCGCCATGCCGACCATCTTGGTGTTGGACCGGCCGGCGCGGATTTGCACCCAGTGGTTGTCCATCAGCTTGATGGAGATGTCACCCTCAGGCAGCAGACGGATGTACTCGTACAGCTTGCGGGCCGGGATGGTGCAGGCCCCGGCCTTCTTCACTCGGGCGGCGCAGCTCGTCTTGAGTGACTGGTCCAGGTCGGTTGCCGTGATCGTCAGGCGTCCGCTGCCGTCCTCGTTGGCGCTGGCTTCGAACAGGAAGTTCGACAGGATCGGGATGGTGGTCTTGCGCTCCACCACCGTCTGCGCGGCCGTGAGTTCGCGGAGCAGCTCCGCACGTGAAACCGTGATCTCCAGGTTGCCGGTGGGAACTGCGGTGACATCGGGCGTGAGGGTAGCGGTCGACACGATTCTTCTCCTGCGATTGCGTTGATTCTAGGCGACAACTCCGGCTTTGTGCAGGGAACCCGGGGTGTGAATTAGTACGGCGGAACTGTGGGGTTTCGGGTAAAGCTCCAGCGCGGGGCTGAGCCGCGACCGAGTGCGAGGGAAAGCTTCTAAGAACAGAGATGGAAAGATACTTCTAGATCTCCGTATCCGTCGTTTGCGGTGGGGAAGTGGATAAGCTCCCTAAACGTTGTAGCCATAACACGTTAGTGGCAGCCCAGGAATTCCAAAACGAGGGGCCGGAAACCGAAGTGTGCGGAGTTCCGGACAAGTGTGCGAAGTTCAGTCCAGGTTTGTTCCCGGCTTCCACGTCAGGCCAGGACGGAGCGGCTGGAAGAGTCCACGTTGAGTGTGTGAAAGGCTCAGGAAACGGCAAAGTTTCTGGTGTTTCTGCATGGTTTCTTTCAACAGGGAGAGCAAACGACCGAGGGAAATCCGCCCTGAAACTGGTCTCGCGCCAGACCGCGCGGAGGCCTCGCGGGCGGCTCCCCGGTCTCGCCGTGGTGTGGAAATGGGGACCAGCGATCCTCGCCACCGTTTCCTTGGGAGACGTGGGACGAAGTCTGAGGCGCACTCCACGCTGACGGTCGCCCCCGCATGCGACCCGCGCAAGGCGACGTCGAGGCGGTCCTGCAGCTACCGAGGGCTGACCCAGTTCAGGCTGTGTTGCACGGAGTTCGTCACGGCACGCGCCGCTTTCAAGCGAGGACATACCGTTCTTATCGGCAGGCGGGCGGGAAACTTTAGCAGGATTTAGTAGCGGCCGCGGGGGGGCCGCTCATGGCGGCGTCGACCGGCGCCTGTCCCGGACCGGTAGCCACGCCCCTCACGGGGAGCCTCCACCGGAATGCGGTAGCCTTCCGGGTAGAGCACGACAAAGCGCCGCGGGCCTTCGCCGGAGCTTGCCGTTTGCAGCCCGGAGTCCTTAAGGAACATGTGCAGCATCCGGCGCTCACGGGAGTTCATGGGCGGGAAACTGTACGGCGTGCCTGTGTCTTCCACGCTGTCGACCGCGCGTTCGGCACTGGATCGCAAGGCACGGGCGCGCTCTGCCTTATACCCGTTCGTGTCGAAGGAGACGCGATCGTGCTCTTCCGGGTCAAGGTCAAGCATCTTGGCTGCGATGTGTTCGAGCGCGCGCAGAAGTTCGCCGTCCCGCTCAATGAGCAGACCAGCATCGGGTCCCTTGCACTCGACATAGATGTCCCGCCGCTCAAACCCATCCGGGTCCACGGCGCCCGCACCGGCGGTGATGCGGAAGCGCAGCCGGAGACCACCGGTGGTAGTCAAGAGCCGCATGAAGGAAGCGACGGTTTCGGCGGCCTGCGCCAAGTCTTGCATGGGGTTCCCCGGCCCGCAACACGAGCCGTTTGTCTGAGATGCGAAAACCGGCCCTTAGGGAAGGCTGGTTTCCGCATCCAGTGTACCTGCCCGCTACCGCCGTGCCTGGATTGTGCGTGGACCGCTGCTGCCCGCCGCCTGCTTCTTCTTGGCGCGCTGGAGTTGGAGCTGGCGCATCTCACGCCCCAGGGCCGTACGATTCATGACTTGCTGCTGAATAATCATGATGAGGTTGCCGACATTCCAGTAAAGCGCCAGACCTGAGGCATAGTTCCAGGTCATGTACCCGGAGAACGCCGGCATCATGAAGGCCATCATCTTCTGCTGTTGCGGATCCTGGCCGGGCATGGGCGTGAAGTACTGCACGGCAAATGAGGTCAGCACCATCACGATGGGCAGGATGTGGTACGGGTCAGCGGACGACAGATCCGGCAGCCACCAGAAGTGCGCCTGGCGCAGCTCCACCACCTTGGTCATCATGGTGAAGAACGCAAACAGAAGCGGCAGTTGCAGCAGCGTGGGGACGCAGCCACCGAACATGCTGACGCCCTGGGTCTTCTGAAACGCCATGATCTCCTGGTTCATCTCCGCGGCCTTGGGATCGGTGGGCTTGGGGTTCTTGTACTTGGCCTTGATGGCGTCGATCTGCGGCTGGATGCGCTGCATCTTGAGCGCCGCGCGCATGGAGTACACCCGCGGGTAGAGCAGCACCAGGTTGATCAGGATGGTGTAGAGAATGATCGCCCATCCCCAGCTGTGCGCGATGTGCTTGTACGTGAATTGGAGCCCCTCGAAGAGCCACTTTCCGATGACGCCCCAGAAGCCGAAGTCCAGCAGCGGCTCCAGGCTGTGCCCGCTTGCCGAACTGACCGATCGGAGAACCTCGATGCGTTTTGGACCGGCGAAGATGCGCGTCTGCACGTGGCCCGTACGGTCGCCCAGCGCGGCGCCGAGCACCGGGACCATCATCGTGCCCTTGGCGGGCGCGCCTTGACCCACACGGCGCTGCACCTTGTTCACGTCGATCTCATTGCGCAGCGTCACCAGCGTCGCATCGGCGGGCCGGTCGGGCAGAAACACCGCGCCGAAGTACTGGTCCGCCGTGCCGGCCCAATCGAAGGGACCGTTCAGTGTCGCGCCTCCGGTGATCTTCTTGAAGGCGGTGTGGTCTTCCTTGCCGTTGGTCATCACATCGACCGTTGCGCCGGCATAGGCCTGTGCCGTTTCCATATCGCCCAGACCCGCCGGCCAAGCCAGCGTGGCCGCGACAGGCATCCCGTTGCGCAGCACCTGGGTGTCAGCATGAATGACGTAGTCCGCGCCGAAGCTGAAGGTCTTGCTGACCTTGAGATCACCGCTCTCGTAGTTGAACGACACTGTTCGCGGGCTCTCGAGCGTTCCGGTCGCGGACGGCACATACAGGGCCTGGGACAAGGCACGGGTAAGCGACGCGTCATAGGTGTAGAGCGAGAGCGGGTAGCCGTAGAGCTTCGCGGCACCTTCATGAACAAGGTCGAGAGGCTGACCTTCGTTGTCCTTGTAGCGCTTCAGAATCCAGGAGACGACCTGCGCTCCGCGATTGGAGAAGGTGATCTTGTAGATTTCGTTCTCGACCGAGGTGGTGCTCTCCGCCGCGGCCTGGACCGCCGCTGCCCCAGGCTGGGTCTTTCCTGGTGCTCCCGCGGCGGCCGCGGTGTTGTTCACGCCTGGGTTCGTCGTCGCAGGCGCCTGGGCCGTCGCCGGAGCGCTGGGCTCGGCAGTCTGAGGGTTGTGGCGGGCGCGCCAGTATTGCAGGCCGAACAGGACGCCCATCATCACAAGCATCATCAACAAGAACGAGCGATTGTCCTGACCGCCGCCGGCCGCACCACCGCCCGCATTGGGGTTTCGAATCTCTGGCAAGGTATTTCCTATCTCAAGCCTGCGCACAAAGGTGAGTGAAAGGGACGCAGGAACGCTTCTCTTATGGTAAACGGTGAGTGGAGCCGGTTGGTTCCCTTTCGATCAGGGCACGGGATCCGCCCCGCCCTGCACAAAGGGCCGGCAACGGCTGAACCGGCGCAAGGCAAGCCATGTACCGCGGACCCAACCATGCCGCACGA
Source organism: uncultured Acidobacteriaceae bacterium (assembly GCA_964252405.1). Taxonomy (GTDB): domain Bacteria; phylum Acidobacteriota; class Terriglobia; order Terriglobales; family Acidobacteriaceae; genus Granulicella. Next base: position 9,737 of record CAXUNH010000019.1, on the reverse strand, counting down.
CGGCGGCATAGGCATACTCGCTGCAGGAAGGCAGGAACTTGCATTGCGTCACAGAGACGCCATGCAGTAGCGGCGAGATTGCCTGCTTGTAGAACCAGAGAAGCGCACCTGCGCAGCGCTCGCGGGGAGAGGTGCCTGGTGCCGCTGCGGAGTTTGTGGCCGCACACATTAGGACGTCTGCACCTCGCCCGCTGGGGTGTGCCTGGAGGCCTTTGCCCGCACGCTTTTGAAGATCAGCGCCACCTCACGCTCCAGAACGGGGAAGTCGGCGTCGAGCACACTGCGCTTGGGGTGGAGGACGACATCGACGGGCGTATCCCCCAGAAGAAAGACGGCCTTGCGCACAATCTCACGAAGACGGCGCTTGATGCGATTGCGGTCCACCGCTTTGCCGAGCGCTTTGGGCACCGTCAGCCCAACCCGTGGACCCGCGGTTTCGCTGCGCAGGGCTTCCTGCGAGCCTGGCTCCCGTAGCGCGCTGAAGTACGCGATCTGCTTCGCCCACTGCTTTCGCCCGGCCTTGTACACCCGCTGGTAGTCGGGGTGTTTGCGCAGCCGATGTTGTGTGTTGGTGGACATCTCTGATCTACGTTGTCGATGAGCGTGCAGGGACGGTCAAAGGCCAAGCTGCTGTTCGAGCGACCGCGTCACCGGCGTCGTTTCATCGCCCGTGTGACGGGTCGTGACAGTCTCGATCAGCGTAAGCCACGTCTCTTCGACGGCGGAGGTATTGTGACGAACACCTCGCGGCACAACAAGAATTCACCGGCTCGAAGAAGAACGTCACCGCCGTCCTGCGGCTGACGGCCGATGCGCAACTCCCCACGAAGCACAAGAAACATCTCGTCTTCAGGGACGTGTTCGTGCCAGGGAAACTCCCCCTGAACGCGAGCGACTTTGATGTACTGATCGTCGACCTGGTCGACAACGCGTGTCGACCAAAGTTCAGGGAGAGCCCTGCATGCGGTCTCCAGCCATACTGGCTGCTGCATGGAAGTGCTCTCCCGCAGGTCTGGAAGCGATTGTGTGGTGCTAGTCGCGGAAGCCGGCGGAGACGGCGATCTTATGCCGGCCCTTGGCACGGCGCCGGCTGAGCACAGCAGCGCCGGCCTTGGTCTTCATGCGGCTGAGAAAGCCGTGAACCTTGCTACGGCGGCGGCGGTTGGGTTGAAAGGTGCGCTTGGGCATTGTGTTGTCCTGTAGATCTCACGTCTGCCCCATCGCGACGCCAACGGCAGTCGTCAGTGCGGGCACGCAATGCATGGAATCCCGCTGGGCAGCAACTACTGAGTATAGCCGAGCACGCCAAAACCATCAAACCGGGACCGGCTTAAGTAACGTAGAAGAGGTTACAACCGTGGGTGGAACAGACAACCAAAGTCAAGTTTCACCATGGCTGGTGCAAGCGGTCTAATGGGCACAAAATTTGGGCGGAGACCCTCCAGTTGCCCTCGTTCAACGTGCTACTATCGACTCCGTTCCGACAAAGGGTGGTTTGCCCCGCGAGGAGATAGTTCCGCCCTTGGTTGCTTCACTCTCTCGGCCGTTCGACGGCTGAGCTCACGAGAAACGGTGACTCTGCGAGCAACACACATCTGTGTGTGCCCGGATTGCCGTGCCCAATTCGGCTACTTTTGCCACGCTTCACGGGCTCAACGCAAGAACGTCTTACGACACGAAGGAAGCCGCACGCGATGTCATTTGTCCCGGTCCCCGCCGCCGTTTTGAATCAGTGGGTGCGCATTCTTGGTGCGCTGGAAAAGAAAGTGAAGCGGCAGAGCTTCGAGGCGTGGTTTAAGCCGACGAGGTTCTCGCATGTCGAGGAGCGCACCCTGTATGTTCGGGTCCCTTCCTCGGATTTCGAGATTATCGGCGATCGTTACGGCGATCACATCCACGAAGCGATCGATACGCTTGGGCTGGAGATCGACGAGGTTGTTTTTCAGGCGCCGCCCGCCGAACCAACGACGCCCCGTGTACGGGAGGACGGTGGTTTCGCGCCGCAACCCACACACTCCGCCAATGCGCCGCAGCCCAGCCGTCCCTCCCCGGCTTCCGCGCCGGCGGTTGGGCCTGAACAGAGCCGGTTCGATTGGAACACTGCGGCGCAGTTGAACCCGCGGTATGTGTTCGATGCCTTCGTGATCGGTTCGGGGAATGAGTTTGCCCATGCGGCCGCGCAAAAGGTCTCCGAGCGGCCTGCCCGGCAGTACAACCCGTTGTTTGTCTACGGCGGTGTGGGTCTTGGCAAGACGCACCTGATGCATGCCATCGGACACGGCGTGAAACATCGTCAGCCCCACGCGGCAATCACGTACATTACGGGGGAAGCGTTCACCAACGAGATGATCAACTGCGTGCGCCACGATCGCATCACGGGCTTTCGCGATCGTTTCCGCTCTGCCGATGTGTTGCTTATCGATGACATTCAGTTCCTCGCCAGCAAGGAACGCACGCAAGAAGAGTTCTTCCACACGTTTAACGCGCTGCACGAGAGCCAGAAACAGATCGTCGTCGCCAGCGACCGGCCTCCCAAGGAGCTCAACGGCTTTGAGGACCGGCTGCGCTCACGCTTTGAGTGGGGCCTGGTCGTCGACATCCAGCCGCCTGATCTTGAAACGAAGGTGGCCATTCTGCAGCGCAAGGCGGAGCTGGAGAACGCGCATCTGCCGATCGACGTGGCGTTGTTCATCGCCGGCAATGTACGAACCAACGTGCGCGAGCTGGAAGGCGCGCTGGTGCGGCTGATGGCCTGGTGCGGCCTGCACGGCGTGGAGATGACGCTGCCTACCGCACAGCAGTGCTTGAAGCAGTTCATTGACACGCAGGTGCGCAAAATCACCATTGAGGCGATTCAGCGCGCGGTGGCTGAGCAGTTCGGCATGCGCGTAGGTGAGCTGAAGCAGAAGAACAACTCGCGGCAGATCGTGGTTCCACGCCAGATCGCCATGTACCTGGCCAAGCAGATGACCGAGGCCTCGTTGCCCGAGATCGGCCGTCAGTTTGGCGGTAAGCACCACACCACGGTGATGCATTCGATCTCCAAGATCGACGAGCAGCGCCGCCACGATAAGGATCTCGCCCGCACGCTCGGCAAGCTGCAGGAGACTCTGAGTTGACGGGACCGACAGCGCTCCCGCCCAGGGTACGTGGCATTCACAAAACAGCGATAGCATAGACAGCGATGAATGAGCGGCGTTGGGTTTTGCTGATCGCCGGCGAGCTGGGCGGGACGGAGTCTGTCTCCGACCGCGCCATGGAACGTCTCGTCGACGCGATCAAGGACGAGGGCTATGAGGTCGTCCGTACCTCGACCCCTGAAGATGGTCTTTCTCTGGTCACCTCTGACCCTTCGTACAGCGCCATTCTTCTGGATTGGGATCTTGAAGGCGACAACCAGTTTGCCGAGCATGCGGCGTTGCAGATTCTGCGCGCCACCCGGCAGCGCAACAAGAAAGTCCCGATCTTTCTGATAGCTGACCGCACGCTTGTCAGTGAACTCCCTCTTGAAGTGGTGCGGCAGGTGCATGAGTACATTCACCTGTTCGGCGACACGCCGGCGTTCATCGCCAACCGGGTGGATTTTGCTGTGGAGCGGTATCACGCGAGCCTGCTGCCCCCGTACTTCCGCGAGCTGCAAAAATACACCGACCAGGGAGCGTACTCCTGGGACGCGCCGGGGCACATGGGTGGCGTTGCCTTCTTGAAGCACCCGATCGGCATGGAATTTCATCGGTTCTTCGGCGAGAACCTGCTGCGCGCGGATCTGGGGATCTCGACGGCCCCGCTCGGCTCATGGCTGGATCACATCGGACCTCCGGGAGACTCCGAGCGCAATGCGGCGCGGATCTTTGGGGCAGACTGGACCTTCTATGTGCTCAGCGGATCGTCGACGTCAAACCAGATCGTTGGACATGGTGTGATCGCGAATGACGACATTGTGCTGGCCGATGCCAACTGCCACAAGTCGATTGCGCATGTGCTTACCGTAACTGGCGCGCGTCCCGTGTACTTCAAGCCCACGCGCAACGGCTACGGGATGATCGGCCTTGTGCCGCTGCGGCGCTTCAGTCCGGAGTCGGTAAAGGAGTTGATTGATCGCTGCCCGTTCACGCCGGGTGCAACCTCGCGCAACCCGAGCTACGCGGTGGTGACCAACTCCACCTATGACGGTCTCTGCTACGACGTGAACAAGGTGGTGGAACAACTGGCGTTGAGTGTGCCGCGTGTGCACTTCGATGAGGCCTGGTACGCCTATGCGAAGTTCCACGAGATCTACCATGGCCGTTACGCGATGGGCGTTCCAGATGAGATGCCCAACCGCCCGGCCATCTTTGCAGTGCAATCCACGCACAAGATGCTGGCCGCGTTTTCGATGGGTTCCATGGTGCATGTGAAGCTCTCCGATCGCGCACCGATGGACTTTGATCAATTCAACGAAGCGTTCATGATGCATGGAACGACCTCGCCGTTCTATCCGCTGATTGCCTCGCTCGATGTGGCCGCCGCGATGATGGATGAGCCTGCCGGACACACGTTGATGGAAGAGACCATAGGCGATGCCGTGAGCTTCCGCAAGGCGATGTCCTCCGTCGCCCATCGCCTGCGTCAGGCGGAGTCGAATGGTGATGGATGGTTCTTTCGCCTCTATCAGCCGGAGCAGGTTGTGGACCCCAAGACCGGCGAGAGTTGCGTGCTGGAAGAAGCGCCGGACAAGCTGCTGATCTCGACCTCGGACTGCTGGACGCTGAAGCCGGGAGAGAGCTGGCACGGATTTCAGGACGAGGACATCCTGGATGGCTACGTGATGCTGGATCCGACAAAGGTCACCATCCTTATGCCTGGTCAGAACGCTCAGGGTGTCATCGAGGAGTGGGGCATTCCGGCGGCGATCCTTGTGGAGTTTCTCGACGGCCGCCGTGTGGAGATCGCGCGCAATGGCGACTACACGGTCCTGGTGCTCTTTTCAGTGGGCACGAGCAAGGGCAAGTGGGGTGCGTTGCTGGAGAATCTGTTCGAGTTCAAACGACTTTATGACTCCGAGGCTGATCTGACGGAGGCCATGCCCGAGTTGGTGCAGCGGTTCCCGGCGCGGTACCGCAACCAGACCTTGCGTGAACTCTCGGACGAGATGCACGCGGCGATGATTGAGATGAATCTGGCCGGCCTGGTGAACGCGGCTTGCGATGAGGACTTCGATCCTGTGCTGACGCCCGCGCAGGCGTACCAAAAGCTTGTGCGCGGTGAGACAGAGAAGATCCCGTTTGAGGAGATGGCTGGCCGTATCGCTCCGGTAATGCTGGTCCCCTATCCGCCGGGGATCCCGATGAGCATGCCCGGCGAACGTCTTGGCGACAGTAATAGCCCCGTCATGAAACTGATCCTTGCCATGGAGGACTTCGGCCGAAGATTCCCGGGGTTCGAGCGGGAAACTCATGGCGTGGAGACAGACGCTGAGGGCAAGTACTGGATGCGCGCTGTCGTGGAGAACGAAGCTCAACGCCGGAAGCAGGAAGAGCCGCAGTTGCTTGAGCCTGAGGACCGCCAATCCCTGATCACCAAGCCCGTTCGGCGCTCCACAGAGTAGGCCTGCACGCGGATCATCGTCGTGAAAGGAACCATGCCCGATACAAAGCTAGCAAAGAAGGCCGCGAAGAAGGTTGCGAGCAAGGCTGCGAAGAAGGTGGCCAAGAAGGCAGCCAAGAAGACTCCCAAAGGTCCCGGTCACGATGCGCGCAGGGCCTATGAACACCTTCACCGGCTGCGCATCCTTCACACGCAATTGAACGGGGAAGCGCTCGCGCAGCTCAACACGCTGACGAGCTTTGCCCAAGCCGCCTTTGCACAGGACGAGGCGAAAAGCGCGGCAGATTTGCTGCGCGCCGGGGAGCATCTCGCCTTCGGTTCCCTGGCACGCGAGACGAGCAGCGACGATGTAAGCCCTACCGTCGGGGCGCAGATCAGGGAAGAGTATGAGCACCTTCTGGAGCGTGCTGCCGAGCATTGGGACGAACACGAACGGGCACCGTCGCGCGAACTCAAATCGATCCATAAAGCGATGCTCTCCGAGGCGAAGCGTGCGTGGAAGAACAAGGCCTTCCATCGGGGCCTGGAGTTTGCCCGCGGTGCGGGCGCGCTTGCGAAAGCGTCGAACGTCAACCTTCTCCTGGATCAACCGGCTGCCGAGTCCCGAGACGTGCTCGCTGCCGGGAAGCGCTGACCCTCTCAGTTCAAGCATCTCCTCCTAAGGAACGAGGACGATCTTGCCCACGCCGCCCTTTTCGGCGAGGGCGTGTGCCTCGGCTGCCTCGGACAACGGCATAGCGCGGTCGATCGGGATCCTGAGCTTACCGTCGCGCAACGCCTCGCCGTAGTGGGCAACGGTTTGGGGGTTGGGCTGTGCCATCATGGGCTTCACCCGCACTAGGGGGTGAAGTTCTGCGTCTGCGGGTGGCCCCAGCACACTGCCGTACGCACCGCCGGGCTTTACCTTCGCAAGCAAGCGCGGCGCCAGCTTTCCGCCAACTGTGTCGGCAACTCCATCCAGCAGGCCAACGCGCGCGAGGTCATCCTCGTCCCCCAGATCAATGGCTGCGGTAGCGCCAAGCGCGAGAACCTCGCCGATCTGCTTTTTGCGAACGCCGGCTATCACCTTTGCGCCGATCTCCAGCGCGCAAAACAACGCGCATCGTCCCACGCTGCCGGTAGCGCCCGTCAGTAGGATCGTTTGCCCGGGCTGCACCTCCGTGGCGACACGAATGAGCTGGTCCCCCGTGAGCGACACGAGCGGCACAGTGCCTGCGGCAACCATGTCGAGGTCTTTGGGGATGTGGGCGAGCTCAGAGGCCTTCACAACGCACAGCTCCGCATAGGTGCTATGCGCAAGGGCGAAGACCTTGTCCCCCTGCGCGAAGCCGGTGACGCCCTCGCCCAGGGACTCGACGATGCCCGCCACATCGCGGCCCAAAATGCCAGGAAACTGGACGGGGAAGCGGTCCTTTGCTTCACCGGAGCGCATCTTCCAATCCACGGGGTTCACACTGGCCGCGAGGACACGGACGCGTACCTCGCCCGGACCGGGGGTGGGATCCTGGAAGTCTTCGTACCTCAGCTTCGAGGGTGCGCCATAGTCGTGCAAAACCGCAGCCTTCATGCGCTTCTCCAATGGACTTTAGGATGCAATCGCGCAATGCGCGGGACTCGATCGCTCACAGTTGCTGACGCTTTGCTCCCGGGCAGTGCGGCGCATCTTCCGCCAGAGTGATCGTGCAGTGCAAGCGTGAAGAGGGAAGTATCGCATCTCACCAGGAGGGGACCCGGATAGATGGAACTTGTCACACCGAATGGACGGATCGGCACATCGCACTGGCGGATCGATGGAGTGGCCAAAGTCACCGGCAAGGCCTTGTATGGGGCAGATCAGCGGCCGTTCCTGGGCCCGGAAGGCAGGCCGTTGCAGAACGCCGGCGACAGCGAGGTCGAGCGCGTAGCGACTAAGCCGATGGCCCACGCGGCGGCCTTGACGTCTTCCATTGCGACGGGACGGATCACGGCTCTGGACGATACGGCGGCGCGGGCTATCCCGGGAGTGCTCGAGATCCTGACCCACAAAAACGTGGGCAAGCGAGTGAAGGCAGGCAAGCCCCTGATGGACCACGGCTATATGGCGCAAGCGGTCGCTCCGCTGGAGTCTGACAGAATCTTCTTTGCGGATCAGATTGTCGCGATCGCCGTTGCCGAGACGGCGGAAGTGGCAGAAGAAGCTGTGGCTGCCATCCAGATTTCGTTCCGCGCGGAAGAGCCTGCGGGGACGTTCGACGACCGTGGTACCGCCGTGGTCAAGGCGAAGTCGCTGGGCGAAACGGAGGTGACGGCCGGGAATGTTAAGCAGGGGTTTGAGCAGGCGGCTGTTGGCCTAGACGCTTGGTATGAAACGCCGCCGCAACACCACAATGCAATCGAACTCTTTCAGACCACGTGTGCGTGGCGAAAGAGCGAGACGGGCAGCGACGAACTGCTCATCTGGGAGTCGACCCAGAACGCGCGTGGTTTTCAGTATGGGATCGCGCAACAGCTTGGGGTAAAGCCGACGCAGGTACGCGTGCTCAGCCCTTACATTGGCGGTGCCTTCGGGTCGAAGGGCGAGCTGGGGCAATTCACTGCGCTGATCGCCTTTGCCTCGCGGCTGATTGATCGCCCCGTGAAGTTCGTCGCAACGCGGCGCCAGGGCTTCTCGCTACGAACCTTCCGGGCAGAGACACGGCACCACATCCGGCTGGGAGCCGATGCGCAAGGCAAGCTGTTGGCGCTGGATCACGAGAGCTGGGAGCTGACGAGTCGGACGGAGAGGTTCGCCACGGCGGGCTCAGACTCGACCTCGCGCTTATACGGCATTCCCCATGTGCGTACGTTGGTGCACAACGTGGAAGCGGATCGGCAGGCGCCGGGCTTTATGCGGGCGCCGCCGGAGATGCCCTACCTGTTTGCGATGGAGTCGGCCATGGACGAGCTCAGCTATGCGCTGGAACTTGACCCTGTGGAGCTGCGGCGTCGCAACGACACGATGGTGGAGCTCGCCACGAAGCGGCCTTATACTTCGCGGTCGTTGCTCCGGTGTATTGAGCGCGGTGTGGAGCTGTTTGGATGGCAGAAACGCGACCCGAAGGTTGGCTCCATGGGCGACGACGAGGACTTCGTCGGATGGGGCTTTGCGTCGGCGTTCTACCCGACGCAGATCGGCCCTGCGCATTGCCGCATCACGCTGGAACTGCGCATGGATGGAGCTCATGCGCGTCCGCATGCGACGGTGGAGGTGGGCACGCACGAGATCGGGACGGGCATCCGGACGGTCGTTGCGTTGACGGTTGCGGATCTGCTCGGGCTGCCGATGGAGGGTGTCGAGATACGTATTGGAGACTCACACTTGCCGGCTGCGCCGCTGTCGGCAGGTTCGAACTCCACCGCCACGATCTGCAGCGTGTTGGCGAAGTGCTGTGAGGAGATCCGCGAGCGGCTGGCCAAAGCGGCCTCCGGGGACAAACGGAGTTCGCTGTACAAGTGCGATCCGAGGCTGATCCGGCTGATCGACGGATATGCGGTGTTTACGCATGATCCTCAAGCGGTCAAGCTGCAGTTTCAGCAGTCATTTGCGCGGGAGAATCCTACGGTAGGAAGCGGTTTCTCTCCCGGCAGTGAGCGCGCTAGGTATGGGCAGGAAACTTCGTTTCGAGCGGAGAGTGGTGAGGTGGACCGGCCGGAGGCGTCCAGTGAACCGCATCCGAAGGAGGTGCTGCATGTGACGTTACGGCGCGTGAGCCGGGGAAAGCCGCTGGTGCAGAGGACGACCAACACACCGCATGGTCTGCCACCGGTGATTGGGCCTGCTTTGGTGAGCCGGGGCAAGCCAGTGATGACGGGCGGAGCGCTGCTGAAGGACCGGATGCAGTTTGCGCATGGAGCGCACTTTGTGGAGGTGCGGGTGTCGCGGGCCACGGGGGAGGTGCGGGTGCCGCGGATGGTAGGGGTGTTTGCGGGAGGGCGGATCATGAACCCTCGGACGGCCTACGCGCAGTTGCAGGGAGGGCAGGTTTGGGGCTTGAGCTCGGCGCTGCATGAGGCCACGGAGCTGGACCCGTCCCTGGCGCGGTACTGCAATGCCGATCTGGCGGAGTACCACGTGCCGGTCTGCCGGGATATCTGCGACATCACCACAGAGATGGTGGAGGAGGAGGATACGC
>CAXUNH010000018.1:0-34286 GCA_964252405.1 uncultured Acidobacteriaceae bacterium | reverse complement strand
AGCGGGTCAGCGGGTCAGCGAAGGTTAGGGCTGTTGAGGTTGGATGCATGAAGATTGGGTTGTTTACGCCGGTTTTTGGGGCGCTGGGGCTCGATGCGCTGCTCCGTGCGTTGAAGCGATATACCCTCATCCAGAGCGTTGAACTGGGCACGGGGGGATGGCCTGGGGCGGCGCACGTCGATGTCGAGGGTCTGCTGGCGAGCGGAGCGCGGCGCTCGGAGTTCCGCAGCAAGTGGGCAGACGCGGGGCTTGAGATCAGTGCGTTGAGTTGCCATAACAATCCGGTTCACCCGCGGGACGAGATCGCAAAGCGGGATGACGATGTCCTGCGGCGGACGATCCGGCTGGCGGAGTTGCTGGAGGTACGCACCGTCGTGACGTTTTCAGGATGTCCCGGCGGTGGACCCGGGGACGGAACGCCGAATTGGATCACGGCGGCCTGGCCCCCCGAGTTTGCGGAGGCGCTGACCTGGCAGTGGGCGGAGCGGCTGGTGCCCTATTGGCGGGAACTGAACACGGTGGCCAGCGATGCCGGCGTGCGTGTGGCATTGGAGGCGCATCCGGGTTTCTGCGTGTACAACGCGGAGACCGCCCTGAAACTGCGCGAGGCAGCCGGCGAGGCGATCGGAGTTAACCTGGACCCCAGCCATATGTGGTGGCAGGGCGTGGACATTCCTGCGGCGATCCGCACGCTCGGCGAGGCCATTTTTCACTTTCATGCAAAGGATGTGGCCATCGATCCGGGCAACCGGGGGCGCAATGGTGTGCTGGACACCAAGAGCTATGCGCAGATGGGGGAGCGTTCCTGGCTGTTTCGCAGCGTGGGGTGGGGTCACGGCGAAGCAGAGTGGAAGGCGATTGCGAGCGCGCTGCGTCTGGCGGGATACGACGGCGTGCTGAGCATCGAGCATGAGGATGCGTTGCTGTCTGTCCATGAAGGCTTGTCGGCGGCGCTGGCGATGTTGTCCCGGGTGGTGTTGCAGGAGCCCCCTGTCGAGCCCTGGTGGGTTTGAAGGGTGAGAATGAAAGACGAAGAGAGGAAAGTGATGGCGGAGATGAGTGTTCGAGGGGTGAGCCGGCGGCGGTTTGCGGCAATGGGATCGGCGGCGTTGGCTGTTGGAGCGTACGGCTTTCGCGGCGGGCAGGGGTATGCCTATCCACTGGGCTTGCCGTTGGGATTGCAGTTGTACTCTGTGCGCGAGATGCTGCAGAAGGACTACGCCGGCACACTGAAGCAGCTTGGGGCCATCGGCTACAAGGAGGTCGAAGCTGCAGGGTTCTATGGTCATTCCGCAGAAGAGGTGAAGACGGCGATGCGGGCGGGGGGACTGTCGCTGGTCAGTGCGCATTACTCCTTCAACGATTTGAACAAGAGCTTCGACCAGACTGTGGCGTTTTGCAAGGCGCTTGGGCTGCAGTACCTCATCTGCTCCTTCCCGGGCATCAAGAATCCTGCACGGTTGCAGGACCCCTCCTTCCGCGGCCAGGTGGAAAGCTTCACCATGGAGGACTACCGTTTTAACGCAGAGCGCTTCAACGAGTGGGGCCGCAGGGTGAAGGCCGCAGGCATGCAGTTCGGCTACCACAATCACACGATGGAGTTTGCGCTGAAGGACGGCGCCGTGCCCTTTGACGAGATGATCCGGTTGACCGATCCTGCCCTGGTGACCTTTGAGATGGATTGCGGATGGGTGACGGTGGGCGGCGGCGACCCGGCGGCGTACCTGCACAGGTACCCGGACCGCATCTCGATGCTGCACATCAAGGACTTCAAACCGACAACCCAACCTGCGACGGCTGCGGATCCACCGCGGGCGGCCGAGCTGGGGCGGGGCACCGTGGATTTCCGGAAGATCTTCGAAGCAGGGAAGAGCGCTCACATCCGGCACGTGTTTGTGGAACAGGAGGACTATGACATCGCCCCGTTTGAGGCCCTGCGCATCGATGCCGAGTACATGCGGGATCTCCGGGTATAGCGGGGCGGAACAGTGGAAACGGCGGCCTCCGGGTTGCGCCTGGTTGGTGTACATTTTGTGTTGAGAAACCGATTACATAGGCTGTAGTCGGACCGTCTGGCACGACCCGCTCTGCGGTTCTGCACGGGCGGCCACCAAAGGAAAGAAGAGGCGATGACGGAAGCGCGGAAACAAACGGCGGTGGCTCCCGCCCGGGTGAATCTTATCGGGGAGCACACGGATTACACCGGCGGCCTGGTGCTGCCGCTGGCGATCCCGTTTTTTACGCACGCGACGATTGAGCCCTCGAAGGATGGCATGTACCGGTTTCGCAGCGAGCGATTCCGCGGAGAGCACGTGGAGTCTCCGGAGGATCGGCGGGGCCCGGCGAAGGATTGGAGCGACTACCCGGTCGGTGTCTTACGCGAGTTGGAGCGCAAGGGTCTGCAGCCTCCTCCGTTTGCGTTGAGCCTGCGTGGGGACGTCCCGCTGGGCAGTGGGTTGAGCTCTTCGGCGAGTGTGGAGGTGGCGACCGCGTTTGCGCTGCTGGCGTTTATGGGCGAGGCGATGCCGCCGGAGGAGATGGCGCTGTTGTGCCAGCGCGCGGAGAATCACTTTGTGGGTGCGCCCTCAGGAATCATGGACCAGACCGTGATTGTGCTGGCCGAGGAGGGATGTGCGCTGCTGCTGAACACGCGTACGCTGGCGCACCAGGCCGTGCCGATGAATCGTGGTGCGCTGGCGGAGACCGCGGTTGTGGTGTGCAACTCCATGGTGAAGCACTCGATTGGGGGCGGGGAATACGGCAAGCGCCGGCAGCAGGTGGAAGAAGGGCAGGCCGCGGTGGTGAAGGCGCATCCGCACCTGGAGGATCTCGGCGACGCGGGCGAAAGCGATCTGGACGAGGTGCGCAGCCGCATCTCGCCCGAGGCGTACCAACGGTGCCGCCACATCATCACGGAGAACGCCCGGGTGCGGCTGATGCGGAAGGCGCTGGAAGCAGGCGATGCCGAGGAGGCAGGGAACTTGATGCTGCTGGCGCATGCCAGTGAGCGTGACGACTTCGAGTGTTCGGTGGAAGAGATTGATTTTCTGGTGGACGAGGCGGCGAGGTTGCCCGGATGCTACGGCGCGCGGCTGACCGGGGGCGGTTTTGGCGGATGCACTGTGAACCTTGTGCGTAAGGAGGCAGTGACGGCCTTTACGGAGCAGTTGCGCGCGGCGTATCTGGGGCGGTATCGGATTGATGCTGAGGTTTTCGTGTGTGAGCCGGTGGACGGCGCCCTGCGACGCGCGCAGAAGGCGGCGAGTGAGGCATAGATGAGCGATTTGGAGCAGGTCTTTCGGGAAGCGCCGCACCGGCGGTGGAATCCGCTGCGGGGATCGTGGGTGGTGGTCTCTCCGCACCGCACACAGCGGCCGTGGCAGGGACAGACGGAGACGCCTGCCGCGCCCGCCGCGCTGCAGTATGATCCTGCCTGCTATCTTTGCCCCGGCAATGAGCGGGCCGGCGGCCAGCGCACGCCGAAGTACACGACAACGTATGTTTTCGACAACGATTTTGCGGCGCTGAAGAAGGATGTGCCTTCCGCGCGCATGGATGCCGGCGGCGCCGGGCTGTTGCGCGCGCAAACGGAGCGTGGGCTGTGCCGTGTGCTGTGCTTTGATCCGCGCCATGACCTGACGTTGGCCACCATGGAGGTCGATGCGATCGCGCGCGTGGTGGATCTGTGGGCCGAGCAGGAGACGGAGCTCGGCGAGCGCGATGGCATGCAGTATGTGCAGATCTTTGAAAATCGCGGGGCGATGATGGGTGCGAGCAATCCGCATCCGCACGGGCAGATCTGGGCGACGGAACATATTCCGGATGAGCCTGCGCTGGAGCTTGCGGCGCAACGCAGTTATCTGAAAGAGCATGGCCGGGCGTTGCTGCCCGCGTACCTTGAGATGGAGCTGGCGCAGGGCAGTGGGACGGGCTCGCGGCTTGTGGCGCAGAACGAAAGCTGGGCGGCGCTGGTGCCGTTCTGGGCAGTGTGGCCCTTTGAGCTGATGCTGATTCCGCGAGAGCCTGTGCCCACGATGGCGGCGCAGAGTGCGGCGCAGCGCGCAGGTTTGGCGGACCTCCTAAGCACCGTGACGCGTGGCTACAACCGGGTGTTCGAGACGCCGTTTCCCTACTCCATGGGCTTTCATCCGGCGCCGCACGATGGCGAAGATCATCCGGAGTGGACGCTGCATGCGCATTTTTATCCGCCGCTGCTGCGTTCTGCGACCGTGCGGAAGTTTATGGTGGGGTTTGAGATGTTGGGATCGCCGCAGCGGGACATCACGCCGGAGTTGGCCGCGGAGACGTTGCGCCAGGCTGCCGCGAAACGGTGAGGCCGGCTCGCGCTCCTGAGAAGAGAAACTCCCGCGATGTAGCAGAGAGGAAACGGGCATGAAGGTTGTGGTGACAGGGGGTGCGGGGTACATCGGCGGCACGGTAGCCGTGCAACTGATGCAGGCTGGGCACCAGGTAACGATCCTGGACAGCCTGGTGCATGCGCAGCGGAAGTATGTGCCGGAGGGTGCGACTTTCGTGCAGGTTGACCTTGCGGAGCGGGCGCGTGTGGAAGAGATCCTGCGCGAGGTGCAGCCCGCGGGTGTATTGCACTTTGCGGCGCTCATCGAGGCGGGTGAGTCCATGCAGAAGCCGGAGCTCTACTTCCGCAACAACACAGCATCGACCCTGTCCCTGCTTGAGGCGATGCTTGCGGCGGGGGTGAACAAGCTGGTGTTCAGCTCCACCGCGGCGGTCTACGGCGAGCCGGCGTTTGTGCCGATCCCGGAGAATGCGGCCCTGCAGCCGACCAATGCCTATGGCGAGAGCAAGCTGCTGGTGGAGCAGATGCTGCTCTGGCTGAACCGCATCCACGGCTTGCGGTATGCGTCCCTGCGCTACTTCAACGTGGCGGGTGCGATTCCCGGGCGTGGAGAGGCGCACGAACCGGAGACCCATATCATCCCGCTAATTTTGGATGTAGCGCTGGGCCGCCGCGAAAAGATCTTCATCTATGGCGAGGACTACGGGACACCGGACGGCACATGCATTCGCGACTACATCCACGTGGCTGATTTGGCGGACGCGCACACCCTGGCCTTTCAGGCGCTTGAGGAGCAGTCGCGTCTGGTACTGAACCTGGGCAATGGAGCGGGCTTCTCGGTAAAGGAAGTGATTGAGGCCGCGCGGCGCGTCACAGGACACCCGATCCCGGCGGAGCTGAAGCCAAGGCGGCCGGGCGATCCGGCGCGTCTGGTGGCGGCTTCGGACGAGGCAAAGCGGGTGCTGGGATGGACACCAAAGCGGGCAGAGCTGGATGTGATCCTGCGCGATGCCTGGGAGTGGCATCAGCAACGGTACCGGTGAGTTTCGGGCTCTCGCTTTGCCGCGTTATTCGATTTTCTTGCGGACGTCTGCGGGGAGTGTGGATATGCAGGGCTGGTCGTTGCAGCAGACCTTCCCGGGGGCGTAACGGACGCAATAGGTTGGACCGGCGACGGGGTTCGCCACGGTCCCGCAGCCGCCGCGGCAGGCCAGCCATACGGTGTCGCGCACGCCGTCGTGATAGACACGATCCAACGTAAAGACCTCCCGCACCTCAAACTGCGGGTCGTGGGCGAGGCGCTCTTCGAGGGGATTGCCGATCTCCGTTACTTCCTGCGGCGCGGGGTGAATGCCGGCGTCGTGGATCAGCAGAAAGCGCGGAGTTTGACGCAGAAAGCTGTCCGCGGTTTCGATCCTGTCGGCGAAGTAGCCGGCAAGCTTCCAATTCTCCATGAGGTGGTATTGGGTGACTTCGAGACGGGGCGAAGCGGGACTGATGGCCCACGGCCAATCGAGCAGAAACATGTAGTGCACGCCTGAGCCGGACTGCGTGTTCATGAGCTCCGTGAAGGTGAACGCGTCTTCTGCGACGACGGGCAGGTTGTGCGGCATGTGGGCGGTGAGCGCTTCGGTGAAGTCCGGCGGCGAAGGCGTGATTTGCGCAACATGGTGGAACAGCCACACAAGCGTGAACGCGCCGAAGAGCACCCCCGCCGCTCCGCGCACAGCTGTGAGCAGCATGGGTGGAAGGCGCGGAGCGAGCGAAGGCGCGAGGCTTTCCGCAAGGGAGCAGCAAAGCTCGGCCGTGACGAAGGCCAGAGCGATCGTGACGGGCTGCAGGTAGCGATCAGTGAATAACCACGTACCTACCAGGCCTTCGAGCAGGAACGCGACAGGCACCAGCAAGAGACAGCCCGTTGCGATGTACACGGGCCGGCGTTGGCGATAGCTGCGCTGCAGGCTGAGGGCTGCGCCACCCGGGGTTTGGCTGAGGGCCAGGACGGTGGCGGCGAGGAGGAGCACAAGCACGAACAGGATCTCGTGGCTGAAGCCGCTATAGGCGCCGACGATGCCCCACAGCCCGGGGGCGCGGGTCCAGAAGTGTGGTTTGCCGACCCGGGCTGCGGCGAGGATGGAGGTCTTCTCCGGGAGGAGCAGCAGCCAGGAGGCGGCAACCGTGAGGTACAAGCCGAGGCGGCGGCGATCGCGCATGCGGTCGAGCACGATTGTTGCCAGGAGCACGGACGCGCTGAACACAATGCCGAGAACGTGGCTTGTGGTGAGCAGCGCATGGACCGAGAACGCCGCAACGTAGAGACGGGTCGGTGTGGGATCGGGTGTGTCGTCCAGAACCAGGGCCAGCCACATGGCCAGGGCGGTGGTCATCACGAGTAGACCGTAAAAGCGGCCTTCCATGAAGTGTTGCGTGAGTGGGGGGCTGAAGAACAGCGTATTCGCGGTGGCGAAGGCGACGATCCATGTGGGGTAGTTGCGGCGCAGCGCGGCCCATGTGGCCACAAACGCCACGCCGAAGCAGGCCGATGAGAAGAGGCGGAAGGCCAGGCGCGAGTCGCCGAAGAGCGCGAACCACGTGCGCCCGAGGATGTAGAAGGAGAACCCACCACCGTCCGCGCCCAGGTTCCACGCGCGGATCATGTGGTGCCATGAGGGATCCGTGAGCAGGAGCCAGCCGAGCATCTCGTCTTCCCAGAAGACGCGCCCGCGGGAGTTGACGACGGTGAAGGCGAGGATGAGGAGAAAGCCAGCGAGCATACCTGCGCCATCCCAGTGAGAAAGGGCTCGGGGCGCATGGAGGGTGGGTCGATGGAATGAGTCCGCGAAGGCAGAGTCGCCGGCCGGGGCGGACTGCGTAGACATGGGCGAAAGGCCTCCAGAGGTGCGGCAACGCGGACGGTCTGTGACGGGAAGCTGCGAAGTGCGGGACCGTCGGGCTCCGGTGAGAGCAGCGGCAGGCCCTGATATGATCGGTAGCGTACCACCTTTGGGTGAGCTTCCGAACGCGTGAAGTTGAAGCGCGCCTGCCCCTCTGTGACGCTTGAGGGCTGCACAGAATCCAGCAGAGCGGAGAGTTCCTGATGCCGATTGAGCTAGCGTGGCTGCCCGAAGTCCCGGGCTGGTCCGGTCTCCTCGAAGCAGCGCGGCAGGAGCCTACGGAACAGGCTCTCGGGCTGTTGGGAAGACTCGCGAACAGCCGCATGGATTTCATTCGCGCAGGCAAGCTGGACAAGGCCGTGGGGAAGGTCCTGGCTCAGGCGCAGAGCGCACCGTCACTGCCTGTGATCCGGTTCGCCTTGTTGGGGTCTTCGACGTTGAGCCATCTGCTGCCCTCAATTCGGCTCGGTGGCCTGCGGCGCGGATTTTTGCTGGAGATCTACGTTGGTCCGTATGGGCTCTACCGGCAGGAGCTGGCGGATCCGCAATCGGGGCTGTACCAGTTCAGGCCCGATGTGGTGTGCTTTGCCTTTGACGCGCAGCACCTTGCCGGGGGAGAAAACGCCGGCGCGGAAGCGGCGATGGCCAATCTGCGGCAGTGCTGGCATGCCGCGAAGGATGCGCTGGGTGCGAGGGCGGTGATCCAGCAGACGCTGTTGCCGCGCTTTCCGGTCCTGATGGGCAACAACGAGAACCGGCTGCCTACGTCGCCGGCAGCGATCGTCGCGCAGATCAACGGAGAGATTCGCGCGAGTGCGGCGGCTGAAGGCGTGCACCTGTTGAGCGTGGATACCTGGGCCGCCGAGGACGGATTGGCAAACTGGTTTGACGCGTCGCTGTGGTATCAGGCCAAGCAGGAGATCCATCCGAGAGCGTCTGTGCTGTATGGCGACCAGATAGGGCGTTTGATCGCGGCGCTGTGGGGGCGCAGCGCGAAGTGCCTGGTGCTGGATCTGGATAACACGCTGTGGGGCGGCGTGATCGGCGACGACGGTCTGGAGGGGATCGCCCTGGGGCAGGGCAGCCCTGCAGGCGAGGCGTTCGTTGCCTTTCAGCGTTACGCCAAACAGTTGAGCGAGCGCGGCGTGATCCTGGCGGTGTGTTCGAAGAACGACGAGGCGAATGCGCTGGAGCCGTTTGAGAAGCATCCGGAGATGGTGCTGCGGCGCAACGATATTGCCTGCTATGTGGCGAACTGGACGGATAAGGCCACGAACATCCGCACGATCGCAGAGCGGCTGAACATCGGGCTGGATTCGCTGGTGTTTGTCGACGATAACCCGGCGGAGCGGCGGCTGGTGCGTTCGGAGCTGCCCATGGTCGCGGTGCCGGAGATGCCGGAAGATCCGGCTGAGTACGCGCGCACGCTGGCGGATGCGGGGTACTTCGAGGCTGTGGATCTGACCGCCGAGGATCGGGAGCGAACCGAGCTTTACCTGGCCAACGCGCGGCGTGAGGCAGCCCGTGCCGCGGCGACGGACATCGGCGCGTTTCTGGATGGGTTGGGGATGGAGCTGTTCGCGAACAGCTTCGACATGACCGGGCTGAAGCGGATCGTGCAGTTGATGAACAAGACGAACCAGTTCAACCTGACCACAAGGCGCTACACCGAGGCTGACGTACTCCGCATGATGAGCGATGAGGATGCGGCGACGTTGCAACTCCGCCTGACCGATGTGCATGGCGACAACGGCGTGATCGGCTTGATCGTGGGGTACCGGCGGGGAACTGCGTTAGAGATCGACACGTGGCTGATGAGCTGCCGGGTGCTGGGGCGCGGTGTGGAAGAGGCTACGTTGAACTTGGTGGTGGAGCGTGCGGCGGAGATGGGCTGCACGCGCTTGAGCGGCGAGTACCGGCCCTCGGCCAAGAACAGCATGGTGCGCGAGCACTACAAGCAGCTTGGATTCACGCCGGCGGACAGCGTGGAGGAGGGCGTGACGCGGTGGGAGTTGCCGCTTGGGGGTTTTGTGCCGCGGCCGACGCACATGAAGATTTTGAAGGGAGAGGCATGGACACAGCCACTATCTATCGGCAGCTGACGGAGATCTTTCGCGACGTGTTTGACGATGACACGATCAAGTTGACTCCGGAGACGACCGCGGCAGACATTCACGATTGGGACTCGGCAAATCACGTGAATTTAATCGTGTCGATCGAGGTCCGGATGAAGATCAAATTCAAGACCGTCGAAGTGGAATCGCTGCACAACGTGGGTCATCTGGTACATCTGATCGAAGCGAAGCTGAATGCAAAGACCGGGACTGCCCAGCCGGCGTAATTGTCGCTAAAGTTTGCACGGAAGCTGCCGATAAGGCGAGTAACACTGGCGGCTGATCTGGGACACCTACTCTTGGGAGCTTAGAAGCGCTTAGGGCGCATGCATGCTTTTCAATTCCTACATCTTTCTGTTCACGTTTCTGCCGTTGACTCTGGCCGGGTACCAGCTTGCGGCTCGCTGGCACCGGCAGGCGGTAGTGCTCTGGCTCGCGTTCGCTTCGCTGGTGTTTTATGGGTACTGGCGGCCGCCCTACCTGATCCTTCTGTGCGCCTCCATCCTGTTCAACTACGTGATGGGTGCGCTGATCAGCCGGCGCATTCCGAACAGGTTTCCTTCCAGGGCGGTTCTTGTTTTTGCGATTGCGATCAATCTCCTCACGCTTTGCTATTACAAGTACCTGATGCCGCTTTTGAACTTCACGTCCAAGCACATGCACACGGGGCACCGCTGGCCGGATGTGGTGTTGCCGCTTGGCATTTCGTTCTTTACGTTTACGCAGATCGCGTACCTGGTGGATCTGCAGCAGGGCGGCGCGGTGCAGCAGGACCTGGGCAGCTACGCCCTGTTTGCGACCTTCTTCCCGCACCTGATCGCGGGGCCCATTCTGCACCATGCCGAGATCATGCCGCAGTTTCAGCAGGACCGGGACTATCGTCTGCGGCTGGAAGATGTGTGCGTCGGCTTCACGTGGTTTGTGATGGGCCTGTGCAAGAAAGTACTGCTTGCCGATCGCTTTGCGGTGAATGCGGACGCGGCGTTCGGAGCCACATGGCACATTGCCGCGAAGTCGGCGTGGGTTGGCGTGCTGTCCTACGCGCTGCAACTGTACTTCGACTTTTCCGGCTACTCGGATATGGCGAACGGATTGGCGCGGATGTTCTCGATCGACTTTCCGTTGAATTTTGCTTCGCCGTACAAGAGCACCAATGTCATCGATTTCTGGCAGCGCTGGCACATGACGCTGACGCGCTACATTAACGTGTACCTGTACAACCCTCTCGCGCTCTGGGTAAGCCGTCAACGGGCGCAGCGCGGCATGAAGATCTCGCGCAAGGCCATGGCCACGCCTTCAGGCTTTGCGATGATGATCGGCTTCCCGACCTTCGTGTCGTTCCTTCTTGCGGGTGTATGGCACGGAGCGGGCGTGCAGTTCATTGTGTTCGGCCTACTGCACGCGGTGTATCTCACGATCAACCATGCATGGCGTGTCTTTCGTGGCGGTCAACCGCGGCCCGCAAAGTCGCGCTCGACAGCGATGCTTACGCGTGCCGGCAGTGTGCTTCTGACCTTCGGCGCGGTCGTGCTGGCGCAGATCTTCTTCCGCGCGCCCGGCGCGGGCGCTGCGCTTACGATGGTGGCCGGGATGCTGGGCCTGCATCATGGCCTGGTCTCGCTGCCGCCGGACCTGGTTTTCGATCCTTCCCTGGGCGCGCTGTTCCCCATCGCGGTTGGTCTGTTCATCGTGTGGGGACTACCGAACACCCAACAAATTCTCGCCAGGTACAAGCCGGCTATTGAACTCGCCCCTTCGGACCGCGAGCCCAGCCGCTTCCAGTGGCTGTGGCGCCCTTCGCCCATCCTTGGTTTTGTCATGGGTGCTCTGATCTTCGCTGTTCTGGTGAAGATGGAGCTGCCTACCACGTTCCTGTATTTCCAGTTTTAGGGCCCAACACACAGAGGATTGATGGCCGCCTGAGCTGAACGGCACTCTGAAGGAACCGATCAACTATGGCCAGCGCACAGCAGATCGCTCATCCTGAGCTCGACCTTAGTACGGGAACGACAACGGACCGCGGCCGGCGGAGCTATCTGCGCTTTCTCCTGCTTGCATGCATTCTCCCCGTTGTGGGCTACCTGGCCGCATTCCCGCTGGTGTGTTCGCGCTCCTACGAGGAGTGGGGTGAGACACAATGGGGACCGGAACTGGAGTTTCCGTATGCCTCCGGGACGCCGAATGCCGATGTTGTTATCTTTGGCGATTCAAGCGCCTTTCTGGGCATCGATCCACGCATCGTGAATGCGCAACTCGGGATCCAATCCGTTGTGCTGCCGAGCACTGTGGGGAGCTTGCCCGTGATCGGCGATGGGCCCTTGCGTGAGTTTCTTGCCCATCATCGGAAACCGAAGCTGATCGTTCTGTATTTTTCAGCCTGGAACCTTGACTACCAGCACGCTGCCAAGGTGCGGCTCTTTGAAGGCGAAGAGATGATGATGCGGCATGCGAGCCCGAAAGACATTGCGCATTTCGCCCTGCAGCATCCGCTCGAGATGGCCGAATTTCCCTTGCGGCTTTACAGCAGCTTCAGTGCCACAATGGTGACCGCGATTTTGCACGGTCATAGCCGGACTCGCGACATTGCGGAAGGCCTTGGACACGCGCCGTACGTTGAGAAGTTCGGTTCCCTTACAGACCTTTGCCGCATTCCTCCTGCGTTTCTGGAGCAGCGAGGGGACAGCTCGGTCGAAGAGCTTCAAAAGAGATACAGCACCCCGGGAACGCAGGTGATGGTCTATCTTGCGCCCGTACCGGCCTGTACCAACGGCGGCGGGATGCGGAGCCGCAACTTCGCGGATCTGAACGCCGCGCCACCGGCCGTGCTGCCGGCGAGGAACTTCGCAGCGGATCCTTACTATGCCCACATCCGACCACCTTCGGTCCCGCTAGCCTCTGAGGTATTCGCGGATGCACTGCAGCAGCGTTTGCAGCAGGTTGCGCCAGAGCTCCTCCGCGTAGATCACAGGACTACGAATGGCCGAACATTCCCTGTGACTCGATGATCCTTCGCTGATGGCGCGCGCTGCGCACGACGCTAACGGTCAGGCATGGGCAAGGGCGGGCTGATCGGCCGTGCGTTGGACGCGGAGCACGAGGATGTCGTCTTCCTGGCCGAATCGCTGCGCGGCGTCAGCAATCTGCATTGCAGTCGCATTCAGGGCGACCATCTCCTCAGTGCGTTCGAACCCAAAGAGTGTGCCGTCCTCGTCCTGTGCCTCTACGACGCCATCGGTCATCAGAGTGACGGTGTCGCCCTCCTTCAGACGATACTCGACGGTCTCATAGGACATACCCGAGAGAACGCCGAGCGGAAGCGCACCTTCCATCTGCAGCTCCCTGCCGTTGACATAAGGAGACATGTGTCCGGCGTTGGTGGCCAGCAGTGTCCCATCGGCGCCGATCTTCAGAACAAGGCACGTGGCGGTGGCATAGCCACGCTCGCACAGGCTTTCGTTCATCACGCTGACCAGGCGAGCGGGATCGGGATCCTCCCGGGCCGCCGTGTCGATGGCGCCGACGATAAGAGCCACCAGCATGCCCGCGCGGAGGCCCTTGCCTGTGACGTCGCCTACGACGATGAGCACGCTGGCATCCCGCGTGTTGGGAATGATCTGAAAGAAGTCGCCGCCCACATCGCGGGAAGGGCGGTACTCGCTCTCGATGCGCAGCCCCGGCACATGCGGCATCTTGCTCGGCATGATGACCTGCTGCAGTTCGCTGGCCTGCTCGACCTCAAGCCGGTACTGAATCTTCTGGCGCTGCGCGGTTAAGAAGCGCCTGGAGCCCATGAACGTCACCAGCAGGAGCGAAACAATGGTAGAGAGCTGGCCCAGCGAAAAGGTGTAGCCCAAGATCAGGTAGTGAATGCGAATGTGGGCGAGCCGCAGCTCATTCTGGTAGTTGGCGGCCACCGCGAGGAGGATCGCCGGCAGCGCTAACCAGCCCTCTGCCCGATCCTTGCGGATGCCCTTGTAGGTGAACCAGAACAGAAGCCCTGCGAGCCCCAGCTTAAGCCAAAGCAGAGCCGGAGTGAGGTATGCAGCGAAGTGCAGAGGCACGAGCTGACCGTGCAACGGTGGCCTGAGCATGAGGGTACCAACGGCCAACATGCCCACGATCTCCCAAACCAGGCGGAACAGCCAGCGGGGCGGCGCCAACCGCAACCAGGCAGCCCAGAAGAGAACCCAAAGGCCGATGCGGAGCGGCGCGAGCACAACATCCCGGGCGATCAGAACCGTCGTCGCGCTCAGGGTGGTCGTATAGTTGCCGAGCTGCAGGATGAGATTTCCCAGCAGCGTGGCGAGCGAGACCAGACCCAGCCACAGGTAGGCGCGTTCGGTACGGTCGAGAACGAAATGCGTGACGGCAACGACCAAGGTCAGCAGCAGGACCAGCATCTCCAGAAAACCGCTGCCGATGTCATGATCGAGCGCATCCCAGTCCAGGCTCACCTGGTTGGCGATGGCGGGCGCCGATCCGATCATCGGCGGTCCGTGGAGGCCGCCCGCATCCGGGCCTGTGAACCGACTCGCGCTGTTCATCCACACCCTGATCGCAATCTCGATCGAGCCGTCGCGTACGGCAGGTGGAAGTGGAAATCCGCGGGGCTGGGAGGGGTATGCCCACTCGCGGCGGGTGCCGAAATGGCCGAATTCACCGATCTGCGTTCCCTTGACGAAGATCTGGTAGGCGTCGTCGACGGCGTCAGGCATTTTGATCGCGAGCCGGCCTTCGGCTCCCTGCACATTCAGCCGCATGCGATACCACGCATACCCGGAGTACCCGGGGTGCCCCTTCGCCGTCCAGCCGGGCGCGAAGCCGCTGGTGCCTAGTTCAGGGTCAGGGGGATCGTCCGGTGCATGGAGGTCAACCTGCTCCCATGCCGCGTCGTCGTACTCAGGTTGCGCCCACGCCGGATCATCCCCCGTATGGAAACGCCACGGGCCAAAGAGGTCCGTGGCGGATCGTCCGATCGTTACCTGAAGGGGCCCGGATGCATGAGCGCGGGGGGAAGTGCCGGGCGCAACGGACTGCCCATGGACAAGGTGTCCGGAGATCAGCAGAAGTGTTGCAAGCCAAGAGGAAGTTCGATTCATGCCCATCAGATACCCCTTCCGCGAGGCTACGGGACGGGCGGAGAGAGTGCCTTGCCGCGATCAGGCGCGGTGCCGGCGGCGCTCGAGAAACAGACCGCCCATACACAGCATACCTGTCGCTACGAGCACGGCCGGGGAGGGTTCGGGCGTCACGGTCGAAGAAGTCGCGGTGGTGTAGCTCAGGGTGACCGTGGGGAACTGGCTCAGGTCCGTGACTCCATCTTCCGTGACCACAAAGGTCTGTCCCTCGATGAGATTGCCTCCGCTGAAGGCGAAGCTCAGGATGCCGTTGGTCTCAGTGACATTGGCGTTGTTGAAGATGTCGCTCGAAGCGGCGTTCGTCCCCGAGTTCTGGATGGCCGTCGTGTCCGGAAAGCTGAGCGTCAGCGACGTGATGGTGGACCTGACCTCGTTGACGCCGCCAAAGCATCCGTCCGCGGAGATGGGGTTGCCGTTGTCGAGGTAGGGCCCATTTGGATCCGTGGACGAGGGACACAGAGAGAAGCGGAAGGTGGAAGGCGTGGACGTGATGCTGGTGTAGTTCGGGTCCTGGGTCCTGATGATCACGGCTTTGGCAAGGAGGGAGCTGCTCACGAGCAGCAGGATCACGGAAAGACGGCAGAAGGTGCGCATAGCAAGAGCCTCGCTGAGGAAATTGGTTTCATGGGGAAAGGGGGCCAGCAACGTTCGTTACGGAGGTGGTTCGAGATTACACGGAGGTACTATGGCGGTCAAAGCAAAGTTGTGTCTATTGCCTGCTTCAGCGCTGCAGCCGCTGGGCGGTTTTCGCTGCTGCATACTTCTGCGGAACTCCTGCCCGAAGGGGAGGGTGTCCGACAAGCGGTCCGAGGCGGTCGGGGTCCTCCCGGGGCCCGCTTCGACGCACACGGCACCGCCTTTGTCCTGCGGAGAGCTGTTCCCCTCCCCGTACGCGACAGATCAAGGATTGAGCGCTGGTGATGCCCTGGACAGCGGAGCGGTGTGCAAGCTCTCCGCCTGGCAACGGCCGAGGTGGCCGGTGGATGTTGCAGAGAAGGCACTTTTCCCAGCATTTGGTCTAAGAACCGAATTACTCATCCAGGTGACTTAAGTTGTGGGTAGGTTCGTCCTGTTACTTAAGTCGCTGAAGCTTGTGAGGGAGCGAGACTGGGCATTTTGGTTGGGTTAGCGTGAAAATACTTACGGCGAGAGCGCCCGCTTGCTAGAATTCTTCTTGTCCTCCGGGAAGAGATGTTATTGTGTCGACTAGCTCCTTCTACGTTTGCAAACCGCGAATCCAGCGAATGGAAGAAGGTATGTCCCTTTCAACCCAGCCCAGTGAGTAGACCGATGCCAACATTAGGCCCCGTTGCACACGCTTCTGAAAATTCGGCGATACCAGACGTTTCGTACCGCAGGATCGATCGCTCCGTCCCCACCTTTGCCGTGCGGCTTGCAGAGCTAGTTATGCGACAGTGGGAGACCGAGCACCCCTCCTGGTCAAATGGGGCGGAGTTAAACGAGATTGTCCGCCACCCGAAGTTCACCCAGGCGTCGGATGCGGAACGCGCCAGCCTCATGATGCGGTCCGCCCGGGCAAAGTACGACTCGGAGATCGCCTACAGCTGGGACAGCTACTTCGGCATGGATTTGAAGCCTCTGCTGACCGGGAAGCACGTCATGGACCTGGGCTCTTTGTATGGCGGCCGGTCGGTTGCCTGGGCCGAACGGTATGAACTTGCCCATATCACCGGCATCGACGTAAACCCCATCTACACTGAGACGGCGACCCAGTTTGCCCGAAGCAAAGGCGTGAGCGCCGACTTCCATGTCGCCTTCGGGGAGGCCCTGCCGTTTGCGGATCGGACCTTCGATGCGGTCTTGAGCTTCGACGTGCTGGAGCATGTCCAGTCCCCTCGCGTAACGCTGGCCGAGTGCCATCGCGTGCTGAAGCCGGGCGGGTACCTGTGCCTGGTGTTTCCATCCTACTGGCAGCCCATTGAGCATCACCTGAGCCTCGCCACCCGGGCTCCCGGGCTGCAGTATGTGTTCTCAGGAAAGACGTTGGTGGAGGCCTATAACCGGGTTCTTGCATCGCGGGGAGAGGACGCTGCGTGGTACCGGCGCGATCATGAAGGACTGCGTTCCTGGGAGCGGTGCAATACCATCAACGGCACGACGCTGCGCGCCTTCCGCGAGATGGCGAAAGAGGGCGGATGGCGGATCGTCAAGCACAGCCGGCCGCCGATCGGCAGCATGGGGCGGACAGTTGCGCGTGAGCCGCGCGTGTGGCATCGTGCGTTGGCCGCCCTAGGCAAAATGCTCGTCAAGGTACCGGTGCTTGAAGAGGCTTTTCTGCACCGCAATGTCTTCATTCTGCAGCGACCCTAGCACCGCTCGGGGGCGCGGCCACGCTGGCCGGCGCTCCACTCAGGGCTTCCTGAGCGGGAACTAGGCCGCTTGCGAAGAGGCTTGAGGGTCGGACGGGGTACATGGCTGCGGACCGAGCTCCGTCCGGTTCTCGTCCTCAAAGGTCCGCACGCCGCGCCGGGCACAGGGATTGCCGCCATGGATCTCCCCTGGCGGGATGTTGCTCCAAACCACGCTGCCGATGGCCGCAATCGCATTGCGTCCTACCGTAGTGCCCGGTCCAAGGGTGCAGCGGGAGGCAACCCAACATCCGTCCTCAAGCGTGATCGGGCGCGCAAACATGCGGAAAGAGCGGCTTTTCCAATCGTGGTTCCCGGTGCAGAGATACGCGGCTTGTGACAGGCAGACGTTGGCCCCGAGCGTCACAAGCGCCATATTGTCGATCCAGCAGTCTTCGCCAATCCAGCTGTTCCTGCCCACATGGAGCTTCCAGGGATACTTGACCCGAACGCCGGGCTTGATCTGGACGTTGTCGGCGATCCGCGCGCCGAAGGAGCGCAAGAGGGCGACCCGCCAGCCGGAGCCTGGCAGCCAGGAACTGCGGAGCAAAGGGGAGCCGAGAAACATCCACGCGACCTGGGCGGCAAAGCCGCGCTCCGGGATCGACGTATTCCGTTGAAATGAGCCTAAATCAACCATGGCGCTGGTCCTAACCGGGACGTTTTTCCTGGCGCGATCCGACGAATCGCCGCGGCTAGCATACCCGAAGCACTCGCCTGCGCCAAGGTAGGTACAGCAACCAGTCATACCACGACCTTTGCTGGACCTTAGTAACAAAGTATCGCAAAAGAGACTACATCCGGAGGAATAAACCTTTGTCTAGGTAATAGGGCATTAAGTAACCTCATAACTTCCGGAGAGATTATTACCTTTGAGCAGCTTGACTTCCCTGCCCCGTTCTGGGAACCTGAGATAGGAAAAAGCAGCCCAGAGACTTATACGGACCTCACTCTGATCCAAGGATCTGCTGGGGTCCTTCGCTTCAAATTCCGATCCATCGGAAGGCCCCTGATGAGCAGTTCCCTGCATCCGCCGTCACTTTTATCTTCCATCAAACGCATAGCGGGCCATTGGCGACCGGCGACGGCCGTATTTCTTGGGATGTTCGGTTTGATCGCGATCGTCGCGTTCCTTCTGCCGAACCAGTACCAGTCGCGGGTGAAGATCCTGGTGAAGAACGCCCGGGTAAACCCCATGGTCAGTCTGGATCAGCAGACCCAGGGGGTGCTGTACGTCGACGAGGTGAGCGAAGCCCGCATCAACACAGAGATCGAGCTGATCACCAGCGCGGATGTGCTGGAACAGGTGGTTGCCGAATGCCATCTGCAGGACCTGGTGAGTCCGTCGGTGCATGACGCGGCCCGGCGGAACAGCCTCGCGCTCCGCCAGTTGCAGAAGGATCTCACCGTCACCGCAGTTCGGAAGTCCGACGTGATCGAGGTGTCGTACCAGTCGCCGGACGCGCGCCGCTCCGCGGCGGTGGTCCGGGCCCTGGCCGATGTCTACCTGCAGGCGCACCTGAGGCTGCACGGCTCGCCTGGATCCTCGAACTTCTTCCAGCAGATCGCGGCGGAGTACGCCGGCGAACTGGCGACGGCCGAGGCCGCGCTGGCCCGGTTCCGGCAGGCGCACGGCATTGTGGCGTTGACGGAAGAAAAGACGCTGGCGCTGCAGCAGTCGACCGAACTGGAGAAGTCCTTGGCGTCCAGCACCGCCCAGACCCGGCGGGAGGAGACCGCCGCCGATCATCTTCAGCGTGCGGTGGGCAGCCTGTCGCCCACCATCGAAAAAGAGCGCCGCTCGCTGCCCAATCAGACCTCGGCCGAACAGCTTGCCATTTTGCTGCTGAGCTTGCATAACAAGCGCACCGAAGCGCTGCAGCGCTACGTCCCGGAAGACCGCATTGTGAAGGAACTGGAGGCGCAGATCCAGCAAACGGAGGACGCGCTGGCAGTGGCCCGGCACGCCAGTGCCGAGGAGGTCACCACCGGCAGCAACCCGACCCTGCTGAGTGCGCAGGACCAGTACGTGCATTCCAGTGCAGACGCGTATGCCGACCGCGCGGCGATGCAGGAACTGAGCCGGGAACTCAACGCCAACCGCGCGCGCCTGGTCGCTCTGGATCGCGCGACGGTGCCGTACGAGGAGATGGAGCGGCGCACCAAGCAGCTGCAGGAGTTGACGGACTTCTACAAGAAGAAGGCCGACGAGGCCCAGGTGAACGACATGCTGGACAGCCAGCGCATCTCCAATGTCACCATCGCCGAGCATCCGCTCCAGGCGGAGGCGCCTTCCTCACCCAAACGCGGTCTGATTCTTTCGCTGGGTTTGCTGTGGTCGTTGCTGATTGCAGTGGCGACGGCCTTTGTGGCCGACCTGTTCAACGAGCGCGTCTCGACGCCGTATGAGTTGGAACAGGTACCCGGGTTGCCCCTGCTGGCCTCGCTGCCTAGCCTGGCGCTTGCGCCCAGCTTCAACGGCGCCTTTCCTGCGGTGTACCTGTCCATGAAGCGTTTGGAGAGCGACCCTCTTCGGAGCCAATCATGAGCAAGCCCGTGTTCAACGCCGAACGTTCCCCACGCCTGCTCCATGCCGAAGAGACTGTCTCCCCGGTACGGCGCCAGAGCTACTTCTCGGAATTGATTGAGACCGTGTTCCCGCGCGATTTCGATCCGCGCTCCAAGCCGGTGCTGTTCACCTCGCCGACGCCGGGGGCCGGCGTTTCGTTCGTCTGCAGCTACATTGCCACGGAGTTGGCCGGTCAGGGAGGCAGGATCCTCCTGGCCGACGTGCAGGCCCTGGGGTCGCTGGCACGCAGGTCGGTAGAGGATGCCGGCAGTTATCCGGAGCGCGTGGAGACCAGCCGGCTTTGGGTGCTCGGGGCACGGCAGGCGATGGCCCGTCCTCTGGAAAAGGGCGGCGGACCTACAGCGACGGCCGGTGTGCTGGCCGCCCTGCGAGAGGAGTTCACCCACATCCTGCTGGATGCTCCCGCACTCTCGGTCTCCGACGAGGCGATGTCTCTGGCCTCCGCCGTGCACGGCACGGTCCTGATCGCGCAAGCCGGGGCGACGGCCAAGAGCGACATTGCCCGGGCCCGGGATCAATTTGTGTCCCTGGGCGGCCGGGTTCTCGGGTCGATCTACAACGCACGGCCTGCGGGCATGGCCGGGGAGTCGCGCGCATGAAACGCACTCTGGCTTTGCTTCTGCTTGCCGTCCCGGGCGTGCTGGGTGTCCACGGGCAAAGCCTCACGGAGCACTATCCGGAGTACCGCCTCGAGCGGAGCGATGTGGTCGAGGTGAAGTACCGTTACACGCCGGAGTTCGACCAGACCTTGACCGTGGGACCGGACGGCCACGTGTCGCTTACGGGGCTGGGGGACCTGGTGGCTGCGGGGCTGACCGTTCACCAGTTTCGCGACAAGCTCGTGAGCTTGTCGTCGCAGCGGCTTGTGAATCCTGAGATCACGGTCACGCTCAAGGAGTTCGACAAGCCGCATGTCTATGTGGAGGGAGAGGTGAACACCCCGGGGCGCGTTGAGCTGCGGGGAGACCTTTCGATCCTGGACGCCATTGCGGTCGCCGGAGGGTTCAAAAATATTGCCAAGCAGTCTGAAGTGCTGATCCTCGACCGCTCCGACGCGCAGCACGCGGTGACCCGCGTGGTGAATCTGAAGAAGCTCATCGGGTCTCACCGGCTGGAGGAAGCGGTGCAGCTTCGTCCCGGCGACGTGATCTATGTTCCGCAGGACGGCCTGAGCAAGGCCGAACGTATCGCCCATCTAGGACAGTTCGGTGCCATCTACAGTCCCCTCCGCTAGTGCGGTCTTCGAGCCGATCGAGCCGGAGCTCGTGATCGCGGACCCGTGTGTCGCGCCCGTCGCGCCTGTCGCGTACCGGCCATGGCAGCGGCCGGGAGACCCGGCGGCGGCGCGTTCCGCGGAGCGCTACCGCCGCGCCGCCCCGACCGGCTGTACGTCGATCCTGGCGAAGCTGGTTGTTCTCGCGACGACGGTGATCTCGGTCCCGCTGACCTTCCGGTATCTCGGCCTGGATCGCTACGGACTGTGGATGACGGTGACCTCCTTTGTGCTCTTTCTGGGGTTTGCGGACTTCGGGGTGGGGAACGGCCTGGTGGCGGCGATCTCTGAGGCCCATGGCAAGGACGACGAACAGCTCGCGCAGCGGCAGATCTCCTGCGGCTTCTTTTTGCTTTGCCTGATTGCGTTGGGGATCCTGGTCGTCCTGGGGATTCTGTACCCGTTCATACCCTGGGGAAGGGTGTATGGCACCAACACGGCGCTGGCGGGGCGCGAGGCCGGACCGGCGACCGTCATTCTGATCGTCTGCACGGCGCTCAGCATGCCGCTGGGCACGGTCCTCCGCGTGCAGCTTGGGTACCAGCAGGGCTTTGTGGGCGACCTTTGGAACGCCGCCGGCAATGCCCTGGCCCTGGCGGGCATCCTGTTGGTCACGCATGCGCGCGGCGGGTTGCCGACGCTGGTGCTGGCCGTCGCGGGCGCACCGGTCTTCGTGACCGCGGTGAACTGGATGGTGCAGTTCTTCCGCATCAGGCCGTGGCTGCGTCCGCAACGCAAGCTCTTCGAGCGCCGCGCCGCCTTCAAGCTGGCCGCGGTGGGCGGACTGTTCTTTGTGCAGCAGTGCTTTGGGCTGATCTATTACGTGAGCGACAACATCGTGATCGCCCAGACCATGGGCTCGGCGCATGTTGCGCGCTTTGCCGTGATGCAGCGCATCTTCTCGATGGGGCTGGTGGCGCAGTATTTCATGGTGCCCCTGTGGCCGGCGATCGGCGAGGCCATTGCGCGCCGGGACCTCGCCTGGGCTCACCGCATCGTGCGCCGCGCCATCGCCATCAGCCTGGGGCTGGGCAGCGTGTGTGGGCTCTGCCTGTTGCTGGCGAGCCGCTCCCTGATGAAGCGCTGGTCCGGCGTGGACGTCGGGGGCGTAGACTCGTTGCGCATTGCGTTCGCGGTGTGGGTGGTCCTTGTCGGCTATATCGCGGCGATGAACGCCATCCTGAATCAGCCGGCGGTGATGGTCCGTCACCTGAAGTGGTTTGGCGCCGCATCGCTGGCCAGTCTTGCGCTGAAGATCGCGTTCGCGCGGCACGGATCGCTGAGCGGCGTGGTTTGGGGCACCGTGCTGGGCTTTGGCGGGGTGTATGTCATCCCCGCAACGCGGCTTGCGTTCCGCAGCGTTGCGCTGGTTCCGGGAGGCGCCGATGGCCTCCACTAAGAGCGCGGTCGCCCACCGCAACCTGCTGCTCGCCTTTGCCGCGATCCCGTCAATCGACTGCGTCGTCGACCAGCTCAACAATGCGTTGCAGATCAGCATCGGTCCGCTGAGCCTGCTGCAGGTCGAGCGCGGGTACCTCCTGCTTGTCTTCCTGGCGGTGACGAGCTGGTTTCTGTTGAAGGATCCCGCAGGCTTGCGGCGGATTCCGATCCCCGCGATCGCCGGGTTCGTGCTGTTGGCGATGGTGATGACCAAGGAGGTCATCACGCGCGGCTCGCTGCCCATGCCAAGCTTCACGGCGTACACACAGATGGTGTATTGGCTCCTGTTCTGGGTCACGGTGTCTGTGGTGTGCAAGGAAGCCGGCCAGGCGGAGATCATCTTGTGGGGCCTGGGGATCGGGGCGACGTTGACGGCGCTGTCCGTGATGGCAGGCCTGGCCTTCGGTGGGTTGAACTTCTATGAGGACGATGCCGTGAGGTCGTCCGCCGGATGGTTCGACACGTCCAAATACATCACCGGCGTACTGGTATGCGGCACTGTCACGCTGCTGTATCTGGGCCGCAGTCGCAAGAGCTGGCTGCATCCGCTGCTGGCGGGTCTGTGCGCCGTCGCGTGCATGGTGACGTATGCGCGCGCAGGCACGGTCGCGCTGGGTGCGGTGCTCGTGTGGCTGGTGTTCTGGTATGCGGTCCTGGGAGCAGGCGTCCGGCGGCTCTGGCTCACGCGCTTTCTGTTGCTGATCGTGGCGGCGGCCATGATCGCGCCGTTGTTTGTGAAAGCGGATACCCTGTTTGCCCGCTGGAGCGACCTCGACGACCCGGACAAGGCGGGCTCCGGCCGCGCGAGCTTCTGGAAGTATGCGGCGGACGCCTATGTGGACGGCACGCCGGGGCAGCAGGCCCTGGGCTACGGCTTCCTGTCGATGTCCGAGATGTTGTTCCTCACCACCGGCTCCGACATCAAGCACTGCCATAACGACATGCTGGACCTGGCGCTGGTCGGCGGTGTGCCTGGCGTGGGCTGGCTTCTGCTCTTTGTCGGCGGCTTCGGCTGGAGAATCTACCGAACCGGGCTTTCCTCGATTGAGGGGGCGGCGTCACTGGCGATTCTGCTGGCCTATGTGCTCCATGGCCAGTTCACCGGGCAGCTTTGGAGCCCGGATGCGATGAGCTACAACACGTTGTCTCTTGCCTGCCTTTCTGTCCTTGGACGCGCTTCACCCGTTGAGCTCCCTGTCCGTTCCTCTGCCACACCCCAGGAGTTTCACCCCACCTTCGCTACTACCTGATTCTCCGCGAACGAGGCCCCGAGAACGATGCAAACCCGGACACAAACTGGAACCGTGCTGAACACGGAAGTCGCCGTCACGAACATTGACCACACCTGCGACCGGATTACTGATCTTGCGCGAGCGCAGAAGCCGGCGTACGTATGCTTCGCCACGGCGCACATGCTGGTGGAAGCCTGCCGCGACACAACGGTGAGGGACGCGTATGCGCGCGCGGCCATTGTGAACCCGGATGGAACGCCGGTCTCATGGTGCCTTCGCGCGCTTGGCCATGCTTCGGCGCAGACGGTGAACGGCCCCCGGACCATGCCGTACCTGCTCAAAGCTGCCGAGGCAAACAACATCCCCGTGGCTTTCTACGGAGGCCGGCCCGGCACCTTGGAACTGATGACGGAGGTTCTGGCCAGAGACTACCCGAAGCTGACCATCGCGTACTGCTACTCGCCACCGTTCCGTCCGCTGGACGCCGCGGAGCAACAGGAGCAGCTCGACCGGATCGAGGCTTCGGGAGCACAGATGCTCTTTGTGGGGCTGGGCTCGCCCAAGCAGGAACGATGGATGCATCAGTTCAGCCCATCGCTGCACTGTGTGTGTCTGGGCGTGGGCGCTGCGTTTGAGTTCCTTTCCGGCGAAAAGGTATTTCCCCCCGTATGGGTCCAGCAGCTTGGCCTCACGTGGCTGGTCCGCCTTTGTCAGGAGCCGCGTCGCCTGGCCAAGCGCAATCTGTATTCGCCGATCTTTGCCGCCATGTTTTTGAAGCAGCGTTTGCTGGCGCGTGCGCGCAGGCCGCGCTCCGGCGGCGGTCCGCTCGGCCCCAAAGAGCTGGCCGGGGAGTCAGCGGAATGAAAGGCAAACACATCTTCGTCACCGGAGCCAATGGCTTTGTGGGCAAACATCTCTGCGATCACCTGGTAGCACAGGGTCACTCAGTGACCGCCTGTGTCCGGGGAGATGCCGCGGCATCGCTGGTCGAGGGCGCATCGCTCCGCACGGTCTCGATTGGCGGTTTGAGCGACGGGAAGCGATGGTCGGAGCTGCTCCCAGGGGTCGACACCGTGATTCATCTGGCCGCACGCGTTCACGTGATGCACGATCGTGCCGCGGACCCGCTCTCCGAGTTTCGCAAAGTCAACGTGGACGGGACCAGAACCCTGGCAACGCAGGCGCGGTGTGCCGGCGTGCGAAGGTTCGTGTACCTCAGTTCGATCAAGGTGAACGGCGAGGCGACGCCGGAAGGTGAGTTTCGCGCGGATGATCGTCCAGGCTTCCTGGACCCGTATGGCCAATCCAAGTGGGAAGCCGAGCAGGCCCTGCAGGAAGTCGCGCAGGGCTCGGCGATGGAGTGGGTGATCGTTCGCCCGACCCTGGTGTATGGCCCGGGCGTGCGCGGCAACTTCCTTAGCCTGCTAAGGCTGGTGCATCGCGGCCTGCCGTTGCCGCTGGGAAGCGCACGCAACCGCAGAAGTCTGGTCAGTGTGTATAACCTCGTGGATTTGCTTGCGAGGGTTGTTCATCATCCGGGCGCCGCGGGACAGACGTTCCTGGTGAAGGATCCCGAGGATGTGTCCACGGGGGAACTCATCCGGCGGGTGGCGAAGGCGCTGCACAAGACGCCTCGCCTGCTCCCGGTACCGACCGCGGTCCTGCTGCGGTCTGCCCAGCTATTGCGGCAGGAGAAGGTCGCACAGCGGCTGCTCGGCTCGCTGGTGGTGAATACGGACAAGACCTCTGAACTGTTGGAGTGGACGGCGCCGATGTCGCTGGACCGCGCTCTGGAAAAGACCTGCCTGTGGTTCGAACACCTGACTCCTGCTGGAAGGGAAGCCTAAGTGAACCTGCTCACTCTGTTTTGTCTTGTTTCAGCTGTGGCGATCGTGTCTGCGTACCTGACCCGCGTTGCGCTCAGGGTTGCGCTGGAACGCAACATCCTCGATCTTCCCAACGGAAGGAGTTCACACACCCTGCCGACCCCGCGGGCGGGCGGCGTCGCGCTGGTTTTTGCCTTTGTGGGCGCGGTGGGCGTGCTTGGGGTGTGCCATCTTCTGAGCCCGCTGGAGACGGTGGGCTTGCTCGCCGGTGTGGCCATTGCGATGGTGGGTGCCTGGGATGACGTCGTGGACCTTCCCGTCCCGCTACGTTTGGCCGTGCAGATCGTGGCCTGTGCCGTGGCCGCGCTTGCCCTGGTGGACTACCGCAGCCTGCGCCCGGCGGCCAGCGGGCCGTTGTGGGCCGGCGCGACGCTGCTGCTGGTCTGGGCCGGTGTGTGGGTTGCGCTGGTGTGGATGGTGAACCTGACCAACTTCATGGACGGCATCGATGGACTGGCAGGTGCAGAGGCCGTGACCGTGGGCGGGCTTTGCTGCCTGTTCTCGGTTGCAGCGCATGGCGTGAACGCGCCGGCGATGCTGTTCGGCGTCGTGGCGGCTGCGGCCCTTGGATTTCTGCTGTGGAACTGGCACCCGGCCGCCATCTTTATGGGCGATGTGGGAAGCGGATTTCTGGGCTTCTGCTTCGGAGCGCTCACGCTGCTGACCGCCGTCCGAGGAGAGCTGTCGGTCTTCGTTCCCCTCATCCTTCTTGGCGTGTTCCTTGTGGACGCGACCTATACCCTGGTCAGCCGTATGGCGCGGGGCGAACGGTGGTACGCGCCGCACCGCTCCCACGGGTTTCAGCATCTGGCGCGGCGGTTTGGGCATGAGCGCACCACGTTGCTGGTCGTCAGAGTCAACCTGCTCTGGCTCGCTCCCTGCGCGGCCGTGGCGCAACGCTACCCCTCGTATGCGTGGCCTTGCCTCTTCGCGGCCTGGGCGCCCCTGGTAGTGGCGGCATGGTGGTTTGGCGCAGGGCAGCCGGTAAATCGCTGGGCCAATCGCGAACAGGTCGCCGGCGCGGGATCGGGGACGCGCTCTCTTGGTCCCGTCACCCTGGCCCGTACCGGCGCCAGCACGGTGATTCGCGTGTACCAGTTGATGGAAAAGCACGGCTTTGCCAGCAAGCATATTGCGCTGACGCTGCTGAACTGCGGATGCGTGTACCTGGCCATGTTTACGCGCT
Organism: uncultured Acidobacteriaceae bacterium; assembly: GCA_964252405.1. GTDB lineage: Bacteria > Acidobacteriota > Terriglobia > Terriglobales > Acidobacteriaceae > Granulicella. The sequence continues at coordinate 7,846 of CAXUNH010000018.1, read as the reverse complement.
TTGACGGCCACGTGCCCAACCCCTGGCTGGGACAGCTGCCGCGCATTGCCGTGACCTGGTGCCTGGTCCAGGAGATTGTGCTGTTGCTATTCAAAGCAGGCCGCAGCCATTGGCGTTTCACCTCGGCCGAAGAGATCCCTGCGCTGAGCGCCGTGGCTGTGCTCGCCTCGGTCACGGGCGGGATCGTGGTCGCGCTGGTTTCGCCGAGCTTCTGCCCCGTTCCGCGGTCGGTGTACCCGTTGCAAGCGATCTACTCCGTGGCCGTGTTGGCCGGTTTGCGGCTTGCGTCGCGCAACGTGTTTGTTCTGGCCCGGAGATGGGCACGCGAAAAGGCGCGTGTGCGCGTCCTGATCTATGGCGCGGATGAGAGCGGAGTCGGTGTGCTGTCCGAGGTGCGGCGTCGCTGCCTGGACTACAAGGCCGTGGGCTTTGTGGACAACCGGCAGACGGTGCAGGGCCTTAGCCTGTCCGGAGTGCCGGTGCTTGGCAAGGAGACCGACTTGCCTCGTGTGGCGAAGAAACACCGGGTCGATCTGATCATTGTGCCCTCCGATGCAGAGTGCGACGACCGGGAAAAGGCGCTGCGTCAGATCTGTCTGGAGCAGAAGCTTGAATTTCGCGTCGTGACGACTATGTCTGCCGAGATCATGCCAAGACGGCCACGGCTTACGCCCGAGCTGGTGATCGAGGATCTCCTGGGGCGTAAGCCGGTTCAGTTGAACACCTCCAAGATCGCGGACAAGTTGGAGGGACAGGTGGTGATGGTGACGGGCGCGGCGGGGTCGATCGGCTCCGAGCTCTGCCGTCAGATCGCCCGTTTCCGGCCGCGCGCGATTCTCGGGTATGAGATCAGCGAAACCGCTCTTTTTTACATGGAACGGCAGATGCAGGAGCTGTTCCCGTCGGTCTCGTTCATCCCCTGCATCGGCAGCGTACAGAACCGGGCGCGACTGGACGATGTGCTCAGAACCTACCGCCCGGACACGGTGTACCACGCTGCCGCGTACAAGCACGTTCCGATGATGGAGCAGCACATCTTCGAGGCGATTGAGAACAACATCTTCGGGACGGAAACCCTGTTGTGTGCTTGTGAACAGCACGGGGTTAGCAGCTTTGTGATGATCTCCACCGATAAGGCGGCACGACCCACGAGTTTGATGGGTGTAAGTAAGCGGGTCGCGGAGATGCTTGTTCGCGCGTCTACCTCCTCCCATCTCACCTGCGTGTCTACACGGTTCGGGAATGTTTTGGGCAGCAATGGCAGTGTCATTCCCATCTTCCGCGAGCAGATCGCCAATGGAGGTCCGGTCAAAGTCACGCATCCAGCCATGGTTCGTTTCTTTATGACCATTCCGGAGGCTGCGCAGCTGGTTCTGCAAGCCTCTTGCCTGGGGTCCGCCAACGAGATCTTCGTTCTGGATATGGGCGAGCCGGTGAAAATCGTCGATCTCGCGGAGAAGATGATCCGGCTCGCCGGGCTGACGCCGGGCAAAGACATCGCCATCGAGTTTACGGGCATGCGTCCTGGAGAGAAGCTGATTGAGGAGCTCTCGACCTCGGACGAGGAGTTGCTGCCGACGGCACATCGAAGCATCTCCGTCTTTCGCAGCGGAGCGAACTTCTCCAGTCGCGAGCTTCGGTTCGAGATGGAGCAGCTGCGGCTTGCGCTCCAGGAGCGTTCTGTCCAGGACGCGTTGCTGATCCTGCAGCGGCTGGTTCCGGACTACACGGCCAGCCGGGAGATCCGCGCATTGATCGGCCCCGTGGTGGAACATGGTCAGCAGGAACTGTCCGTTGCGTAGAGTCACGGCCCATGCGGAGCACGTTGCCCCCATGCCGATGCGCAGGGACGCCCCAGCCCGCACTGCCGAAGCGAGTCCCAGGGTTCTGGTCGTCGCTCCCGGCATCAACTCGCGAGGCGGCATTGTCTCCGTGGTGCGTCTGCACATGACCATGCCGCTCTGGGGGCAGATGCAGTGTGATCTGCTGGCCACCTATGACGACCGGAGCCCTGCAGCCAAAGTGAAGTCAGCGCTGCTGGCCTACCTGCGTACTCCGGTGAAGGTGATGAGGGCCGACATCGTTCACCTGCACGTCGCCGGAGAGTTGAGTCTACTGAGAAAGCTGCCGATCTTCGCGTTCGCTCGCTGTTGCCGCAAGGCGGTGATTGTCCATGTCCACGCCTCCAGTCCTGAGTCTCTGTTTGAGAGAACTCCTGCCTGGGCAGTGCAGTTTGTCCTGGGGAAAGCCGACCGTGTGCTCGCTCTGTCCCAAAGCTGGGCCAGCCTGATCCGGGATCGCATTCAAGGTGCGAACATCAGCGTCCTGCCCAATCCGGTCGCAGACTACGCTGCTGACGCCCATCGGGAACCTCGCAGGCCGATGGTGTTGTTCGTGGGTCGCCTGGAGCCCCGCAAGGGCTACACGACGCTGTTGCAAGCGGCGGCTCTCATCCTGAAGCGGCATCCGGAGACAGAGTTCTGGTTCGCAGGCCATGGAGAGCTGGACCGCGCCACCGCGGCGGCCAGGCGTCTGGGCATTGAAGCCTCTGTTCACCTTTGCGGATGGACGGACCCGGAGCAGACGGCGCGGCTCTACGAGCAGGCCAGCGTCTTCTGTCTGCCCAGCCACAACGAGGGTGTGCCGATGTCGGTCCTGGAAGCGATGAGCCATGGAACGCCCGTCGTCTGCACACGTGTGGGTGGGTTGTCGGAGTTCGTCGTCGAGGGCGAGACTGGCTCCTTCGCCGAGGTTGGTGACCCCCAATCGACCGCGGACAAGATCCTGCGCTTTCTTGAAGACCCGGCCTTCGCCGCAACGGTGGCGGCCGCCGCGCGACGCAGTGTGCAGCACCGTTGCAGTCTCGCTGCCGTGGAAGGGGAGCTGCGCAAGATCTATGCGGGTCTTCTGCGTGAACGGGCAACGGGGCGTGTGGCAGAACCTACTGCTTCTTTGTGAGCGGCGCGACGACGTAGAGCTTGTTCGCGACCAGGACTCGCTGAATCTCGTTTTGCACGCCGATCCCGTTCGCATTGCCCCACAAGCCACCGTAGGGCTCGAACTCCGCCTCCGAGGTCGCGGTGTAGATGTCGAAGTCCGAACAACCGAAGTCCATGACGTAGTACCCGTAGGTCTGCATGGCTTGCAGGATGCGCAAGGCCGGCAACGTGAGGGACAGCTTCGTCAGATCGAGGGCAGGATCCAGCTGGATCACACCGCCATATGGAATGAGGCCTGTGTTTGTAAAGCCGAGGCCGGTGCATGTGTTGATGCTTGTGAGTACGTTGGCATCTCGCGCCGACGCGGGAAAGACCCGTGCCGCCCAGGTCCGCCCGACGGGTCCGCCCACGGCATGCGGGATTGGCTTGGCAAGGCTGGTTGCCTCGCCGGGCTGGATGAGTACCGGCAGCTCAGCGAAGTTTGCCGCGTTGGAGCCCCCGCTCACTCCCAGCGTGCCGAGGGGCGTCGGCGAACTGGCGTACAGCGCGTCGGGTCCCCCGGTCAGAGGATTCACGGATGTCTTGTAGCTGCTGACGAAAGTGTTGCTGGCGAGATTTACAAAGATCATGTGCCTGTCGCCGCCGGTTTGCCAGGGCAGCGACGCACTCCAGTTTGCCGGCATCTGGTAGGGGAAGGTTTTCAGCGTGGTTGCGACGGTGTACCACTCGCTACGGACGGTGAACGCTGGGTCGGTGCTGGCTGCCTTGACCTCGCCGTACCCAATGCCATCACCGTCAGGACTGGTGTTGAGCTGGAAGGTTCTGATGTATCCCGCCGGAAGAAGTACGCGTGGCCAGGCGCTGGGAATCCCCTGGTAGTACGGAGCGTCGCGCGAGAACAGCATGCTGAGGGGCGTACCCGCGGCAGTGGTCCCCGGGAGCGCCGCCCAGCCTGTAGGCGCCAGATTGGCCAGAACTGTGGATTGGTCGTTCGTGTAGTCCAGCGAAGGATCGATGCCCCAGTTCAGGTACATGGTCGCAACCTGCTGCCGCGTGGCCAGCTCCGCAGCGCTCAAGACGGCTCCCGCAGTCGCAACACGGTTCAGGACCGCAGAAACGCCGCTCTGCTGCGCACTGAGATGGTTTGCGTAAGGCTGAAGTGTGCTGCTGAACGATGAGTTGAGAGACGGAACCACGTTCAGCGTGATGGGCGTTGAGGCTGAAAGGCTGCCGTCCGGCAATGTAGCGACAGCGCGCAGAAGATGTGTACCGGGCGAGAGCGAACGAAGTGAGAAGCCGTACGGTGATCCAGAGAGTTGGCCGCCTGCCCAGAACGGTGCAACAGACTCTGTGGATGCGAGTTGGTCGTCCATGTAGTAGCTGACACTGGCTCCGGACGGGACCGTGGGCGACATCACGAAGATCGATTGAGCCACCGTCGCCGGACTGATCAACCCGCCGAGTTGAAAAGAATTGGTGGTTACGGGAGCCGGCAAGCTGACCGGAAGAGACCATGTGGCGGGAGGCGAAGTCAGACTGGGCCCGAAGACAGCATAGGGCGGGATGATCTGAAACTGATTCGCTGTGTTCGCTGATGGGTGGCCCGCGATGTTCAGAAGCGCGTCCACTGTGTTCGTAGGGGCGATGCCGTTGCTACTCACCGCCAGGGCGAAGAGTTTGCCGCAAACCGTTCCGTCGTTGCTGTGCCCTCCCGGCGAGTTGATGCAGGCGGCAATCAGATTGGCCAGGGTGTTCAACATCAAGGTGGGTACGACAGCACCTTCCGGAAGGGACGGGCCCGGCGTATTGCCGGTGGCCATGTCCACCATCTGGTTGGCCAGCGCGAAACCGTTCGCGAGCTGCTCGGCATCGGCGGGGGCTGAGCCGACGGACTTGTAGGAGCTCATGAACGGCGCCAGGGACCAGACAGAAGCCACGGTGGTCAGTTCGTTCATGGCAACGTAGGTCGAGGAGGTGACCGATTGACATGGCCCCAAGGCTGCCATCAAGGCAGCTGCACTGTTTTGTGTTCCGGGCGCGAGTCCCGGGTTTCCTCCGGTCGCACTCAGGTAGACAAGCGGATTGCCGGGAGGACAGGTGTACGTGGTGATAGAGAACGATCCTGCGGCATCGGTCTTTGCCGGCGTGTTGAGGAGTGGGACCGACGCTAGTCCATCGCCCCCGCTGGAGACGGCATAGAGCTGTACGCTTGCTCCGTTGATGGGCTGCTGTCCGCCGCGCAGATGGCCAGAGACGGCAGCCTGTGATGCCGGCGCTCGTTGAACTCCGCTTCCCACGCCGCAGCCGCTAAGATGCAGACAAAGCCAAACGAGGACCATGAGTCGAGAGCTCAACCTCAAGGTTACGCGAAGGCGCACAGCGACCTCGCAAGTAGATTGGCAGTTCCCTGACTGCGGTCCACCTTCACGGACATGCTTGCTACGCTAGCCAGGAGCTCACAGGGGGGCTATTCCACCCAGGTGACAACAGCCGACCGGTTTGGGGGATGCGTGCCTACACCGTCTCCCGGTCGCAAGGGAGGGAAAGCGGGACGTCCTCCTAGTCGCTCGTCCTTCTCCTTTGTACCGGCAGGTGGAGTTGAGATGCTCACCACGATCTGTGGGCCAGCAAGGCGCCACCCTTCCGGCGCGCGGTGGAATTGCCGCTTCGCCGTGGTGACAGGAGAGCCAAAGTTTCAGAGCCGAATGCCACAAAAGGAAACCGGAAGAGGGCCAGGGTTGGACTACCTGCGGGTGAGTACGCTAGAAGAAAAGGAGTTCCGCCGGGAGCTCCGGGCCGGCTGAGCCCTCGGAGGGGCGCCTGCCCCCTCTCAGCGAGACGCGGGGGTTCACGCCGCCAGCTGTTGCGCAATGCGGGCTATCCTCGGGTGGCGTTTTCGGCTACATCTAAAAGAAGCGTGAGACGCATCGCTTTCTGTTCGCAACCTGGCAGGCCTCCGTGGTTCATGTTCGCCGTGTGGGGCCTGCTCTCGTGGGTGGGGACGCCGTGTGGCGCGCAGCGTGCGCCTGCCCAGTTCGATCGCCCACTGCAGTTGCCGGCGGGATCACAGGCCAGGCAGGCGCGAGCGGTCGAGGGGGACGCCCGCACGGCTATCGATCCCCTCCACGTGTATGTGCTGCCGGAGCTGATCGATCTGGCGGAGGAGCACAACCCGTCGACCAGGGCAGCATGGGCCCAGGCACGAGCGCAGGCCGCGCAGCTTGGCATCGCCAGGAGCGATCTTTTCCCGGCGCTTACGGCCGTCATGATGACGAACACCACCCGCGATGGCCTGCTCTTCAATCAAACCTTTGTTCGACAGACCCTGGGCTACTACCAGCCCATGCTGGAGGTGAACTACCTTGTGCTGGACTTCGGCAACCGGTCGGCCCAGATCGCCATTGCGCGCCAGCAGTTGGTATCGGCGAACCTCTCCTTCAACCGGGTGCAGCTGGACGTGCTGTTTGAGACGACGCGCCGCTACTACCGGCTGCTGGACACGATAGGCCAGCGGGACGCAGCGCAGGTGAACTTCAACAACGCCGATACTGTGCGCAAAGCGGTCGAGGCGCGGCTGGCTGTAGGGCTGGCAACCTTGCCCGACGCGCTGGAGGCGCGAGCCGCCGCCGCGCAGGCCGACTTTGCGCTGCAGGCGGCCATCGGCGATGTGGACGTGGCCCGCGGCGATCTGCTGTCGCTGCTGGGGGCTTCACCGTTGGTGACGCTGCAGGTGCAACCCCTGGCCGAGCTTTCGCTTCCGAGCCACCTGGACACCGACGCGGAGACCAATGTGAAGCGAGCGCTCGCGCAACGGCCGGAGCTGGGCGAACAGGTGGCTGCACGGGATGCGGCTCGTGCCGAGATCCGCGGGGCGCGTTCGGCCTTCCTTCCCCATTTGCAACTGCAGGGACAGGGTGGCGAGAATCGCGCGTATGGACGGCAGGATCTGCTGAACGACGTGTATGCGGGTCCGCTGGAGGAGTGGAACGTCACTCTGAATCTTGAGTGGACACTCTTCAATGGTGGCCGTCGCGAAGAGGAACTCGCGCGGGCCCATGCCGACGAAAAGCGTGCACAGGCCAACATCGATGAGACCCGCGACGAGGTCGAGCAGCAGGTCTGGACGGCCTACGTCAATCTGCGCACAGCCTTCTCGCAGCGGGATGCGGCGGCGGCCCTGCTTGCCGCCTCGCAGACTTCCTATGATGCCTCGCTGAAGTCCTACCAGCTGGGGCTGCGCAACACGGTGGATGTGGTGACCGCGCAACGCACGCTGGCGCAGGCACTCAGCAACGATGTCACGGCGCGCACGTCCCTGCTCACCCAGTTGGTGAAGCTTGCGTACCGGACCGGCGATCTGCTGGGGTCCGCGGCACGAAAGGCGCATCCATGAGGCTCACCAGCGTTACGGCCCTTCGAGTATGCCGTCCCAAAACACTTCTGGCGCTCGTGGCGTCGATGGGCTTGTCCGGCTGCATGCGGGCACCGTCCTTCAACGTGCTGGGATCCTACTTCCCGGGCTGGATCGCGTGCATCCTTATCGGCATTTTCATTACCGCGATCGTGCGCTGGGTTCTGAATCGTACCGGTGTGGAAGAACGCCTGCCGCTGCTGCCCATTCTGTATCTCAGCCTCGCCTTGCTGATCGCCTGTGGGCTGTGGCTCATCGCTTTTGAGTAGACCCTTCGGAAAGGAGGCAACCGTGAAGGAAGAAGACCAGGAGCAGCACAAGGACGAGGGGCAGCCGAAGGGTCCTGAAGGAGACCGCAAGGGCGCTGGTGAGAGCACCGGCCGTAAGGATTCGGACCCGCAAGCTCCCCCGCGTGAAGATGGTCAACAGGAAGGGCAGCAGGACCCCGCCGCGTCCGCGAAGGGTAAACAGGAAGGGCAGCAGGACCCCGCCCCGC
>CAXUNH010000017.1:0-35673 GCA_964252405.1 uncultured Acidobacteriaceae bacterium | reverse complement strand
TCAGGGGACTGCATGGCGCCGGTGCGCAGCGCCTTCTCCAGTCCGGCCTTGGTCAGGGGCTTGCTGCTGGTCCCGGCCGCTGTCGCGGTGTGGTGGGTCTGCACGGCGAGGGCGCTGACCGCGGGGAGCCGCATGGCCGCCATCGAACTGCATACGATGATGTGCAGCGCGGCGCGGCGCCATCCAAAGCGCGAGCGATTCGGCGCCGAGGAATGCCTGAACGATTTCATGCGTCGCCTCCTGCAAAGTGTGTTGCGTGTTGCGGCTGGAACCTGACCTAAGCGTTCGCTGCTACCGTACACCGCCGAGCAGTTGCACAAGCCGCCGAAAGCCTGCCTGCCGGGCCGCGGAGTTCTCCGCGCTCGCGTCAGGGGCTTCGCCCGCGCGCATAAAGCCGTGACCCGCGCCGTCGTAGACGACAGGATCATAGACCTTGCCGGCTGCCTTCATGTCGGCTTTGGCCTGATCGACGGTGGAGGTAATCCGGGCGTCGTTGCCGGCATAGAAGCCGTATACGGGAGCGGTGATGTTCTTCATGGCGTCGGCCGGGGGCGGCGGGCCGTAGAAGACGAAGGCGGCGCTGAGATCGTGGCGATGGGTGGCGAAGAGGAACGTCTTGCCGCCGCCCCAGCAGAAGCCGCCGGCAAAGAGCTTGCCACTGGCCGCGGGCAGATGCTTGCCGTAATCCGCGGCAGCATCAAGATCTGTGAGAACGCCGGGGTCGGGGAGGGAGGAGACGGCTTTTACGATCGCGCTCTGATCGGGGAAAGCAGCCGTGCCGCCGGGAGTTGCCGGAACGAAGGCACCCCCGGCTCCGGCTTGCGGGGTGCTCATGTGCGCATGGTCCTGCCCGGGGTAAGTCCCTGCGATCCGTACGGCAAACCGATGTTGCCCGGGAGCGCAGTCCATCGGATCGCAGCCCATGCCGGAGAGAGCGGGCGCTGCCGGTGCTGAACCTGCCGTCCGCTGAAAGTGCGCTGCATCCCCGGCCGGAGAAACAGGAGTAAGCGTGGCGGCGGCAGGCGGAGGGCCATAGCCGCTGAGCAGGTCGGGTTCCACGACGATGTAGCCTGCGGCGGCGACCTCATCCGCCATCTCGCGGGCCCAGTCGCTGAGGCCGAAGATCTCGTGGATCAGAACCACGACCGGCGCCTTGCCCTTGGACTCCGGATAGACGACCCAGGCCTGCAGGTTGCGGCCGCCGGGTTCGTGGATGGTGACGAACTCACCGTGGCGAGGACTCTTGTCGAGATTGGCTTTTGCCCAGTCCTGCGCGAGCGCACGCGGCGCGGCGCCTGTTGCGGACAGGGCAAAAACAAGGGCCGCAAAAGCTGCAAAGCTGCTCCGTGTGCGTGGCATGGCCCCGAGTCTACTACGCAGAGAACGCAACCGTGTTGCAGGCCTCCATCGCGTCATCTTGCAGGGCAAAAAGGATAAAGCGGACCGGCTCCCGGGCCAGGATTCGCGGTGCGCGCGGACGTGCCCGAAAAGAATACCGAGCCCGTCGGCGTGCGGCGACGAGGGAACTCACGGCAAGGGACCTAGCGGTCAAAGAGAGAGCTGACGATGCTGCCGACGACTGCGCCGGTGCCCACCTCCCGCGCACTTTCGGCTCTCCCGGAGGGCAGATACGGTTGAAGCGCATGGGCGAGGTTGGAAAGTGGCAGCGTTTGCAGCCAAACGCGTCCCGGGCCGGTAAGCGCGGCGAGGAAGATGCCGTCGCCACCAAAGAACATGTTGCGAATGCCCTGGATGCGCGTGATGTTGAACGCTACCTGCGACTGAAAGGCGCCGACGTGCCCGGGATGAACACGCAGGGTTTCGCCGGGCTTGAGATCGCGCACGACAATCTCGCCGGAGAGTTCAAGCCAGGCTGTGCCGTTGCCGGTGATGCGTTGCAGCAGGAAGCCATCCCCGCCGAAGATGCCTGCGCCGAGCGATTGCTGGAAGCCGACACCGAGCTGGATCTGCGGCGTGGCGCACAGGAAGCCGTGGCGGTGGATCATGTACTCGTGCCCGGGATTGACCTCGATGGGCAGGATGTGGCCGGGAATCTTGGTCGCAAAGGCGACCTCGCCCTGGTAGCCCTGGGCCTGGTACTCCGTCATAAAAAGCGTACCGCCGCCGGCGATGCGTTTAATGGCGCCGAGAAAGCCGCCACCCCCGCCGAACTGCGTGTGCGTGGTCATCGCGATGCTTTGCGACATCCAGCTCAGCTCGCCGGCTTCGGAGATGACACTTTCACCGGGATCGAGCAGCAGTTCCAGCACCGGCATCGTGGTTCCCGCAATTCGACTTTGCATTCTCTTCGCGCCTCTCCGCACCCGCACCAATCGCGGGCCTGAACAACAGCACGATACTACGACCGCGCAGCGGGTTTGGTTCCGCGCCATCGTGAGTGGCGGACTCCGCCCGCGCCTGGCCAACCTGCGGGGTAGGCGTGGACAAAATGCGCTCCCTTCTCCCCTTTGTCGTTGCGTTTGTGGATCGCGTTGGGTTAGAACAAACGATTATCCAGCGGGAGAAACCAATGCTGAAGACGGAGCCGATCACGACCGTGGGCCCGGCGGACCGGGGCGGGCCGCCGCAACGGCTGCTTTCGCTGGACGTCCTGCGCGGGCTGACGATCGCGGCCATGGTGCTGGTGACCGATCCGGGGACGTACAGCCATGTCTTTCCGCAGCTCACCCACGCAAAGTGGAACGATCCGACAGCGGCGGACCTTATCTTTCCCTGCTTTCTGGTCATGGTCGGGGTTTCCATGGCGCTGTCCGTTGGGGCGCGTCTGGCGCGGGGCGCGGGGCGACGGGCGCTCGCCGAACACGCTGTGCGGCGCGGCTTGTGGTTGATCGCCCTTGGACTGGTGGTGAACGGTTTTCCGTACTATCGGCTCGCGGAACTGCGGATTCCCGGGATCCTGCAGCGCATCGGTGTGTGCTATCTGCTGGCGTGCATGCTGTACCTGGTGCTTTGCCGGCCGGAGGTCGCGCGGCGGGCACGCCAGTACACCCTCGGCGCGGTGTGCATTGCGCTGCTCGCGGGATATTGGGCGCTGCTGAAGTTTTACCCAACGCCCGTCTTTGGCCCCGGCCGCCTGGACCCGCTGGGATGCCTGCCTGCGGTGCTGGACCGTGCGGTGTTCACGGTGCCGCACATGTTTCAGTGGGGGATCAAGACCCCTGGATTCGGCATCACGTTCGATCCGGAAGGCGTGCTGTCGACCCTGGGTGCGCTCGCGACGACGCTGCTGGGCTTGCTGGCCGGAGAAGAGCTGCGCAGTGGCCGGAGCCGGTCGCGCCAGTGCGCCATGCTGGCCACGGCGGGTACGATCCTTTGGCTGATCAGCCTGGCGCTACGCCCCTGGATGCCGTTGAATAAGCAGATCTATACGCCGTCGTTTGCGTTATGGAGCGCCGGCCTATCAATCGTCGCGCTGGGGGCGCTGTTGTACCTCATCGACGTGCGTGGGATGCGCCGTGGATGGACGCTGCCATTGATCTTCGGCACGAACGCGATCTTTGCTTTTACGCTGTCGCAGTTTGTTACCGCGTTGCTGCAACTCTGGAGGCTGCGCACCGCGGGCGAGACCCTGCCGTTGTACATGGCCCTGAACGAGCGTCTGTTTGCCCCCTGGCTGCCGCCCAGGATCGCGTCCCTGGCCTTTGCCGTGTGCATTGTGCTGCTGAACGCGGCGATTCTTTACCCGCTTTACCGGCGGCGCGTCTTTCTGCGGCTTTGATGTGAGCGTGAGGGGCTGCTTGCGCCGCGTGTGGCGCATCAGGTAGACAGGACTGACCCACACCATGGCGACCACCACCGCAACCGTCTCCCCCACCACTGTCGCTGCCCCGCCGGATCGTCTGCTGTCGCTCGATGTGCTGCGTGGCCTCACGATGGCGTCCATGGTGCTGGTCAACGACCCGGGCTCCGGTGCTGTGTTCGCGCAGCTCGACCACGCGGAGTGGAACGGCGCGACGTTTACGGACATGATCTTTCCGTGTTTTCTGGTGATGGTGGGCGTGTCGACGACGTTGTCGTTTGCCGCGCGCCTGAACCGCGGGGCGACGCACGGCCACCTGGCCCTGCATGCGGTCCGGCGTGGTGCGCTGATTGTGCTGATCGGCCTCTTGCTGAACTTCATGTTCGGCTCGGACCTGGCGCATCTGCGCGTGCCCGGCGTTCTGCAGCGTATTGGCGTTTGTTACGCGGGGGGAGCGCTGTTGTACCTTGCGTTGCCGGGGCCGGATTCCGGCCGGTGGCGGCGGTTGCGTGAGACGGTGATCGCGGCGGTTGCGGTGTGTTCGTTGCTGGTGTACTGGCTGTTGCTGAAGCTGTATCCGACACCGGGCTTTGGGCCGGGGCATCTTGACAGCTACATGAGTCTGCCGGCGGTGATCGACCGTGCTGTTTTTGGGGTGCAGCACATCTATCGCTGGGCCACGACGCCGGGGATGACAGGGCCCACCTACGATCCGGAAGGTCTGATTTCCACGTTGCCTGCGTTGACGAATGTGCTGTTCGGCATTCTGGCCGGCGAGCAACTGCGGTCCAATCTGCCGCGGCGGAGGCAGTGTGGCGTGCTGGCGAGCATGGGCACGGTGCTGTGGCTAGCGGGACTGAGCCTGAGCTACTGGATGCCGCTGAACAAGAAGCTCTGGACCAGCACCTTCGCGCTGTTCACCTCCGGCATCTCGATTCTTTGCCTGGCAGGGCTTCTATACCTTGTGGACATCCGGCGAGTGCGGCGGGGATGGAGTTTTCTGCTCATCTTTGGAACCAATGCGATCCTGGCCTATGTGCTGTCGGATCTCGTGGCCTGGGTCTTTGGGCGGTTCCGGTTTCCGGTTGGCGGGCGCTTGATGAATCTGCATGCCATCCTGTTCCGCGATTTGTTTGCGAGCTGGCTGCCGCCGAAGGAGGCGTCGCTTGGCTTTGCGTTGCTGTATGTGGCGATCATCGCGGCGTTGGTGTACCCGTTGTACCGGAAGCGGATTTTTCTGCGTATCTGAGCTGACATGGTGAAGGGACCGGCGCTGTGTTCACGGAGCAAAGCTGAATCGCGTCACACGGTGGGGCAGCGCTTTCGCTCTCCATCTTCGGAAGCATCCAACCAGCGACATGGCTAGTGCAGCACCCCAAGCTCCGCCCTCCGTTCACGACGCTTTCTCGCCCAAACACAAGGCCGACGGTACCCAGACGGGAGGTCCTGTGCCCTGGAACCGGCTGCTGGCTGGGGCGCGCAGGCACTTCGGGATCAAGGGCTTTCGTCCCGGTCAGCGCGAGATCCTCCAAGCTGTATTCGGCGGCAAGGACGTGCTTGGCATCCTGCCTACGGGCGGCGGCAAGTCCCTGACCTACCAGCTTCCTTCGCTGTTTCTCCCGCACCCTGTGGTGGTGGTGTCACCGCTGATTGCGCTGATGCAGGATCAGCAGGAGCATGCGGCGGAGGCGTCGATTGTTGTCGATAAGATCGACTCCACGGTAAGTGCAAAAACCTCGCGCGCAACGTCCGAGCACCTCGAACGTGGCACATCGCAGCTTGTGTACACCACGCCGGAGCAGCTCGAAAATCCCGAGTTCCTCAGCGAACTGAAGCATTCGGGCGGGGTGAGCCTGTTTGTTGTAGATGAAGCGCACTGCATCTCGCAATGGGGGCATGATTTTCGTCCGGCCTACCTGGGGCTGGGCATAGCGCGGGCGCAGCTTGGCAATCCTCCTGTGCTGGCGCTGACGGCCACGGCCACGCAGGAGGTGATTGACGAGATCCAGCAGGTGTTGCGTATGCAGGACGCCGTCTGCGTGAACACCGGCTCCGAGCGGACGAACCTGCATCTGGCAGTCGTGCCCACGGTGAACAACGATGCCAAGCTGGCGCGCATTGGCGCGCTGCTCGAAAAGGAAGAGGGCACCGGCATCATCTACACCGCATCGGTGCGCTCCGCGGATGAGTTGCATGACTGGCTGAAGGAGCATGGCATCTCCGTGGGTCACTACCACGGCAAAATGAAGACCAGGGACCGTGAGCAGGTGCAGGCGGAGTTCATGGAAGGCAAACACAAGGTGATGATCGCGACCAAAGCCTTTGGGCTTGGCATCGACAAGCCGGATATCCGCTTTGTGTTTCATTACGAATTTCCTGACTCGCTGGAGACCTATGCGCAGGAGGCTGGGCGTGCCGGCCGCGATGGTTTGCCCTCGCGTGCGGTGCTGCTGTACCGGCTGGAGGACAAGCGGATTCAGACGTACTTCCTGGCGGGCCGCTACCCGCATGCGCATGAGGTCTCCGCGGTGCTGGAAGCCCTGGCGCTCGGGCGCAAGCTGCCGAGCGTGGAGGCAAAGCAGCAGGCCGAGGCTGGTGTCACCGATGCTGCCGCGACAACACCCTCAGCCGACGCGGCTCCGGAATCCGCCCCAGAGGAGAGGAAAGAGGCACCCGAGCCGAACTCGCCGGAAGCGATTGAGGCGAGCGCGGCGATGGTCGCCAGGGCACTGAAAAGCACGAAGGCGCTGGCACTGAATGTGCGCAGCATCGCCGAGTATGCGGATGTAGGGGGCAAGCGCACCCAGGTGATCCTGTACATGTTGGCCGATGCGGGCCTGGTGCGGCGTGCGCGGGGAGGCTACCGGCTCAGTGTGGCTACGCCGCCGAGTGAAGACGAGATCGCCGCGCTGCTGAAGAGCTACGAGGATCGGGCCGAGCACGACAAGCAGCGCCTGGCCGATATGATGCACTACGCCGAAACGGCCGGATGCCGTACGCAGATTCTGCGGCAGTACTTTGGCGAGGATGAAGGCGACCCCTGTGGGCGGTGCGACAACTGCGACCGTGGGCTGGTGGACACCGAGGCCGAGCTGCGTGCGGCGGAAGCGGCCCACGGCAAGGGTCGCCCACGGCTGCGCAAGGAGCCTGTGCCAGATACGGCACCGGACACCTCAACGGGCAGGCCGGACGCGCATGGGACCACAGTGGTCGAAACAGTGCACGGGCCGATCCGGACGACGGCACCGGAGACGATCGTCCGCTCGGAGCCCGAGAGGTTTCAACGCGGCGACCGGGTGCGCCACGCGCGGTTTGGCATTGGCGAAGTCAAGGATATTCACGGCAAAAACGCCCTGGTGCGCTTCCTGAAGCAAGGAGAGAAGAAGCTGATGGTCGACTTCCTGGAAGCGGTGGAGTAGGGCGGCCTGCCACCTCCGTGCTGTTCTCTGTCTGGACCCTGCGGGCCCGGCCCTGTACCCTGTAAGGGAAATCATGTACAAACGCGTTCTTCTCAAGCTCTCAGGCGAAGCCCTGGCCGCAGGCCGCGGCTTTGGCGTCGACGCCGTCTTCATTCAAGCCATCGCGCACGAGATTGCCGAGGTGGCGCGGATTGGCTGCGAGATCGGTGTCGTGGTGGGCGGGGGCAACTTCTTCCGCGGTGTCGCCGAGCAGGCCGTGGGTATGGACCGGGTGGCGGCCGATCACATGGGCATGTTGTCCACCGTGATCAATGCGATCGCTCTGCAGGACGCGATCGAAAAGACAGGCCTGCATTGCCGGGTGATGAGCGCGATCGAAATGCACGAGGTCGCGGAACCGTATATCCGTCGCCGCGCGATCCGCCACCTGGAGAAGGGGCGCATCGTGATCTTTGCGGCGGGTACGGGCAATCCGTACTTCTCCACGGACACCGCGGCCAGTCTGCGGGCGATGGAGATTGGCGCCGAGGTTCTGCTGAAGGCGACAAGTGTGGACGGCATTTATACCGCGGATCCGAAGAAGGTCGCGGATGCCACCAAGTTCGAGACCATTACGTACATGGACATCCTGCGGCTGGGTCTGCGTGTGATGGACACGACCGCGGTCTCGCTGTGCAAAGACAACAGCCTGCCGATGATAGTGTTTTCGATGCGGGAAGAAGGCAACATCGTCCGCGTGGTGCAGGGCGAGAAGCTTGGGTCGCTGGTGACTGCCTGATATCCATCTGACCTGCGCTCCACGAGCTCTACAGGTCAGGGGAGAACTCGTTGTCCTCGCGCGCGAGACGCTGCGCAAGCAGGCTTAGTCCCGTAAACAGCAACACGTACGGCAGCGCAATCAGCAGGGAGCCGATGATCTCCAGCGGGTAGCGTGCACCCGGTGGAACCTGCGAGAGCTCATGGCCGTTCGCGGCGACAAACGTCGCGAGCAGCGCGGCTACGGTGACCAGGACAAAGCTGAGGTGCTGGGCTGAGCGCGTCAGCAGCCGGCCCGGAGCACGACCGGAGAGAACCCTGAGCGCCACGGGCGAAAGCAGTGCGGAAAGGAGCAGAAGGACCAGCAGCGCCACGGCGAAGTTGAACCACGGATTGCGCAGGACTGCGGTATGGCCGTGGCTGGCCATATAGGGAGTGAACCAGCTCATGATCAGCGCAGCAACGGCGTAGAGCGCCAGCGCACGCAGGGCAATGTCGAGGATGCCGCCCCAAAACCGGCCCAGTGCGGGGAGTACGGCTGCGGCCGGTTTGCTGGCGCGCTCGCGGAAGGCCTGGATGAGAGCCGCCGTTGCCACAAAGGCGCAGGTGTAGAGCAGGATGCGGGCGAAGTTTGTCAGCCATGAGAGCAGCAGGGCGACGATGGTCGTGCTTTCCATGGCGGAGGCGGTCATGGGCCCGTGCACCACGGTTCCGCCCAGCACCGATTGCTGCGCGGTGTTGTGGAGCACGATGACCCGAACCAGGCTGTTGCGGCCGAGGTTGATCCCGTAGCTCAGCAGGTCCGCGATCAGCACCGGAAGCCAGAGAGCCGGCCGGCTTCGCAATAGTTCCACCAGGTCCCGCCACAACTCGGCCATCAACCCTCCGCGTGACTCATCATACGCAGCCAGCGGTTGGAGGGAATGCCGCTAAAGCGCAATGGCGGGATTCAGGCACTCGCACGACGTTGTTTCCACCACCCCTGAATGATCCTCTGGCAGGGATGCTCGACCCAGCGCCGAACGGCCATGGCCAGCAGCACGACAAAGACATAGCTGATCCATGGGTCAACCTTCCCCAGCCCGAGCCGCTCGACGACGTGGTGCCATTGCAGCAGTTGGAAGACGTTGAAGTGCAGCAGGTACAGGGCGTAGGTGGATGTGCCCACCGCCACCAGCGGGCGTACGGAGAAGATGCGGGCAAGCGGACTTACCCCGGCCAGACCGAGGATGACCAGCGACCACACCGGGGTAAACAATCCGCCGTGTATCAGGATGTACGGGACCTTGGAGGCAATGTGATACACGGCTACCCAGGCGAGCAGAAAGCCTGCGATCCCTGCCCAGAGACGACCACGCACCTCAAGCTTTGCGGCGTCGTGTAGCCTGCCCAGCGTCAGCCCGGCGAGAAAGGTACACAGGTACGCGACCGGCGTGTACTTCAGAACGTCCAGCCAAACGCCCTCGCTGTAGCGTGTCGCCGTTCCCTGCAGATGATCCGGGTTGGTGAGCCAGTACGCGGTGTGCGGCAGAAGCCCGAGAATCCAAAAGCCGAGCACCATGGCGGCCAGCTTCCACGGGCTTTGCGGCCAACGCACCTTCAGCAGCCACGGGAAGGCGATGTACAGGACCACCTCGCACGAGAGGGTCCAGCTCACGGTGTTCCAGAACGTCGCCAGGTGGGGAAAGAAGCCCTGCATCAGCAGTGGAGTCAGGACCGCTCCGGCCCAGAACTGCCCATGGGGACGCGCGTGCCACTCCAGCATCAGCATGGGGAGCGAGATCAGCATCGTGAGCAGATAGACCGGATACAACCGCGAAAAGCGGGCCATCCAGAAGTCTGCCTTGCGCACGCCGCCCTCGCGATGGGCGTAGTTGTAGCTGAGGATGAAGCCGGAGATCAGAAAGAAGAAGCTGACGAACACATAGCCGATGTCCACCAGCGGATACAGGGTGATGGAAGGGTGCCGCGCCCAGGTGAGGCCGGCGGGCGTGAAGTGAAACATGAGGATGGTAAGGGCCAGGAGCGTTCGAAGGCCCGTGAGCGCCGGCAGCGGCGGCCTGCGTTCCACCGCCTGCACACGGGCGGGCTGCAGTGCGAGCGCCGGCTCCCCGGTTGAGGTCGGCGCCTCGACTTCCCCAACTCCCAACAGACTCACCTACCCTTGGACGCGCGGCCGGGGGCGCAGGTTCCGGGGATTTCCCGGTTATTGCAGTTGCACATGGGCAAAGCCGAGTCCTTCCAGCATGGCACGTACGGTGTCTCTCGCGTTGCGACTCGCCGCGTCCAGAATGCCGTCGCTCATGGCGGCTTGCTGAAGCTCGCCCTGCGCCCGGGCGCGGGTGGCCGACTCGAGGTTCGGGTCTGCACGGACGAAGAGGCCGGTGTCACGGGCGTACACCCTGGTCTTCGCGTTGTCGATCGTCGTGAGAAAGACCTCGCTGGGTGGAAGCGCAAGGCGAACCGACCGGCCATCGCGGCCTTCGGTGATCTGTACGCCTTCGGGCTTTAGCTTGTTGAAATCGATGCCCGCGACCGTCTGCCCATGCACGATCATCAGCAGCCTGTCGCCGGCGAGCGCGTCCGGGAGCACGGCGCTGGACTCGTGGCTTTCCACGACGGTATCAAGCGAGTAGACGACGGTTTCCAGGCGATTCAGGCGTTGGATCTTGTCCACGACGTCGGGCGCGGAGACCGTGACCAGCGGTCGCCCGGTGATCAGGCTGGCGATGCGGCCGGCCAGCCCCGCGCGGGCGCTGTGCACGAAGAAGCCCAGGGCAGCCGCGCCCAGAGCCACGGCAAGCAAGACGCCGAGCATGGCGCCGGCAGGCTGTCGTCCCCGTGTCTCGTACTGATATTGCGTTGTCACTTCGCTCATCCTACGACGAGCGCGCGCCCCGAGGGTTTGCGCGACCTAGTGAGCGTCCAGCTCGATCTTGCCGACGACCCGTGGCGGCCGTTTGAGGAAGAAGACCAACGGCAGCAGCGCGAACAGCATGTAGGCAAACATGCGGTACTGATCCATATAGGCCAGCAGGGAGGATTGCTCCTGCAGACGGCTGTAGAGCAGAGCCAGGCCTGCGGCGCCCTGGTTGGCGTCCGCCACGCCCTGGGCGCCCGTCACGGCGTGCAGAGCCGCCTGTGCCGCGGGGTTGGAGGGCGTAAGGTTTGCGCTCAGGTAGGTTTGGTGGGCTTGTGCGGTGCGCTGCAGAAAGGTGCTGGACAAAGCAATGCCGATGGAGCCGCCCTCATTGCGAACGAGCGCGTAGATGCCGGCGGCGTTGGAGCTCTGCTCGGTGGGCAGAAAGCGGAACATGATCGTGCTTAACGGAACGGTGGTCATGCCCAGGCCCAGGACCTGCACCACGCGCGGCCAGATCAGGTTGGACTCGGCCACCTGGAGGTTGCCGAGTGAGAGCCACCACGTGCCGAGCGTGAGCGTGACGATCCCACCCGCGATGAGCCGGCGCGCGTCCGTGCCCTTGCTCAGCATCCAGCCGACCAGGGGAACCTCCACCATGGTGACGAGGCCCGCGGGAGAGACGGCGAGGCCCGCCTGCGTGGCGTTGTAGCCCATGAGTTCCTGCATGAACTGCGGCAGAAGAAACGTGGAGGCATAGAGCGCGGTGTACACGCCGAGGACGATGATGCAGCAGAAGGCAAAGTTCCGCTCCTTCAGCAGCCGCAGGTTCACCACCGGGATGTCGGTATGCAGCTCCCAGAAGATCGCCCCGACCAGGCAGGCAACGGCAACGAAGGCGCAGGACGAGATGAAGCTGGAGCCAAACCAGTCCAGTTCCTGGCCCTTGTCGAGCACGATCTCCAGCGTCGCCAGGCCGATGGAGACGAGCGCCAGACCGGTACCGTCGACCCGCAGCTTCTTGGCCTTGTTTGCGAGGCGCGCGACGATCAGATGCGGCGGATCATGCAGCACCATGCGCGTAAAGAACGCGCACAAAATGCCCACGGGGATGTTGATGTAAAAGATCCAGCGCCAGGAGTAGTTGTCGGTGATCCAGCCGCCCAGCGTGGGGCCGAGCACGGGGGCGCAGAGAATCGCGACGGTGTACACGGCCATGGCCATGCCGCGCTTCTCACCGGGAAAGGCGTCCGCAAGAATGGCCTGTACGCTGGGCTGCAGACCACCGCCCGCGAGGCCCTGCAACACGCGGAAGACCACTAGCGTGGCGAGTGTGGGCGCGAGCCCGCAGGCCGCTGAAAAGACGGTAAAGAGCGTGACCGAGATGAGGTAGAAGTTCTTGCGCCCGATGACCGACGAGATCCAGCCGGAGATGGGCAGGATGATGGCGTTGGCGACGAGGTAGCTGGTCAGGACCCAGGTGGACTCGTCCTGCGAGGCCGAGAGCGAGCCGGCGATGTGCGGCAGCGCGACGTTGGCGATGGAGGTGTCGAGCACCTCCATAAACGTGCCCATGGTAACGACCAGCGCGATGATCCAGGGATTGAAGATGCGTTCCGGGGAGAGTGCGGACGGTTTCTGAGAGCCCGTGCCGTCGAGAGGAACGTTGGGTTCGAACCGGGTCGCGGACGGCGCGAGGGCCTCTTCCGCATGGGCGACCGCGTCCTCTGCCAGGTCCTCCACGGAGGCCGGCTGCGCGTCGTGGCCGGGGGCGGTTTCCTCCGGCAACTCAAGAACTGACTCCTCAGTCACTTTTCTGACTCCCGAGTCATTAGAGCACCGCGGGGAGGGATGGATTCAGAGCCGTTTGCGTTGGAAGTGTGCTAGGGTGTGCACGTGCCCCCCGTTGCCGCTCCCGCGCTCCGCGCCCGCCGCCACAATGCGCTGGGTGCGCAGCGCCGGGAAGAGATCCTGGAAGCGGCCATCAGGCTGTTTGGCCGCAAAGGCTTTGAAGCCACGCGCGCCGAAGACATCGCAGCGGCGGCAAAGCTGGCCAAAGGCACGATCTACCTCTACTTCAAGAACAAAGACGCGATCTACGTTGCCGCCATCGCCCAGTCCGTCAAGGATCTCGAGTCCGAGATCGCCCGGCGCTCGGAGGGCGCGACCGGCTTTCGCGAGAAGCTGGCCACCGCCATCCGCGTGCGCCTGGAGTTCTGGGCGGAACACGAGGGGATCTACCGGCTGCTGCTTACGGTGGGACGCGAGGTCCGGCTGCGACGACAGACCAATGAAGTGATGCGGAACGCCCAGGCGAGCCTCACGGCGATCTTTGCCGAAGGGTTGGAGGCAGGTGAGACCGCGCCGGCTAATTTCAAGCTTCTCGCCTGGACGATCCTGGACATGATTCGCGGTGCGGCAGAGCGGCGCATGAATGGGTTGAGTGCCACCACGCCGCAGGCGGACGCCGCCTGGATCACGGAGTGTGTTTTGCGGCAACTCGGCCTGTCCACCACGGCGCAGAACGGCCGCCACGGAGACACTTAGCGCGGGTATCGCCGGGAACTCGCTTCATGCCGTCAACCGTTGCCCAAATGCTTTTCAAGCTTCCCCTGTGTCGCAGGTGCGCGCTGGGCCGCGTGCTGCATCCAAGCGGGAGTTAGCTGGAGGAAGAGCGAATGTCGAGAGATGAGGCCGTGAGCAAGGACCCGATCGCGCGCATTGTGGAAGGGCAACACTGGATTCCCGCGAGCGCCGAAGTTGCCGCGCAGAAGGCGATCCGCGCCGCGCTGGGCGGCGATGGGCCGAGTGGCGAGCGAGTGCGTGAACTGCTGCACGGCACATGGCTGCATGAACCGCTGCACGCGGTGATGACCGATGTGCCGGTGGGCTCATGGACGGCGGCGGTGCTGTTCGACGCGGTCGGCGCCCTCGCGGACAACAAAACCATGGACAAGGCGGCGGATGCCCTGGTGGTCCTCGGTCTGCTGGGCGCCACAGGCGCAGCCATCACCGGCATGAACGACTGGGCGGAGATCAAGGAGGCAGCGCCCCGCAAGATCGGCGCGGTTCATGCGTTGCTGAACATTGCGGCAACCGGGATCTTCGGCGCCTCGTGGTGGGCGCGGCGTCAGCGAGCAACACGATCGACGGCCCGGGCACTCGGCGTGATCGGCTTCGTCGTTGTGTCGCTTTCAGCGCACCTGGGCGGCAATCTCATTTACGAGCACGGGATCGGCGTGGAGCGCGGCAAGCACTGGTCGGAGTAGGCTCAGCGGTCCGTGTGGGCCGATCCGGCGCCCGCTCTTCGTCAGGCGGCTCCGACCGGGATCGGGTTTTCCGGGTCGGCGGACGCGTGAAGCGGGAGTTCGCCGGTCTCTTTCATGCGCTTTTCCACCACGGCGGCCTGGATCTCCGAGTTAATCTCTGCCCCGGCAAGGATCATCAGGCCGGTGATGTAGAACCACGTCAACAGAATGATGACCGCACCCAACGAACCGTAAGTGGCCGTGTAGCTGTTGAAGTAGTGCAGGTAGACGCGCAGTCCAAGCGAGGCAATCAGCCAGCCAAGCATGCCGATCGCTGCGCCGGGGGTGAGCCAATGCCAGCTCTTGCCTTTCACATCCGGAGCGAAGTAGTAGATCAACGCAAACAGGATCATCAACAGCGACAGGACCAGGATCCACGCAGCGACGTGAATCAGGATCACCTCGCTGTAGGTCACGTAATGGTTGTGGACAAAGTGCCCCGTGCGCTTCACCAGGAAGTCCGAAATAAGCATGACGAAAAGCGCAGCGGTGATGACCAGGATCAACAAGATCGTGACACCGATGGCCTGCAGCTTGGCTTTCCAATACGGCCGGGTCTCTTTGACCTTGTAGACGATGTTGGCGGTGTCCTGGATGGCGGCGAAGCCGACGCTGGCGGACCACAGGGCCGCGGCCAGGCCAAAAACGAACTTGCCCCCGGTTGCGGCTGCTGCCGTTTGATTGAACGTCTCCATTACCATCTGGAAGGCGGAGTGCGGGATGACGATGGACAGGTAGTCGAGCATGCCCACGTACACGCTGCTTGCGCGCTTGGCGACGATGCCCAGGATGCTGGACGCGCTGAGCAGCATGGGAAACAGCGCAAACAGGAAGTAGTAGCCCAGCTCTGCAGCCCGCGAGACAAGGTTATCGTCCATGAACGCCTTGGCTGAGCGCTTGAGCACCACGGCGGAGGACGTCCCTTCGAACTCCCAAAGATTGCCCAGTGAGGAGTGCGCCACCCGGTTCCAGACGTGCCGTGCCTCCGGCGTGAGGTGCGCGAAGGTGTGATCCTTGGGGTTCTCTGGCGCGCTCGCCGGCGGAGCATCGCTCTTCGTACTCTCGTTCATATCCGGTCATCTCCGGCGCAGACAGGGCGAGTTTGGCCCGTCCACGCGCAGGTTGTCAGATGCGCGGTCGCGCCGCTCAGGTTGGGGTGCACGGCGGGAAGACTCCCTTGAGCCGGTTCTTGCTTCCGGCGCAGCCCATCCGGCATCTGTAAGAGGGAGGGAGTTGGAGGGCCTGCACGCGATGAAACGAAGCCGTTCCTGGCGTTCCACGAAGATCCGGCAGCTCGTGCGGCTTGTGCGCGAGTCCCACGCCAACCCTTTGCTGGGGCAGCCGCAACTGCCGCCCGAAATTGCTGCCGGGGAGACGGCCGTCACGTTTATCGGACACTCCTCGTTTCTGTTGCAGGCCGCGGGACAGGCCATGCTGGTGGACCCGGTGTTCGCGACGCGCCTGGTAGTTCTGCGGCGTCAGCGAAGGCCTGGTCTGCGGGTGCGCGATCTTCCTCCGGTCCATGCGGTGCTGTTGACCCACGCGCATATGGATCATCTGAACCGTCCGTCGTTGCGCGCCATCACACGCGAGATGCGGCGCCGGGGGCTCCCAGCGCCGGTGGCCATCGTGCCCAACAGCGTGTCGGACCTGGTGCGCGGTCTCGGATTCAGTGAGGTTCGGGAGCTGCGCTGGTGGGAGCAGACCGAACTCGGCGCCCTGACCGTGACCGCCACCCCTTGCCAACACTGGGGCGCGCGGATGTTCAGCGACACCCACCGCGGGTTTGGCGGATATACATTCGCTGCGCCCGGGATGCCGACGCTCTACCACTCGGGGGATACCGCATACTTCAACGGCTTCCACGAGATCGCGAACCGGTTGGGGCCGCAGATCGCCATGCTGCCCATCGGGGCGTACTTCCCGGACAGCTACCGCGCGGTGCACACCAGCCCGGAAGAAGCCTTGCAGGCCTTCATCGACCTGCGCGCGGAGACGATGATTCCCATGCACTTCAACACCTTCCGCCTGGGCCGCGAGCCGATGACGGAGCCGCTGCCCAGACTGCTGGCCGCGGCGCGGAAAGCGGGTCTGCGCGATCAGGTGCATCCGCTGACCGAGGGCGAAAGCCTGGTGGTGCCGGCTCAGGGCTCGTACGCGAAGGCTTCGGGAGAGCGCCGCGGGGAGAGAGTGTCGGCGTAGGAGCCCATCTTCCTGAACGCGCGCTTGTCCCCCGGGCACCGGTGCTCCGTTCACACCTTCAGAAACGTCGTCCCCGCCCGCGAAGCTGCACCGTCAGCGACTCGAGCGCGCGTTCCGGATTGCCTTCCGGCGCGGGCGTGCCCATCTTCACGGCCATCTCGCCCAGAATGCGGTAGGCCATCGCAGCGCGGGTCTCGAGTGGCAGATCCAGCGCGCGGGCGAAGAAGGCTTCAATGACAATGAGGTCCTGTTGCGACAGCCGGGCGACGGCATCCTGCGGAAACATGGCTTCGACCACGCCGGCCGGGCGCCAGGGATCGGCCGGGGACGGGGACGGGGGGGAGAACAGACCCTGCGAGGGCGGCGGCGCACCGGTCCAGAGGAGCGGCTGGGCTTCGACGCGTTCGTGCACGACCAGCGTGCCGGCGGAGAGATCTCCCAGCCGCTTGTTGCGCCTGTTGGCGAGCATCGTGATGACGCCGACGAGATACAGGCTGGGCAGGTAGTCGACAAAACGCAACAGGTTGCGGGCGAGGGCTTCAAACAGCGTAATTTGGCGGCCTGCGTCCTTGATCACGCGCAGCTTCATGGCGCGCTTGCCGGGTGTCTGGCCATGCCAGAGTGCCTCAAACAACGCAAAATAGCCCCACAGGATGAGAAAGACGAGAAAGATGATCCCGGCGATGAACCATTTGCCGGCCAGCTTTTCCATGCCGCGATCGCCGGCCGCCGCGCTCATCGCGGCTACGACAAGGAACAGCAGAAACAACGTTCCGAACTGAATGATGTGGTCCAGCAGTAGCGCCACAAAGCGGCTGCCGATGCCGGCAACGGGAAACTCCAATGCGACCTGTTCGGGGGTCTCGATGCTAAGCTGGTCGGCAAACGAGCGCCGCTCAAAGCTGCTGGGCATAGTCTGTGTATGATCACCAATCTCTGGATAGAACACAGGAAGAATAACTGGTCCCGGCTGGAATCGCTGCTGGAAGCGGCGCGCACGGGCGGGTTGAAGGCCTTCTCGCGTGCGGAGCTTCGTGAGCTCGGGTTGCTGTACCGCCAGACGGCGGCAGATCTTTCGGCCGTGCGCGCGGATCCGTCCTCGCGTTCGCTGGAGCTGTACCTGAACCGGCTTGTCGGTCGCGCGCACAACTTTGTGTACTCCGGCCGGCGGGTCTCGTTCTGGAGCTTGTGGGATTTTCTGGCGCACAGCTACCCGCGCCTGTTGCGGCGCATGTTGCCGTATGTGTGGCTCGCGACCGCGGTGTTTCTGGGCACATTCGGGCTGGGCATGCTCATCCAGATCCTGCGCCCGGACTTTGCTGCGCTGATGCTGGGCCCCGGCATGATGGACAAGATCAATCACCACCAGATGTGGACCGATGCTGTGCTGAGCATGAAGCCGCAGGCTGCCAGCGGCATCATGACCAACAACATCAGCGTATGTTTTCTGACCTTCGCCGCAGGCATTACGGCGGGGCTGGGCACTTTGTTTTTGCTGTTCAACAACGGGCTGCAGATCGGCACGGTACTGGCGTGCTGCGCGCAGCACAAGATGGCCGGCAGCCTGCTGGCGTTCATGGTCTCGCATGGCGCCCTGGAGATCCCCAGCATCATGCTGGCGGGCGCCGCGGGGCTGCGCATCGGCGGGGGCATTCTGTTTCCGGGCCAGCTCCGTCGCCGGGACTCTATTGCCAAGGCCGGCGCCGAAGCGGTGCAGCTTGTCTCGGCAACCATTCCGCTACTGATCATCGCTGGCAGCTTTGAGGGATTCTTGTCACCGACGCATGCGCCTGTCGCGGTGAAGTGTGCGGTCGGCGCGGTGTTGTTTACCGGATTGGTGCTGTGGTGGAGTGAGGGCGGACGGAAGCTGAAGCCCTCGTCGGCATAGATAGCCGCTTCTGCGCCAACGTCCGTGCGCAGAGAGACGCCGTTGCGACAACGACCCGGGAAGCGCCAACGTGGAACAGCACGCAGCAGGCAGTTTCACAGCAGCCCGCGCGCCTTGACCTCGAGGTACTCGCTCACCGCGCGCACGCCGATCTCTTCGGCCGAAGCCTCTACGATCAGCACGCCCTGGCGTTCGAGCTGCGTGACCGTCTCGCGCCGGCGTTCTTCCATCTCCGTGGCCGCCGCGGCGTGAAACATGGCGGCGCGGTCGGCGGGCAGGTCGTTCGCAAGCGCCGCGAGCTCCGGATGTTTGAGCAGTACGAGGACCACGAGGTGCCGCCGGGCAAGGTCCGCCGCCGCCGTAACCAACTCCGGGCGGCCGGCGGTGTCGGCCAGCTCCGTGATCCACACGATGAGACCGCGGCGGCGCTGTAGCTGCTTTAAACGAGCGACCGCCAGGAGTGCATCGCTTTCTGCCGGGTCGCTCTTTGTGGCGCTGAGCAGATCGATCAGCAGGCGAAGATGATTGGGTCCCTGTCCGGGCGGCAAAACCTGCTGGATCGCCGTGCCGTAGCTCATCATGCCGAACTTGTCGCCGGACTGCCCGACGACCTGGGCCAGCATGGTGGCCGCGGTCGTGGCCTGGTCCAACTGCGTCACCGTCAAACGATGGGCTTTGTCGCGCTCGGCCTCGGTTTCACCGACGAACGCGGGGCCATCGTTCCGGCGCAGCTCCAACGCCGTGCGGGAGAGGCGTCCGGCATCGAGCACCGCCCACACCTGCTGGCTGCGCTCGGCCATGAACTGCCGCGTGACCACTTTGCCGCGCCGGGCGGTCGCTGTCCAACTGACAGCGCGGAGTTCGTCGCCGGGCTGGTACTCGCGGAGCGACTCGAACTCGCGCCCGCCGCCACGCAGACGCTGCTGCCGGCGCTGCCGCTCCATCTGCCGCGCGCGCATCAGGAAGAACTCGTGGCCGCGGGCCTGTTCGTGGGCGGGGTACACGCGCACCCGCTGCGTGCCTGCGGCTGTCCCGCCGGCCCCCGGTGTTAGCGCAAACGTGTCGTGTGCGGAGGTCGCGTTCACCTCCGGCGTGGCTGCGCCCCAGCGCTCGGCCAGGCCCATCGCTCCACGCCAGCGGAGGTACATCAGGCCAAGGGCAAACTCGCCGCGCTCGCGGGGCCAGACGGTCAGTTCCACCTTCGCGGCTTCGCGTGGGAAGACCTCCACCCTGCGCGTTTCAGGCACGCCTGTCAGCGCGCTGTGAAGATCGTCGATGACCCGCACTGTGAGTACCTGCTCGCTTTCGCTGGTAACCCCAAGTTCGATGCGGGTGGCGACGCCAAGTTGTGGGGCATCGAGGAAGGTGCGCGTCACCGTGAGTTGCCGTGGGCGCGGCAGCCGCCATGCCTCCCAGAGCACCAGCAGGAGGACCAGGCTGTCCCAGCCCGCCATGAACCACACCGCGTGGGGACGCCAGAAGGCCGGCAGCGCCAGCACTGTGCCCGCGACCAGCAGCCACATCGCTCGTGCGGTCAGCCCAAAGCCGAGCCAGGCTCCCGTTCTGCCGAGTGGCCGGGCCCTTCCGCTGCCGGGTGCCGGGATTAACGTGCGCACAAGAGCTCCACAACCGGCACCGCATTGCCGGCGTCCCATAGTGAATTCGACCGCACGCAGATCGGCCGAGCAGAAAGGAGCCGCCCCATGCGCCTCGCGCGTGTTCTCGCAGCAACGGGCGGCCTGCTTTGGACCTGGACGGCGCACGCCTGCACCGTGTGTGATTCCGCCACCGGCAAGCAACTACGCGCGGGACTCTTCAACGGCCACTTTGCGCATACGTTGCTGCTGGTTGCGGCGCCAATGCCGGTCCTCGTCGGAGCTGTATTTCTGCTGCACGCAACGATGCCGGACCTTGGGGAAGACCTCGACGTACGCGCGGCGGAGGTTGGCCCGACCGCGGAGCTCCCCGGGAGCGAGTTGCTCGCATGATCGCGAAACGGCCAACCCGTCCCCTGGTCATCGCCGGTGTGTGGATCGGCATCGGGATGGGCGGGTTTGTGAACGGCATCCTGTTTCACCAGATTTTGCAGTTGCACAACATGCTGTCGAACCGGGTGCTGCGCGACTCGCTTGTGAATGAACAGATCAACATGGTGTGGGACGGTTTCTTCCACGCCTTTACCTGGACTGCGGTGGCCGTCGGCATCACCCTGCTGTGGCGCGCAGCGACGCGCCCGGGCGCCTCCCTTTCGAGCAAGGCCTTGTGGGGCGCGATTCTCTGCGGTTGGGGGCTCTTCAACCTTGTGGAAGGCACCATCGACCACGAGATACTGCAACTCCACCACGACTACCAGAACGGGAATCATCTGCTGTGGGACATGCTCTTTCTGGCCTTCGGGGCCATCCTGATGGCGGTTGGCTGGCGCACGGTTCGCCGGGGCTTTGCGGAAGCCGCCCAACTGCGGGCGGCGAGGGGCACAGAAACGCGGTAGGCCGAGGGTCACTTGGGCACCGACGTCGCCTGCAGAACTTCTCTGACCACGCGGTCCGGGTCCAGCCCTTCCAGCTCCGCCTCGGGCCGCAGCACGAGGCGATGCCGGAGCACAGGGACGGCGGCCTCTTTCACATCATCCGGCACAACGAAGCCGCGGCCTTCGCGCGCGGCGAATGCCTTTGCGACGAGCAGCAGCGAGGTACTGGCGCGGGGACTGGCGCCAAGCGAGATCGCGGGCCACTCGCGCGTGCGGCGCACGGCGCTGAGGATGTAGTCGAAGATTGCAGGCTCCACCCGCACGCCACGGATCTCGCGGCGTGCCCGCGCGAGCAACTCGAACGGGATGCTCGCGAGCGGCGCTTCGGCCAGTCCGGAAGGCTCTAGAGACGCGTGATGCCGTTCCAGCACCGTGCGCTCGTCTTCGAGCGTGGGGTAGCCGATGCTGATTTTGAGTAGAAACCGGTCTAACTGGGCCTCCGGCAAGGGGTAGGTTCCTTCGAACTCGACGGGATTTTGCGTCGCGAAGACCGTGAAGGAGCCATCCAGCGCATGGCGCTCGCCGTCCGCGGTGACCTGGCGCTCTTCCATGGATTCCAGGAGCGCTGCCTGAGTGCGCGGCGGCATCCGGTTCACCTCGTCGGCGAGCAGGAACTGCGTGAAGACAGGCCCTGGATGGAAGCGGAATTCGGCGGAGCGGTCCCCGAACCCCGGCGTGAAGACGGTGGTTCCGAGGATGTCGGCGGGCATCATGTCCGGGGTGCCCTGCACGCGCCGGAAGTCGAGGCCCAGGAAGCGTGCCAGCGTCTTGACCGTTAGTGTTTTGGCGACGCCGGGTACGCCCTCGATGAGAGCGTGGCCGCCGCACAGCATGGTAGCCAGCGCCTGCGCCACCGCATCTTCCTGCCCCGCGATTACCCGGCCGATCTCCCCGGCGCCACGTCGAAACAGCTCTTCGGCTGCGCTTACACCGAGCCCTACATCCACTCCGTCCGTCATCACACCTCGCCCACACCGATTCTGCCTTTTTGTTCCTGCCGCACTGATCCGCTTTCTTCCTTCTGTCCGGGAACCGTTGCCGTCCCTCCCGGTTTTGAAACGCGCCGCACCCGCTCTGCATCCTCCCCTAACGCCTGCACCAGATGCAACGCGCTCCCTGTTCTGGGGTTTGTGTCTGCGGCCAGGGCTGCTTCGCGGAGGTGCTCGCCCAGACTCTGCCAGACGCCTCCGAAGCGGGCCGCGAGCGCGGCGACCACGGCATCCGGGCCGGCGCTGACCGTCCGGGGCGCGATCCCGGCCTCCCGGACCAGCACCCGTTCGAGACGGCGCCTTGCCGCCTCGGTGGCCGCTCCGGTCGCGCCGGCTTTTTCATACAGGTCTCCCATGCTCACGGCGAATTCAAGGGGGGACGATCGCGGAACGCCGGCGGGCAAGCGTATAGGGCCACGTCGCCGGCTGAACGAGAACACCAGCAGGCCAAAGACAATGCCCGCTTGTCCCAGCAGCCAGAGGAGGGGCAGGCCCCGGGTAGCGCTCCACTCGGTTCTAGTCGTCTGTAATAGGGATTCGTCAAAGAGCACACGCCGGGTCTCGCCGAGGCTGGCCAGCAGCAGCTTCAGATCGGCGTCATTGTGCAGCTCCGCATTGGTCAGCGGGGTGGGCGAACTCCACCAGACGGCTTCGCCATTGCCGAACGGAATGCGCACAACGACGGCGTCGGGGCCGCAGCGCTGCTCGACGAAGACCCTGGGACCTTCATCGTCCCAGCGGACGGCGTCGCGCATCTCGACCTCACCTGCGCGGGCCAGCGCGCCCGGGCCCTCCGGCTGCGTGTAGCAAAGGTCGCTGAGCCGGCGGCTGCCCTTCACTGCGCCGCGGGGAATCAGCAGCGCGCCTTGCGGACCTGTGGTCAGCACACGCCCCCCGCGCTCCAGAAAGCTCTTCACCGCGGCCACAAGCCGATCCTTGTCCAGCGCGGTGTACCCAGGGGCGGCGAGCACAAGCGTGGTGTGGGCCGCGTCAACCGACGACAGCTCATCCAGGGGCTGGTCCCACCGCGCTACCGGGCGACCCATCGTTTGCAGCATCAGAAAGGCTGCTTTTGCGCCCCCCGGCGCGGTGTTGTAGCTGGAGGGACGCGGGTCGTCGTTTGCCGTTGCGGGGGCGATCAGACTGACCGCAGCGATCAGCAATAGGACAACGCCGCCAAGCCAAAGCATCAGGCGCTTATCCAGGTTTGGACCCGCATGCGTGGCGGGTGCCGCGGCTATCACGCGCCACCTGCTGCCGGAAGAGCTCCACCGGCTGCGGCGTCAGCGGCCGGAGACGACCGTTCCGGGCGGGCCGACTCCAGGCGCCGGAAACTCGCCAGGGCGGCCTGGTATTGCCGCTCATCCGCGTCGGCGTGCCCGTACCAAATCCGCTCGAAGGTGCGCGTCAACTCGCGCAGGGCCGTGTGCACCTCGGATCCGGGCCTGAGCAGACCGAGGTACTCGCGCGGTGTCCGCGTGGCGTTGGGCTTCCACGCCCGCCGGGTCTCCATCAGCGTGATGGCGGCCCAGTATAAGCAATGAACGGCTTCCCGCCAGTCCCCCGCAGCCGCGCTCTCCTGGGCCAGACGGGCCCAGTCGGCGGCCTCCACTCAGGGTGATGCGCAGGGCCTGCCGGGCCAGGCTCTGGCGGACAAACCAAAGCAAGCCCGCCGCCGCAAAACCGAAGCATCCCCACTCGATCGCCGGCGCCAGCCATGGAGCGCGTTTGCCGAGTCGATCCATGCCGGTGAATAGCTTCAAAATCCAATCCTGTACCTTGGCCAACTGCCGCTCAATCCATGTCGGTCCTTCGGCGGCGCGGAACTCTTCGCGGGCAAGAGCCTGGTTGGCCGCTGCCCGGGCACGCGGGAACGCTGCGGCGTCCGCCGCTGACGGTGACGCCCCCGCCTCCGCGGCAAGCGCGGCAAGATGGGTTTGGGCCTCCCCCATGCGCTCGAGGCGATCGGCTGAGGAGGCCGTCTTCGCCGAGTTCAGAGCGTCGCGCAACCAGCTCCAACCGGCGTAGAACGAGCCGCCCGGTCCACCCTGCACCTGTTCCCGCGGCGGCAGACTCGCTCCATCGCACGCGGCCGCGTTCTGCCGGCACCCTGTCGTCAACTGCTGCGCCTGTGCCAGTTGGGCAGAAAAGGTGCCGATCGGAACGGTCTTGACCTCCTCGGCCCGCGCGGGCAAAAGCCAGCTCACGCTCGCGAGCAGGCCCCACGTCGCCCAAGCCGTGACCCTCGTCCCGGGACGGCGGGACGCTCTAGCGTAGGGGCGCATACCCCTCCGAAGGCAAGGCTGCGCCGGTCTCGCCATTCGTTCGGGTGCCGGACTCACGGGCGTTCTCCAATAAAAGTTCCAGGTCCAGCGCTTCCCGCCGGACGCGCTGATCGAAGTACAGCAAGGTCATCCCAATCTCTCCAACCGGGGACACCACGGTATGGCCGACGAACGCGATCAGCAGGGCGATGCCCCTGGCCAGGTAGTGCTGCTGGTTGGGTGCGAGCATCATGAGGAAGGCTACCGGCGACTGCAGAACGCCCACGACCTCCAGCAGCGCCACCGCCACGAGACCGACCACGAAGATGCGCCCCTTGGTGCCTGCGGAGAGCACTTTGCTGCGCCGCATCGCGGGCCGGATCGTGAGCCCTTCCGTCACGGCGGCAGGAATAGACAGGGCATTGCGGATATACAAAATGGCCCCTACGGGGAAGCCGCCCAAAACAGCGATTGAAAAAAGCAGGGCACCGATGCCGACGAGCGCGGTGTTTCCGGAACGCGCGCCAAAGCCCATCAGCAGCAATCCGGGCACCCCGGCCGCGAGCGGAACCCAGAGCAGGCTGCCCAGCTTCCAGAACTGGATGCCGATCCACCGGTACCAGCGCGGCGCAACGGTTCCCAGGGCCATTTTCACGCTCACATCGCGGTGCAGGTATACGCGGGTGAGGGCCAGCGCCGTCGCCGCCTGCGTCACAGCGGTCACCAGAAAGAAGATCAGCGCGACAAGATACGTGCTGAGGTGGGCGGTGCCCATGGCCCGCAGGTTCAGCATCGCGGCGGCCGGGCTGGCTGCCGGATTGAAGGCACCGCTCCGGGCCAGCTTGTGGGCGGTTGCAAGCGAGGCGGCCTGGCCCACCACGTTCACGCTGGCCGCGATCATCGCAATGCCGGCAAACAACCAGAAGCGCGAGCGATAGAGGGCGAAGGTACGGTCCAGCACCTCGCCGAGCGAAAGCGGGCGCAGTTCAAACTGCGGCTGCGGCTTGCCCGTCCACGCTGCTCCGGTTGCTTCCTGCGGCTGCGGCGGCCGCAACCACTCCTGGTCTGCCATGGGGCCTCTCCAGCGTTTATCGGCAGAACGCGCGAAAACTTTAGCTTGTTCGCCGGTCGCTCCCGATACGTTTGGGGCATGGTAGCATCCGGTCGCGACGGCGTTTCCCTGGGCAATCGGAGGTGCCGCACCCCGCCCACCGACGCTGCATCGCTCCAGGGTGCGCCGGAAACCAAGTTAGGTGGCAGTCGGATCCCCCATACCCGGACACCTGCCGAAGAGGAGCGAGCGTACGGACGCAGCGGTCCACGCTTCTGTTCGCCCGAGTGAACGTGTTGTTTTGAGGCGTGGTGACCGCATCTCCCGCCCATGGCATCCTACGAGATGTGATGGACGCACGTTCTTTCCATCCAGATGCCGCACACAACGCAGACCTTCGTACGGAAGACCGTCTGCGCCTGTTGATCGACACGGGCCTGTTGCTCAGTTCGGAGCGCAGTCTGGACGTCATCGTGCAGGCGGCGCTCGACGCCGGACTCGCTCTCTGCGGGGCCGCATACGGCGCGTTTTTCTACAACAACCTGGGTCCGGATGGGGAGCCGTATCAGCTTTACCGCGTCTCCGGCATCGATCCCCAGTTGTTTGCCGCCTTTCCCATGCCGCGCCCCACGGGCATCTTCGCGCCGACGTTCTACGGTGACGCGGTGTTGCGCTCTGATGACATCACCCAGGACCCTCGTTACGGTCGCAACGCGCCGTTGACCGGCATGCCTCCGGGTCACGTGGCCGTGCGCAGTTATCTGGCCGTCCCGGTGCGCAGCCGCGGGGGCGAGGTTTTAGGAGCGATGCTCTACGGTCATCCAGAGACGGGGATCTTCCAGCCGGAGGTCGAACCGCTGGTGGCCACGGTCGCGTCTCAGGCTGCGGTTG
Source organism: uncultured Acidobacteriaceae bacterium (assembly GCA_964252405.1). Lineage (GTDB taxonomy): Bacteria > Acidobacteriota > Terriglobia > Terriglobales > Acidobacteriaceae > Granulicella. The sequence goes on along the minus strand of CAXUNH010000017.1, from coordinate 9,755 downwards.
CCATTGAGAACTTCCGGCTGAATGAAACTCTCAGCCGCGAGATCTCCCTGGCGGATGCTGCTAGAGCGGAGCAGCGTGCCACGGCGCATCGCCTGCGTCAGGCACTCCAGGCGGCTCAACTGGGAACCTGGACCTGGGACGCGGTTTCCGGGTTGGTGGATTTCGACGAACGCGGCGCGGAACTCTTCGGTGTACCGCCGCACGTTCCGATTTCGCGGGAGGAGTTGCGGCAGCGGATGGTGCACCAGGAAGATCTCGACGCCACGGTTGAAGACCTGCGCAAGGTGCTGGAAGCAGGCGACCAATACGCGGCCGAGTATCGCATTGTGTTCCCCGACGGCACCCAGCGCTGGATCGCCTCGAGCGGCAGCGCCATGCTCGAACCGGCCTCCGGCAAGATGACTGGCATGGTGGGCACGGTGCAGGACATCACGCAACGCAAGGTGGGCGAAGATTCGCTGCGCCAAAGTGAGAAGCTGGCGGCCACCGGGCGGCTAGCTGCGACCATCGCTCACGAGATTAACAATCCGCTCGAAGCCGTCACCAACCTGATCTACCTGGCGAAGACGGACCCAACCACGCCGACACCGGTGCAGCGCATGCTGGAAACAGCAGACACCGAACTGGCGCGGGTAGCGCAAATTGCACAGCAGACGCTTGGCTTCTATCGCGATACGACGCGTCCGATCGATATTGATCTGAACGAGTTGCTGCAGGCGGTCGTGGACCTTTTTGGCCGCAAACTGGCCGGCAAACGCCTGCAGTGCGTTCTTGATCTGGACCCGAACCTGACCATTGTGGGTCTGCAGGGCGAGATCCGGCAGGTGGTGTCCAACCTGCTGGTGAATGCGATTGACGCGTCGGCAAGGACCGGGGGCGCGATTCGGATCCGGGCACGCAGGCGTCCGCGCGACGGCAAGCATGGGGTGTCGGTGATCATTTCGGATCAGGGCAGCGGGATCCCGCATGAGGTCCGGCATCGCCTGTTTACTCCCTTTGTGACAACCAAGCAGTCGCTGGGGACGGGTCTCGGTCTCTGGGTGACTCGGGGAATGGTAGAGAAGCACGGCGGCTCTGTCCGGTTCCGGTCCCGCACCGAAAGTCCGTCCGGAACGGTTTTCCGGGTGTACCTCCCACAATCTGGTGCGTCGCCGTTTTTTGATTCCCAAACCACCAAGGTTCTCCAGTAAACTCGCGTATGAAGATCCCTGGATGAATTGTGTATGGCCGGGAGCTTCGGTTTTGATGCGGTTACCCGGGCCCCTGCGAAGGATCCGTTCATCCGCCTCGCTCAGGCCCAAAACATGAAGCCCTACCTGTTTCTCGACGAACCCAATACGCTCAAGCCCCACTCGGTGCCGAACAACGGCAACGGTGCAGATCAACACGCTCCCGCGCCCCGCATCCTTGTAGTGGACGACGAGGCACTGATTGCCGACACCATCGTGCAGATCCTGAACCGCAACGGCTTCATCGCGGAAGCGGCGTACTCCGGCGTCGACGCGATTGAACTGGCAAAGCGGTACTGCCCTGAACTCGTGCTTTCCGACGTGATGATGCCGCACGTCGATGGGGTGGAGGCGGCGATTGCCATCCGCGAGCACTGCCCCGACACCCGCATCGTGCTGTTCAGCGGTCAGGCCGCCACGGTAGAGATCCTGGCCCGCGCGCGGCAGCGAGGCCACGAGTTTGAACTGCTTCCCAAGCCGATCCATCCGACGCAGCTGATCAAGCATCTGCGGCAGTAGCTTTGCAGGGTTCAGGGTTCAGGGTTCAGGGTTCAGGGTTCAGGGTTCGCGGTGACGAAGGGGAGCTTTTACGGAGCGTCCCGGACAGCACCTTTGGCGTCGTATCCTGAACAGGACGCCATGCCCATCACTCTCCCCATCGCCATCTACTACGAGCAGCCGCACTGGTTCAAGCCGCTTTTTGCGGAACTGGATCGGCGCGGTACCCCTTACGTGAAGCTCTTCGCGCCGGAGCACTTCTACGATCCGGCGGATCATCCCGAAGAGAAGTACGCGCTGGTCTTCAACCGCATGAGCCCTTCGGCGTGGAACCGCGACCACGGCGACCAGATCTTCTATACGCTTGGCTTTCTGGAACACCTGGAGAGCCGCGGCGTGAAGGTACTGAACGGCTTTAAGGCGTTCAGTTCGGAGCTCTCCAAGGCCGGCCAGCTTGTGCTGATGGACAAGCTGGGTAAGCCCTATCCCAGGGCTCGCGTGATTCACCGGCCGGAACAGGCGCTTGCGGCTGCCGAGGGTCTGCGCTGGCCCATTGTGGTCAAGCCCAACATCGGCGGTTCCGGCGCCGGTGTGAAGCGGTTCGATGGCGCCTCGCAGCTGCGTCATGCCGTCGAGTCGCCCGCCGGCAGCCCCGATGCGCTCCAGTTCGGTCTCGATTCCACGGCTCTGGTGCAGGAGTTCATCCCGGCGCAGGACGCGCACATTGTTCGCGTGGAGGTGCTGAACGGCAAGTTCCTGTATGCCATCAAGGTCCACATTACCGGCGAGACATTCGACCTGTGCCCGGCGGACATCTGCCGCACGACCGCAGGCACGGACCTGAACCGGGCCGCCTGCGCCATCGACGCCCCGAAGTCGGGAATCACCGTCGAAGCGTTTACGCCGCCGGCGGACGCCATTGCCGATGTGGAGGAAATGATGAAGCACTCCGGGATCGACATCGGCGGCATCGAGTACATCACGGACGCGCGGGACGGCCAGCGGTACTACTACGACACCAATGCGCTCTCCAACTTCGTCGCCGATGGGCCCAACGTCATCGGCTTCGATCCGTTCGTCAAGCTCGTCGACTGGCTCGAAGCCGCGGCCGGCCTGGAGAACAGTGTCTTCAACGGCAAGAGCCCGGAGGAGCAGGAGGCCCTCGCCGCCGAACTCACCGCATGAAGGCCCTCCGCTTGCACAGAAGGCGTATAGAAGTCACGAGCCCGCACCGCTACCTTGAGTCGTGTGGGCTCGAAGACGTTTGATGGTGTACGATTCGCAGTTTATTCGCATGATCATGTCCCGCCGCACGTTCACGGCTTCTATGCTGGCGTTACAGTTGTGGTAGCACTGGAGGACGGCGTGGTCTCGGTCTCAGAGCGGAAGGATAGTATCCGTCCCGCGAACGCGAAGCGCTCGCATATAAGCCACGTCTTACGAACGGCCGGGGCCAATGCAGCGACATTGGTTGAACTCTGGAAGGTGACGCATGGTTGAGTGGAAGCTTGATCCTGATATCGAGGGGCAGATCGATCGCGCCCTCGAAGAAGCGAAAAACCAGCCGGACCGTCCCATGGCTGTCCGTGCCGAGTACAACGGCGACTTCGACATGATCATCCTGCGCCTCGATACCGGCCGCCGCCTGCTGATCCCCCGGGAGGAACTCCAGGGCCTGGAGAACGCCAGCGAATCCCAGCTCAGCCAGATCGAAATCCACGCTGGTGTCGACATCGCCTGGCCGCAGCTCGATGTCGATCACTACCTTCCCTATCTGCTGGAGGGGAAATACTCCTCGGAGCGCTGGCAGCAGAGCCGGGAGGCAGTGAAAAATGCCTCCGCCGCGGCCTGAGCGCCGCTCACGGGCGACCACCCCACACCGTCCCACAAGCATCACGTTCTTTCCGGAGGTCCCGCTATGCGCAATCTGTTCGGAATGTTGGCTCTCCTGCCGCTAGGTCTATCTGCCCTCGCCCAGGCACCGGCCCAAAGTACCTCGAGTGTCGTCCTGATGGCGTCCAGGACGGCGGGCTGTCCCGTCGGACTGGAAGCCCGGCACGCGCAGGACGGCGGCCTCGTCAGCGTGAGCCCCACAACCAGGCACTCCGAACAGAGCTACCGCATTCTCTTCTCTCCTTCGGACGAGAAGGCCATCTCGCAGGCGAAGATTACCCTGCACGGCCTCGCCGGCGGTCAGGTCGTTCCGGCCGCCGCAGCACCGAAAGGAGATGCGACCGAGAGCTTTACTCTTTCGCCGGCGATGGGCGCGAAGCACCTCTTCCGCTCCACCGTCTCCACCGGGAAACTCACCGGCGTGCAATGGGTCGAGCTGGACGAACTCACCTACAGCGATGGCACCCAGTGGCATGCGTCCGCCACCGCCACTTGCCGCGTCGCGCCGAACGGCTTCATGCTCGTCGCCGGCAACTGACAACTCGCCGCCGAGACGGAAAACCCCGGCTACATCGCCGCTCGCGAGGTCGCGTGTCCTTCGACATACGCGCGCAGCATGGTGGTGAGCTGTTCTTCCATCGGAGCCAGCATGCGCTCCGGGTCGTCCGACTCCAGCAGCAGCCGGCTCACCCCGGCCATGGCACCCCGCAACATGGTCGTCACCAGGGCAGCGTCCACCGCCCCGGCGTCGCTTGCCGACTGCAGCATCGAGCAGATCATTGCGCTCATGCGCACACTGATCTCCTGCACCAGCCGCACCCCGTCCACATCTGAGCTGACCTCGTAGAGCGCGACGCCGCCTTTGCCGTCGCGCAGCTTCGCCCGAAGAAACGCGCTCACCAGCGGCGGAATCATCGCCGCCAGCGGCTGGCCACCCTGCTCCACGCAGACCGCTTCAACCGCAGCAACCACGTTCTCGAAGTGCCGCTTCAACACCGCCTGCAGCAGGGAGCTCTTGTTCGGGAAGTACTGGTACAGCGTCCCGACGGAGACCCCGGCGCGCTCCGCGACGCGCGTCGTCGTCAGACGCTCCTTGCCGGTGACGGTCAAAACCTGAAGAGTCGCCTGCAGGATCGCATCCACGCTGGCAGCGGAACGCGCCTGAACCGGTGATTTTCGTGGCTGAAACAGCGAAGTCGCGACAGGCGGCAAATGCGAACTCCTGGGAGCGTACCCACTTCATCTAACCACAGGTGATCCGGACACGCACCAGCACGCGCCGTTCACAGGAGCAAGACATGATGACGACACAAACAGAACTCGGTGGCAGCTTCACGCTGCCCGGTACAGAGCTCACCATCAGCCGCATGGGCTATGGCGCCATGCAACTCGCCGGGCCGGGCGTCTACGGCCCCCCACGCGACCGCGACGAAGCCATTGCCGTGCTGCGTGAAGCCGTCGAAAGCGGCATCGATCACATCGACACCAGCGACTTCTACGGTCCGCACATCACCAATCAGCTCATCAAGGAAGCGCTCTACCCCTATGGCGGCGACGTGGTCCTTGTCACCAAGGTCGGGGCCCGGCGCGACGAGACCAAGGCGTGGCACCCGGCCTTCTCGCGCGAAGATCTCACCTCGGCGGTGCACGACAATCTCGGTAACCTCGGCCTGGAGCAACTGCACGTCGTCAATATGCGCGTGATGACCCCTACGGCGAACATCGAGGAGCCCTTCACCGTGCTGGCGGAGCTACAGGCGCAGGGCCTGATCGCGCACCTGGGCGTCAGCAACGTCAGTCCGGCGCAGTATGAAGCCGCCAAGAAGATCGCCCCTGTCGTCTGCGTACAGAACATGTACAACATCGGCTTCCGCGCCGACGACGGCTTCATCCAGCAACTCGCGGCTGAGGGCGTTCCGTACATGCCCTACTTCCCGCTCGGCGGTTTCAAGCCGCTGGAGGCCAACACGCTCGCGGAGGTCGCATCCTCGCTCGGCGCTACGCCCATGCAGACGGCGCTGGCATGGCTGCTGCACCACGCCCCCAACATCTGCCTGATTCCGGGCACATCCTCCCGGGCGCACCTGCGCGAAAACATCGCAGCCGCCTCCCTCGCGCTCTCCCCGGAGGCAAAGAGCAAGCTCGACAACATCGGGCGCAGCGAAGCTTGGGCGCCACCCACTCACCGCTGAGGGCTAGCCTTTAGCTCTGAGCTTCTGGCTTCTAGCTAAGGCAGGAGCCAGGAGGCAGGAGCCAGGAGCCAGGAGCCAGGAGCCTCAAGCCAAAAGCTAGAAGCTAAAAAGCCGCGACTTGCAGGCTATGCCCCACCTTGTACCCTAAGGCAATGCGCTACGGCTTCTGGCTTCCCGTCTTCGGCGGCTGGCTCCGCAACATTGACGATGAAGGCATGCCCGCCACCTGGGACTATGTCCGTGACCTCTGCACCCAGGCGGAAACTCTTGGCTACGACCTGACCCTGATCGCCGAGCTCAACCTGAACGACATCAAGGGCCCGGAAGCGCCGTCCCTTGATGCCTGGTCCACGGCAGCGGCTCTAGCGGCCGTGACCAAGCGGCTTGAGCTGATGGTTGCCGTGCGGCCCACCTTTCACAACCCGGCAGTGCTGGCAAAACAGGCCGCCAACATCGACCGTATCTGCAACGGCCGCCTCACGCTGAACGTCGTCAGCTCCTGGTGGCGCGACGAAGCGCTCAAGTACGGCATCCCCTTCGACGAGCACGATGACCGATACGCCCGCACCTCCGAGTGGCTGGACGTGCTCGATAACTGCTGGTCCGAACAGCACACCAGCTTCGGGGGCCGCTTTTACAACATCGCCGCCAACATCCTCTCGCCCAAGCCGTGCCCCACGCGCACGTATTCGCGCGCGCCGCAGGGCCTCACACGTCCGACGGTCTACGCCGGCGGTGAGTCGGAAACCGCCAAAAACCTCATCGCCGCCAAGTGCGACGCCTACCTGATGCACGGCGACGATCCGCGCACCATCGCCGCGAAGGTAGAGGACATGCAGGCCCGCCGCGCCAAGTATCCCCATCTGCCGCCCATGATCTTCGGCGTCACAGGCTACTGCATCGTGCGTGATTCAGAGGCTGAGGCGAACAGGGAGGTGGACCGGATCACGGCCGCGCCCGATCCGCACTCCTCCCCTGCAGGGTTCGCCAACTTTGAGCAGTGGACGACCGGCAGCAAGCTCGAAAAGAAGCTCTCTCTGCGCGACTACTCGGTGAGCAATCGCGGCCTGCACTCCGGGCTGATCGGTACGCCGGAGCAGGTGCGCCAGCGCCTTGCGGACTTTGAAGGCGCAGGCTGCTCGCTCGTTCTGCTGCAAAGCTCGCCGCAACATGAGGAGATGGCCCGCTTTGCGCGACAGGTCATGCAGCCCAGGCCGGTCCTCGACTGACCGGGCGCAGGACACTCCCGGAAGGTTTGCTCCCCTCGGCATCAACCGCCCGAGAAGCAGGCACTCAGCGGCGGCTGCCGGCCTGCTCAACCCATTGGGCCAGTTGCGCGGGAGTCTTGAGCTTTCCCACGATGAGTTGGTCGAGAAGCTGGCGCGTGTTCAAGGCAGCGAAGGGCGTGTCGATGCGCAGGCCTGTGTGTTCGTTGGGCAGCTTCACCATGTAGGCTGGGCGGTCATCAAACTTCCCGCCTTCGCTGGCGGCTTCATCTTCGGGCGTCCATTGCGCCGGCGTGCGTCGCCACATGGTGTCCGTTCGCCAGCTATGGTCGCCCATCAGCACCACGGTCGCTTCGTCCCATACGCCGGTCCGCTCCAACTGCGCACGCAATTGCCCGAGGCACCTGTCGGCCAGCGCCAGGTTGTCCACATAGCTCGTACCGCCCAGAGCAAACTGCCCGGTGGCACGGTTGAAGATGCCCCCGGGATGGGGCACGGGCAGGTGCAGCAGCACGAACTTCAGCGAGGGATCGGCGAGCAGGCGCTCGGACTGCGCCAAGAGCTGCGTGTAGTCGTCCAGATGGCCCTTTGCGCCCAGGTGTTCCTCCGGCATGAAGTCTGAGCCGGTCATGGCGGGGTCATGGAGGCCGCCGGCCTCCATCGCGGCGACGGCCATCCGGACGTTGGACGCAAAGGTTTCATCCGATCCCAGCCCGTTGTCCAACTCGGTGTACATGCGCCAGAAGCACTGATCCAGCACTGCCGGCATGATGCGGCAATAGGGGTTGTACCAGCCCGCCACGCCCGTGCGGTCGCCGGCGTTGAGCGCGTCCTGGAAGACGGTGTCGTGCTGGGGAAACTCGCTCCAGGCGGCATCCTTGCTCTCGCGAAAGAACAACTGCCCCGAGGCCGAGGCGCGGATAGCTTCCACGGGTCGGCCCATGAGCAACGCAGGGAGCACAAGGTCGGTCTTCGAGCCCGCCGGAACGACGTGTGTCCACACCACGGATTGTGCCGCCAGAGCGTCGAAGGCGGGCATCCGGAGCCCGGGAAAGCGATGCTCGTACAGTTGCCGGTAGGAGAGTTCGTCGAAGACAATCCAGATCACGCGGCCGGTTCCCGGCGGGTCCGGCACAGAGGCTACCTCGGAGGCGTGTGCAGGCCTGTTCAGGGCGCGCGCGCTCCACCAAAACCATAGCAATTGCGCGAGGCACAACGCCCCGCTGAAGGCAAGCAACAGGAGCACGGTCGAGGCCCGCTCCCACGCACGTTCGAGACGCGGCTCGAACGCCGGACGCCACGCGGCCAGCAACCCGAGGAGCATCACCGTGGCCAGGCCGAAGGTCACGACGCGCAGCCAGGCGATGGGATGGAATAGCTGATCGGCAGCGTTTGCCAGTAGCCAGGGCAGCAGCAGAATCAGCGCTCCCCAGACCGCGACGCGCCATCGTCCAGCGCGGTATGCGGACAGAAGGAGCGCGAAGACGGCGGCCCACACCAGGGCGAAGACGAGAAGGACAGGACCAAACAGCGCGGACGTGCGACCGTCCCAGTGGTAGAGAGCCAGATGCCGGCCCCGGCCCACCATGGGCTCAACCAGTCCGGTCAGGGCCAGCGTGGTCCAGCCCAGGGCCAAAGCCGCACTGCGGTTCGTGCTCATCATGTGCTCAAAACTTCAAACGCGGCAAGTGAAAGGGATCACCTTGCGAGCAGGTCCCGATCAATGCGTTGCTGCGACCCGAACGTCGGCAGGGAGGTGAAGCCGTTCAGGCCGCCTTCTCGTACTCAGAGGGCACGGAGCTGGGCTGGGCGAGGGTTACGGAAGAAACCGTTTTTGCCTTAGAGCGCCCAAAGAGTGCCCGCAGACGGCGGCGCATGAAGAACAGCACCCCTACACCGACCGAGCTGAGGCTTTGGAACACAAACAGCCCTGAGCCAGGGTCTACATACGCCATGGCAGGACGTTCAAAGCTGAGCAGCAAGCAGACACACAGAACCGCGGTCAGGACCGCGTACAGGGCCTTCAACATGGAACCTCACTTCTCTCAGAACTTGAATGAGCAGCTTGTCAAGCATGAAAGAGACGTTACGATACTGTCAATAAGTTGTAGCGAAGCTGCCCCTTCCGGTGTACCTCACGCGGGCCGATCCCTCACCTCGCCCTGCGCTGAAAGGTTTGGCTGTTCCGGAACCCGCATACTAAGGGTATGCAGCTTTCGGGGTCGGACCGGGTCTTCGTCCTCACAGGCGCGGGGATCTCCGCAGAAAGCGGGCTGGCGACCTTTCGCGGCTCGGGCGGCCTGTGGAACGGCTACCGCGTCGAGGAGGTTGCGACGCCGGAGGCCTGGCAGGCCGATCCTGCGCTGGTCTGGCGCTTCTACTCCATGCGCCGGGAGGACGCCCAGCGTGCTGAACCCAACGCGGCCCATCGCGCGCTCGCCGGCCTGGAGCAGCGGCTGGGCGAGCGCTTTTATCTCGTCACCCAGAACGTCGATGACCTCCATAAGCGTGCCGGATCTCAGCGCGTTCACCACATGCACGGCACACTCTTTCAGTCCCGCTGCGTGCGTTGCGAGGCGCCCTTCGCGGATCGTGGGTTGTATCTCGAAGCCTCGACGCTGCCGGCCTGCAAGGATTGCGGCGCCCCGGTGCGCCCGCACATCGTCTGGTTTGGCGAGGTGCCGCTCGACTTGGAGGGCATCTTCGCGGAGCTGGAG
>CAXUNH010000016.1:5189-36299 GCA_964252405.1 uncultured Acidobacteriaceae bacterium | reverse complement strand
GCCCGGCGTAGAGCCTGAGGAGTAGCCATCTTCGCTGCAGGCCAGCACGTCGGCCATGCCAGGGCCGGAATCGACCGCCATCAACTCAAGGGTGGCGGCACTTACGAAGGAGTTCAAAAGCAGAACACCGTCATGGCCGTACCGCAGCAGATTGGTGGAGAGCTCCACGGCGACAACCTCGACATGATCCGCACGAGTCTCCGGCAGGCCGACCCGCAGCGCCTGTTCCCGTGCCGTGCGACGGGCGACCGCTACCTGCGAACTGTCCGTAACGGCGACGCAATTCGTCTGGCCTAGCGGCTCCATTTCGTAATTGTCACCGTGGTTCCTTCCTGCGCCTTGGATGCCACGCTGAATTCGTCCACCAGGCGCCTGGTGCCGCCCATGCCTAAGCCCATGCCGTTTCCCGTGGTGTAGCCGTCCGTGAGCGCCAGAGCGATATCGGGAATGCCGGGCCCCTGGTCCGTGAAGGTCATGCGTAAGGCCTTGCGGGAGCCCTCGGCGAGCACTTCGACGAGTACATCACCGCCGCGACCGTAGTCCAGCGTGTTCCGCGCAATCTCGCTTGCAGCCGTCACGATCTTGGTCTGATCCACCAATCCAAATTTGGCTTTCACAGCTTTCTGCCGTACGGCAGTGCGAACCAGGACCACATGCTCGGAAGACCGAATCGGAAGTGTCTCAGTCTCCAGAACTTCCATCACCGTCCTCGTCTTCCTGTTCCGCGATGTACTGACTTTCGTTCAGTTCCGCCCGCAGGATCTGCATGCCTCGCTCGACGGTAAGCGCGGTTCGAATGCCCGGAAGGGACAGGCCCAGCTCCACCAGCGTGATCGCGACAGCGGGCCGCATGCCCACAACGACTGTCTGTGCGTCCAGAACACGGGACATCGCGGCGATGTTGCCCAGCATCCGGCCGATAAACGAATCCACGACGTCCAGCGCGGAGATGTCCATCAGCACACCCTTGGAGCTGTGCTGCACGATGCGGTTAGTGAGGTCATCCTGCAATTGCAGCGCAAGCCGGTCGTGCATATCGACCTGCACCGTGATCAGCAGAAAGTCTCCCATCCTCAGGATCGGAATATGTTCCATCGAGTCGCCGCCTACTCCTTAGAACCGTTCGCTGATGGCCGGTCGAGCGAGCGCGCCTTCGTGACCTGCAGATTCATCTTCTTGAGGGCGATGCGGAACGCGTCTGCCAAGCTCGCCTTTGTAACCACGTCCCCAAGCTCTACCCCCAGATGAACGATGGTTTGCGCGATCTGCGGCCGGATGCCGCTGATGATGCACTCTGCGCCCATAAGCCGGGCGGCGGTGACGGTCTTGAGCAGATGCTGCGCCGTGAGGGTGTCCACGGTGGGGACGCCCGTGATGTCGATGATCGCGATCTCGGAGCCGGACTCCACGATACGCTCCAGCAAGGATTCCATGATGGTCTGGGTTCGCGAGGAGTCCAGCGTACCGATGATGGGCAGCGCGAGGATGCCGTCCCAAAGCTTAACCACCGGCGTGGACAGCTCCATCATCTCCTGCTGCTGCCGCTTGATGACCTCTTCCCGCGTGGTCTGGTACACCTCCGTCGTAAACAGGCCGAGCCTGTCCAGCAGCAGATTGGCGCGCCAGGTCTCTTCTGCAAGTCCCGTGGCATCCTCCGCGTAGGCCTCGCGAAGGACTGAAAACAGCGGCTGCTTGAGGGAGAACACGAACATTGCTGTTTCGCTGGGTGAAAACCCCAGGGTGGCCCGGCTGGAAGAGATCTCTCGCAGCAGCCGGCGGAGCGCTTCGAACTGAGGACCGCGTACGTCCTCGGGCGTGTCCGCAAGGGTGGCTTCTTGCAGTCCGTGCAGCACTTCCCTGGATTGGTTGCGAAGGTCCACTTCGGCGATCCGGTTGTGGGTCCGGACGGCTTCACGCTGCGCTGCCATCCAGGCTTCGAGGAGGCGATCCTCGTTTTTCCGGAGAAACCCCGATATCTTCCACTGACTCACGTGCGTTCCTTTCGTTGAACGTGCTTCCAGGGCGGACGAGGACGCCAGAAAGGCATTTCCCTGCGGGCCAAGATCTCCGTGATTCTAGCGCGTTAGCCCCTGGAACCCGGCCACAGAAGTGCAATCCTTCCCAAAGTGCTACAGGGCAAGTGGCTCGTTCTGGCACTTCTTACAACTTTTGCACGATTTACCACGCCACCGCCGCCCCACTAGGGTCGGGGAAGAACGGAAATCCTACGGAGCGAGCCGGTAACGGCCAATCTGGCACCTATGCCGTCGCGTACCAAACTCCAGATCGGGCTCACGATCCTCGCTGCGATAGGGGCCACCGCCCTGGCCGCGCGTGCGGGATCGAACTCCTGGCTGCCGTTCTGGTTGTTGTTGGTTGCCGTCCTGTTCAGTTCGGGGCTAAAGGTAGTTCTGCCCCGGGGCGACGGATCCATGTCTTTGAATTTTCCGTTTATCCTGCTGGGCATCCTTCAGCTCTCTCCCTTGCAGGCCGTGCTCCTGGCTGCGATCTCCGTCGCGGCCCAGTGCCGCATCCGGGTTCGCCAGATCTTTACCGCAGTCCAGATCTTCTTCAATGTGGCAAATGCAATGCTGGCTACGGGGTGCGCCTACATGGTCTACGCCGGCCTGCATCGAGCTCACGTTACGCTGGCCCCGGCGCTGGCGTCCGCCTCGATCGCTTACTTCCTCTGGAATACGGTGTCTGTCGCCATGGTTCTAGCGTCCACCAAAGGGGAGAGCGCACTGTCGGTATGGCGAAAGGAGTACCCATGGTATCTGCCCTTCTACGTCGTCGGTGCGGTGCTTGTGGCCGTGGTGAGTTGGATGAGCGAGCGCTTTGGCTGGGGAACGGCTCTGCTGCTGATTCCGTTTGTCTATACCCTCTACCGCGCATACATGGGACAGATTTCGCGCCTCAAGGAACGTCAGCAGCACCTGGAAGAGACCGAAGCTCTCCACCTGAGGACCATTGAAGGTCTCGCCATGGCCATTGAGGCCAAGGATCAGAACACCCACGATCATCTGTTCCGCGTTCGCCAGTATGTGAAAGCTGTGGGCGAGGCTTTGCGGCTGAACAAAGTGGAGCTGCAGGCGCTCGAAACCGCGGCCTTCCTTCACGACATCGGAAAATTGGCAGTTCCCGAGCACATCATTAATAAGCCTGGGAAGTTGACCCCGGAAGAGTTTGAGAAGATGAAGATCCACCCGGTGGTCGGAGCCGACATCCTGGAGAGGGTCCGTTTCCCCTACCCCGTTGTGCCGATCGTGCGCTCCCATCACGAGTGGTGGAATGGGACAGGGTATCCCGATGGTCTTCGCGGAACCGACATCCCAATCGGCGCACGCATCCTCACCGTCGTTGATTGCTTTGATGCCCTGGTCTCAGATCGTCCGTATCGCAAGGGACTCAGCGGAGAAAAGGCCATGGCGATGCTCCGCAGTCTGTCCGGAAAGCAGTTCGACCCAGCGGTCGTCGAAGCCTTTGAGCGCTGCCACGCTGAAGCGGAGGTTCGGGCGGAGAGTCTCGTCCCTGCAGGGTTTACACCGCTGAACACGGAGGTGGAGGTTTGGCGTGGAGTGGCGCCAGGAGCGGGCTATGAGGCCGGTTCCAACGAAGATGCGGTGACGGCAAAGCCTCAGCACAGCAAGGGAGAGCACCGACCTTCGGAGCTGCACGACGGCATGGGCACGCTTACGCTAGTCGCGGCAGCAAGTCAGGAAGCACAAAGCCTCTTTGAGATGAGTCAGTCGCTGGGCGACTCCCTCAGTCCGAACGAAACCGTGGCGGTCCTGGCTTCCCGGCTTCGGCAATTGGTTCCGTTTGAAGTCTGCGCCTTGTTCGTGAAGCAGGGGGACGCCCTGGAAGCTCGTTTCATTGATGGAGAACTTGCCCGGCAGTTCGCCCCCGGCCAAATTCAGCTCGGCGAAGGCATCTCAGGCTGGGTGGCCCAGAGTGGCAAAGCCATCATGAATGGCAACGCTGCCGTAGAACCAGGGTGTCCGCTGTCGCCTGACGGTTCGCCCGCGTTGCGTTCCGCATTGTCCATCCCGCTGCGGAACCTTCAGAAGGACATCTTCGCCGTACTCACTTTGTACGCCGAGGCGGCTGATTCCTTCCAGCGCGATCACCTGCGGATTCTTCAGGCCATGGAGTCGAAGCTTTCGCTCTCGGTGCAAAATGCTCTTCAGCCTCACCGCGCCGAAATTCACGGCGATACAGACTTCCTCACCGGACTTCCGAATGCACGGCGAATCTTCCTGCATCTTGAGTCCGAACTGCAGCGCTGCCGGGACACTGGCGAAGTGTTGTCCGTCGTTGTCTGCGACCTGAACAATTTCAAGGACGTGAATGATCGTCGGGGGCAACTGGCCGGAAACCGTCTGCTGCGCCTGATTGCGGAGAACTTCCGCCAAATCTGCGTGGAACCCGAAATGGTGGCGCGGATGGGGGGCGATGAGTTCGTTTTCCTACTGCCCGGTGTGAACGAGGCCGCAACGCAGGAACGTCTAGCAGAAATCCAGGTTGCCGTCGCAAGCGCATCGCGTCAAGCCGGACATGCGATCCGCGTCAGCGTCAGCGTTGGAGCCGCCTTCTGCCCCGCTGACGGACTGATGGCAGAAGATCTGCTGGGTCTGGCGGATCGGCGGATGTATCTGGACAAGCAGCGCCATTACAGCCAGAGCACAAGTCTCTCAGTGGAGACAAAAGCTGCACCGGCGGTCGTATGCACGGGTTGATCACGCGATACGTCTTGCGCGGCGGCCGTGTGCTTTCGCTGGTCCTCCTCTCAGTGCTTGGCACCTCTGCCCTGATGTATGCAGCGCCGGGCTACTTCACGGATTCGCGAGAGATGGACGCGGCGCATGCGTCCGTGGCACGAACGGAACTGCGCCAGTTGCAAGGCGACCAGAGATCCTTGCTGTCCGTGTTCCGATCCGAGTTCCACTCGTGGGCACACGGCGATCTCGGTCGCTCCCGCCAGTTTGACACCCCCGTCGGAACGCTGATGAAGGAGCGAGCCGCACGATCTTTCCGGTTGCTTCTGACGGGTGTCCTGGCGGGGTGGTCCGTTGCGCTCCTGCTGGCCGTTCCACTCAGCATGCGACACGCGCCCTTCCTCGACGTCGGTGCGGCGGGGATGACGGCCGTGCTGCTGGCGCTGCCCGTCGGTGTGCTTGCGACCGTATGCCTCCTTCGAGACACGGGAGGGCCCGTCACCGTTCTGGCCATTGTGATCGCTGCTCGCGACTTCAAACTTCTGCACAGGATGATGCAGAGCGTCTGGCGAGCCCCCTTTGTGCTGCATGCCCATACGCAGGGGATGTCAGACGCCGGCATCTTGCGGCTGCACGTAGCCACGGCTCTGCGCAGCGAACTTCTGAGCGTGGTGGTGATGTCTTTCACGCTGGCCCTGAGTGCCCTGGTGCCCATCGAGGTAATCTTCGATGTCCCGGGGCTGGGACAGTTGGCATGGTTGGCCGCCATGAACCGGGATCTGCCCGTTCTCGCAGCCGTCACGGCGGTGGTTTCCACGTGTGTCGGCCTTGCAGCCTGCGTTGTTCCGCTTGACCGCGCTCAGGAGAACGCTCAATGCGCGTAGCGATGCTCCTGTTGCTTGGGGGCCTGGTCACCGTTGCCGTTCTTATCCTCTGGACTTCGCCCCATGGCTACGCTGCCCAGGACCGCTCGGTTGTGGCCGCAGGGGTCAGCAGAGCGTACCCGGCCGGAACCGACGAGTTAGGACGTGACACGCTGGTTCGCATCTGCGCCGCACTTCTGCTGGGCCTGTTCGGCGCCGGCGCAGCCAGCCTGGTCGCAAGTGGCCTGGCTCTGTTCCTCGGCGGCTTCGCGGCCTTCAGTCCACCATGGACCGCACGTGCCCTGTTGTACGGAGGCGACCTTTTTCTTACGCTGCCGTGGATCTTCCTGCTGATGCTGGTGCGCGCGGCGCTGCCGCTCACGCTGCCGCCGATGCAATCCGGAGCGATTACGTTCCTTCTGCTGGCCGTTCTTGGTGCGCCCGCGTTTCTTCGTGTGAACTATCGAAGCACCTCTTCCCTGCTGCAGGCCGGGTGGTTTGTCCAGGCGCATGCCGCGGGTCTACGCCCACCGCAGATCTGGCGACAAATGTTCCCCCATCTCCGGCCACTGTTCTGGACCCAGTTTCTTTTGTACGTACCGGCGTGTGTTATCGCTGAGGCGAATCTGGGCACGCTGGGCCTGGGCATTGCCCAACCGGTGCCATCCTGGGGCAACATGCTGGCCAGCCTCCAATCTGCAAGCCTGATTAGCACTTCGAACCTCATCTATCTCCCGCTGGCAGTGCTCGTGCTGGTGCTGGTCGCACTGGAACTGACGATCTTCGGAGCCCACCGTGAACATTGACTTCAAACGACTCACAATTGCGGCGTTTTCCACGCTGCTCTGTGCCATGCCGCTGAGTGCAGAAGGGCCTGTTCCCCAAAAGGAGCTCGCATGGGCGCTTCGGTACGATCCCAAGACGTTGGACCCGGCAAAGGTAGACGATCAAGCCTCGGAGTTGGTCCGCTATCTCACCGCGGGCGTATTGGTCCGGCTCAACCGCAGTAATCTTTCCTTGGAGCCAATGCTGGCCGAAAGCTGGACCGTCAGTACGGATGGAAAGCTGGTCACCGTGAAGCTTCGCTCCAAGCTTCGTTTTTCTGACGGCTCCCCTTTGACTGCGGCGGATGTAGCCGCGACGTTCAAGCGCGTCCTTTCCCCCGCAACGGCCGCCCCCGTGGCGGACGAATTCGTAGAGCCAGCCAAGGTCAGCGTAGATGCGCCCGATGCTTTGACCGTCCGCATCCATCTTCCCGTGCGCGTGGCCGGCATCGGCGCCGTTCTTGACGAGATCGCGATCGAACCCGCGAACCGGGCCACCAACGGCAGTGTGACTGCAGGACCGTATGTGGTCGCTGAGTACAAGCATGGGGAATACCTCCGCCTGCGCCGGAATCCTTACTTCTGGAAGCACGATGCCACGGGAGCAAGCCTGCCTTACGTCTCCGATGTGCGACTCGACTTTCTGTCCAACCGGGAGACTGAGGAGCTGCGCTTCCTCCGCGGACAGTATGCCGTGCTGGACCACGTTCCGACGGAGGGTTTTGCGTCGCTGACGCAGCGTCTGCCGGGAGCCGTTCACGACCTCGGGCCATCGTTGAATACCGAGCAGATGTGGTTCAACCAGGCAGAGCGGGCCCCCCTCCCGGCGTATGAAAAGCAGTGGTTCACGGACGTTGTCTTCCGTAGGGCTGTTTCGGAAGCGCTGCACCGGGGAGACATGGCCCGGATCGCCTTCGATGGTCACGCGACAGCCGCGAACGGGTTCATTTCTCCTGCAAACTCCGCCTGGTACAACAAGACGATTCCCCCGGTGAACGAAGATCCGAAGGCGGCGCTCGCCTTGCTCGCCAGTCATGGCTTCAGGAAGCAGGGGACACAGCTCTTTGACCGGGAAGGCCATCCCGTGAAGTTCTCCCTGCTGACCAACGCTGGAAACCGTTCCCGGGAGCGTATGGCTGCGCTGATTCAGCAGGATCTCGCCGTGCTTGGCATGCAGGTGAACGTCGTCACTCTGGACTTCCCTGCCCTGATTGAGCGACTGATGCACACAGCAGATTACGAAGCTGCGTTGCTGGGGCTGAGCAATGTACAGCCGGATCCAAGCTCGATGATGAATCTCTGGCTTAGCGACTCGCCGAACCATCAGTGGAACCCGGGCGAGAAGACCCCCGCGACTCCCTGGGAGGCCGAGATCGATAAGGCGATGCGTTTGCAGGCTGCATCGAATGATTTCCGCACCCGCAAGGCCGCCGTCGACCGTGTTCAGAGCATCGTTGCGGAACAACTTCCGTTTATCTACCTGGTTTACCCCAATACGTTGTGTGCTGTTTCCCCTCAGTTGGAGGGTGTGCAGCTTTCGGTCTTGCAGCCCGACGTCGTTTCCAGCGTGGAAACCATGCGGTGGAAAGGCGATCGACATTGAGAGACACGCTGCTGAGTGTTCGCCTGGACGCGGGCTATGGAAAACAGGCCGTCCTCAAGGACGTGCGCTTTGAGATCTCGGCGGGGGAGCGCCTTGCGCTTCTGGGCAGCAGCGGCGCGGGGAAGAGCACGTTGCTGCTCGCCCTTCTCGGTCTGTTGCAGCATCGTGGTGGATGGGCACGGGGCGAGGTGCTGGTTGCAGGGCAGAACATCCTCGCACTGCCGAAGCGCGAGGCTCGCAAGCTGCGTGGGAGAGAGTTCGCGCTGGTTCCGCAGAGCCCCACGTCTGCTTTGAACCCGTTTCTCACCCTGCTGGCGCACTTTGAAGCAGGGTGGGGAGCTCACCGGGCTCCTGACAGGCGTGCTCTTTTGTCCAGGATGCTCGAACTGGCCGAGCGTGTAGGCCTGCCTGCCCACATTGATTTCTTCAAGCGGAAGCCCGGGCAGATCAGCGTGGGACAGGCCCAGCGTTGTGCCCTGGCCCTGGCCCTGCTGCACCGGCCTCCTCTGGTCATTGCGGACGAGCCCACCAGCGCGCTCGATCCCGTGACGCAGACCGAGGTGTTGGCGCTCCTTCGCGAGGTCAGCGAGGAAGAAGGAGCCGGGCTCCTCTTTGTTTCGCACGACCTGTTGTCCGTGTTCCGCCTGTGCTCTTCCGTAGCGGTTCTAAGCGAAGGATGCATCCGGGAACGCGTGCCGGTGGCACAGGTTCCGAACAGCCGGAATCCAGAGCTGCGCGCTCTGGTGGACGCACTGCCTGTGCCTGTCGATGTGCTCTTGCGGCATCTGGAAAGCGCGACCAACGACGCGACCGAAGTGCCGGAGAAAGATACGCTGTTGGCGCTTTCGTCCTCGCGTTGAAACAGACAGCGGACAGTCCCTCAACGGGGTGTTCCGCATCGTCGTTCTTCCGCACTTCACTTGGACGACAGAGCTTGGCCAAGCCTGAAACCTCCGCACCGAACTGTTGGCCGGGAACAGAAAAGCGCCCTCCTCGCGAAGGACGCTGTTCTGTTCCGGACGACAGCGGCATTTACGGCATGGTGAAGGTGGTCTTCAGCGGCAGATCTCGCGAGGAGCCCCCGGCAACGACGGTGTACGTGCCCGGCTGCCACATCCAGCCCTCTTTGGATTCGTCCCAGCTTGCCAGCGCGAGAGATTCCAGCGGGATGGTGACCGTCTTGTGCTCTCCAGGAGCCAGGGCGATGCGAGACCAGCCAGCGAGCCGCCGGAAGTCCTCTCCCGAAGCTTTCGGCAATTGGACGTAGACCTCAGCCGTCTCAGTGCCCGCGCGCTGACCAGTGTTCTCGACCGTCAAAGTCGCAGTTTTCGCGCGACCATCGACATGGAGATCGGAGTAGCGGTACTGGGTGTACGAGAGGCCAAATCCAAAGGGGAATAGAGGCTGCTTGGCTTCCGAGTCGAACCACTTATACCCGAACCGCACACCTTCCGTCAGATCGGCAGGGAAGGTCGTCTTCTTCTCCTCGGCAATCCAGTGCTCGGGCAGGCCGCCGTTCGCGTTGTTGTAGGTCATGCCGAAGACGCGGGCGTGGGGCAGATCGGCTTCGGTCCGAGCGAAGGTGATGGGCAGCTTGCCTGAGGGGTTCACCGTCCCAAAGAGCAGGTTCGCAATCGCCTGACCTCCGGCGATGCCCGGGTACCAGGCTTCCATGACGCCCGCCACGTCGTTCACCCAGGGCATGCTCACCGGGTTCCCGGTCACAAGGACAACGACGGTGCGCGGGTTGGCCTTCGCGACGGCCGCGATCAGCGCGTCCTGGTTGCCGGGGAGCGCCAGGGTCGGCGCATCTCCGCCTTCGCTCATGTATTGATCCGCAAAGACGATGGCGACATCGCTCTTCGCGGCAAGCGCGGCGGCCGAGGCCGCGTCGGTGCCGGGATCGAAGCTGACCTTCGCTCCGGGCGCATGTTCGCGGATGTACTTCAGCGGAGCGGAGGGAAAGTAAACGGCCTGGCCCCACCTTGTAGGCTGGTTCGGGGAGATGGCGTTTCCACCGGGCGAGTCGACCTGTGCAGAGCCTCCGCCCGACATCAGGCCCACATCCGCATGGGCTCCGATCACAGCAATGCTTTGAACGCGGGCCGGATCAAGGGGCAGCGTATTGCGCTCATTGCGCAGCAGAACAAGGCTCTCCTCGGCGATGTGTTGGGCGTCGTCGCGGCCCTTGAAGGGATCGACGACAAAGCGAGGCAGAGACGGCTGATCGATGACGCCGGCGGCGAACATGGACCGCAACAGGCGGTGCACCATGTCGTCCAGGCGGCTCATGGGTACCTGTCCGTTCTGCACAGCGTCCATCAGCGGCTTGCCGAAGTGTTCCTCTCCGGGCTGCTGCTGATCCAGGCCGGCGAGGGCGGCCTTCACGGTGCTGTGCGTGGCCTCCCAATCGGAGACGACGAAACCCGGGAAGTGCCATTCCCCCTTCAATACCTTGTTCAGCAGATAGTCGTTCTCGCAGCTCCAATCCCCATTGACCTTGTTGTAGGAGCACATGACAGAGGAGGGATGTCCGATGCGGATGCCGATCTCAAAGGCCAGAAGGTCGCTCTCGTGCATGGCTTTGTGGCCGATCTGCACGTCGACCACGGTGCGGCCGGTCTCCTGATCGTTCAGGGCGTAGTGCTTGATGTCGCCCATGACCTTGTTGCTCTCCAACCCGGCGATCAGGTTGCCGACGGTTGTTCCGGCGAGGACGGGGTCTTCCCCGGGGTACTCGAACAGGCGACCGTTCCTGGGGTCGCGCGCAAGGTTTACGCCCCCGCCGATGGACTGGTTGTAGCCCTGCGCGCGCAGTTCGCGACCGATGACGTCGCCGTAGAGATGCGCGGCCTCCGGATCCCAGCTCGCGGCAGCGCCGAGAACGCTGGGCAGCAGGGTGGCATAGCGGCTCTGCTCCGCGGCCATGCGGGCACCTACCGCGGAGTCGGCCTGCTGCAAGGATGGGATGCCGAGACGGGGGATGCCCAGGACCTCACCCGCGCCTCCGTTGTTGTCCGGAGGGGTGCTGGCGCCCTCTCGTAACGGCCCCCAGCCAATGCCGTGGACTAACTGGATCTTCTCGGGCAGGGTCAGCTCTTTGATGACCAGATCCGCCCGCTGATCCGGCGTCAGCGACGTGTTCATCCATGCCCGGCCCGATGCCGAAGCTCCAGATTGCGCGGTGCCCATCCCGGTTCCGAGGGCAAAAAGGGCGAGGAGAGAAAGTGCGGCAAGAGACGTTCGGTGCATGCATGCTCCAGGGTTCGGTGAAGGCGAAGCGTTTGAATAGGGCTCTGCGGGTGTATATCGCGCGGAGTACCCGGTTTGCAAGCGAAGATGCCTTCGGCACCACTGAAGGTTTGACCTGCTTAGCGCCTACCCGAGGCGGGCGAGCAACTCCGGTTCGTCGATAACCTCGACCCCGAGATCGCGAGCCTTGTCCAGCTTGGAGCCGGCGTCCTCTCCGGCGACGACGAAGCTGGTCTTTCTGGACACAGAACCGGACACCTTGCCGCCCGCCGCCTCGATCCGCTCTTTGGCTGCGTCACGCGAGAGCGTCGGGAAGGTGCCTGTCAGCACAATCGTCTTCCCTTCCAGGGCTCCCCCGGTACGCCGTGGAGGAGCCGGCATGGACAATCCGAGTTGTTGAAGGTCGCGAATCAGCGCACGATTCTTCTCCTCGGCAAAGTACTCGCTGATCGCCTGGGCGACACGCGGCCCGACCTCGTTGACGGCTTCGAGTTCCTCCGCCGTGGCGGTGGTCAGGGCGTCGAGTGAACCGAAGTGCGCGGCCAGCAGCGTCGCCGTGCGCTCCCCGACGAAACGAATGCCCAGGCCAAACAGAACCCGCTGCAACGGGGCGGATTTGGAGCGCTCAATCTGCGCGAGGAGTGCCTCGGCGGTCTTCTTGCCCACGCGTTCCAGCGAAAGCAACTGCTCCTGGGTCAAGCGGTAGAGGTCGGCGATGGAGCGGACGAGCGAATCGCGTTCCTGCACGGGCTGGCCGTCTTCGAGCTCCGCTTCGTCGTCCTTCTGACCCAGAAGCTGGGTCACCATGGCCTCTCCCAGGCCCTCGATGTTCATCACGCCGCGGGAGGCCCAGTGCAGAAGTTCTTCGCGGACGCGGGCAGGACAGAGTGCGTTCACGCAGCGAAAATCGACCTCACCTTCCGGCTTCACCAGATCGCTTCCGCAGACCGGGCACTGCGTGGGAAAGACAATCTCGCGATGCCCTCGCGGATGCTGGGCATCGTCGACTACCTCCGTGATCTTGGGAATCACATCGCCGCCGCGTTCTACAGCGACAAAGTCGCCGATGCGCACACCGAGCCTGGCGATCTCGTCAGGGTTGTGCAGTGTGGCGCGCGCGACGGTGATGCCGCCGATGGATACGGGAGTGAGCGCGGCCACGGGAGTGACCTTCCCGGTGCGGCCAACCTGAAACAGGACGTCCTCCAGCCTTGTGACCCCGCCGCGAGCCGCGAACTTGTAGGCGATGGCCCAGCGGGGAGCCTTGCCGGTGAATCCAAGTCTGCGTTGCTGGGTTACGGAGTCGACTTTGAGGACGACCCCGTCGATCTCATAAGGCAAACTGTCGCGGGAGGCTTCCCTCTCGGCGATGAAGGCCAAAGCGTCTTCGATGGAGGAGACCGTGCGGACGTGCGTGTTGACGAGGAAGCCTGCCCGACGCAGCGCCTCGAGGGCACCGGATTGAGCGGCCAGGAGCATCTCTCCGTCGCGCAGGAGGAAGTAGGCGAAGAGTTCCAACCGGCGCCCAGCGACGATATTGGGCTCCAGGGTGCGGATGGTACCCGCGGCGGCGTTGCGCGGGTTGGCAGCCGGGGCCTGCCCCGCGGCTTCGCGTTCCGCGTTCATCTTCTCGAAGGCTTTCTGGGGAAGAACGACTTCGCCGCGCACCTCAAACGCCTGGGGGAGGCCCGCGTCCGCGAGGCGCGCCGCCGAGATGTGCAGAGGCACGGTGCGGATCGTGCGGACATTGGTGGTGACGTCTTCGCCCACCGTGCCGTCCCCGCGGGTGAGCCCGGATTTCAGCACCGCTTCGCCGCGCTTCCCTGCCACGTACTGCAGGGCGAGGGAGAGGCCGTCGAGCTTCAGTTCACAGGTGTAACGGACAGCCTCGCCCGGAGGCAGCGCGCCGGCCACGCGCTCGGCCCAGGCCCGCAGTTCGGCCTCGTTGTAGGCGTTGTCGAGCGAGAGCATGGGGCGGGAGTGCGGCACCTTGGCGAAGCCTTCCTTGGGCTTGCCGCCCACCCGTTGGGTCGGCGAATCCGGCGTGATCAGCTCGGGGTGTTCGGCTTCCAGGCGCTTCAGGTCATTCATGCGCGCGTCGTACTGCGCGTCGGTCCACTCCGGGGCGTCCTGGACGTAGTAGAGGAATTCGTGATGGCGCAGCTCTTCGCGAAGCGCTTCGATCTGCTGGTCGGGAGAGAGGGGCTTGGCGCCGGGCATCGGCTGTGATTATAGGCAGGCCGCAGGCTGGTTTGGCGCACGGTTCCAAAAGCGCCGTGCGTCCCTCGCGCTACACTGGAAGAGAGGAGATTCTGGATGGCGCACATGGTGTTTTGCACGAGGTACAAGGCCGAGATGGAGGGCCTGGAGGAGCCGCCGTTTGATTCCGACTTCGGGCAGAAGATCTACAAGAATGTGTCGCAAAAGGCCTGGAACGAGTGGCTGGAGCGGCAAAAGATGCTGCTGAACGAGTACCGTCTGCAGCCCTGGACGCGCGAAGCCCAGGAGTTCCTGGTGGAGCAGATGAACGAATACTTCTTTGGCGCAGGCGGCGAGTTGCCGAAGGAGTACGTGGCCCCGGCGCACTAGCCGAAGGACGATTTGACGGGCAGGTTTCGCAGGCCGGTTTGGGGCTCCTTGCAGCCAGGCTGTGGTGTACACTGACGTTACCCCGCGCGGGCTTTTTTGCCGGCGCATAGGAAGCAAGTCGGGACGTGGCTCAGCCTGGTAGAGCGCACCCTTGGGGTGGGTGAGGTCGCTAGTTCGAATCTAGTCGTCCCGACCATTTTCTGCAGTGTTCTCCGATCCCCACTGTGTCGATCTGCTTACGGTCAGAGAAACATCGTTCCCCTGTCCAGCTCTGATTGGAAGTCATCGCCTTGCGCGGTGTTGTCTGTCCGCGAGTGCTCAATGGCACAAGCGCCGCTTGCGGAACTCACGCCCATGCACCCCCGCAGAACCTGCACACTTAGTCCAAACGAGCGGTCCCGCGCGCCAGAGTAGAATTCCATCACGCTTGTTGTGCGGCCCTTGGTCCGCTGCAGCTTCAATCGAATCAAGATGGTTACGGAGTGATGGGACTATGGTTGAACCGCTTGCGGGCGTGCTGACGGAGAACGTCGACGCTGTGAGGCAACGGGAACAGACGGCATTGGACAGCTTGCTCCGTGAACACGGGGGGCATTGTGTACTATACGGAGCCGGCACGCTGGGCCGAAGGGCCGTGACGCTTCTGAATGACTAGGCGTGACGCCTCTGGCGATTGTGGATCGGGACCCAGGGCGATTGGGAAGTGAGATCGCAGGGGTGAAAGTCATGTCCGCAGAAGATGCCGCGAAGGACTTTGGGGCATCGGCAGTTTTCTTTGTGACTGTCTGGAACGACTTTCACTGGTTCAGCGACACGGAGCGTAAGCTCAAGGCGCTCGGCTGTGTTTCTGTCTCGTCCTACGCTCCTATCTTCTGGCGATTCGGGGAGCGGTTCATGGATTTACTTCTGTTGAATGAGCCACCGCACCGTTTGTATACCGATCTTAGCCGGGTGCTCCAGGTCGAATCGATGTGGGCCGATGAGGAATCGCTCGCCACCTACCGCGCGAACATCCTGTGGCGTGCCAAAGGAGATCCTTCGCACCTGCCCTTCCCGGCGCCGGCCAACACCTATTTTCCGCGCGATCTGTTTCAACTCACGCCCCGCGAGAGCATCGTCGATTGCGGCGCCTTTGATGGCGACACGCTACGGATGTTTTTGGCAAACGAGGCCAGTTTCGAGGCCTTCTATGCCATCGAGGCGGACATGGTGTCGCTCCAAAAACTGCGGGCGTATGTAGCTACTCTTCCATCTCAGGTGGCGAAAAGAGTTCATGAGTTGGACTGCGCAGTTGGCGGAGAGCGGTGTATGCTGCAGTTCGTGATGACGGGGGCGCTGACCTCAAGAGCGGGCGACCAGGATGGAGTGGAGGCTGTGGATGTGCCCTGTGTTCCACTGGACGAACTCTTTGCGGACCGCAAGGTCACCTTCATCAAGATGGACATTGAAGGGGCTGAGTTCGACGCGTTGCGGGGCGGAAAAGCGGTGATCGAGCGAGACTCGCCCATCCTTGCGATCTGTGTTTACCACACCCAGAACGATATCTGGCGCATTCCTTTGCTCATGCGATCTTTGAACCCCGACTACAAGCTCTATCTGCGAACGTACGACGGGGATGGATTCCAGTCTGTCGCCTACGCCGTGCCACCACAACGTGCCCTCTCGCGCTAAGAAGCGGGGCCATTCCGCGCTGCCTGCATCGTGCTGCATTGCACTTGGTCCTGCTCAGGACGCAAGATCGTGCGCGATCGCGTAGCGCGTGAGTTCGGCCGTGGTTCTCAGCCCAAGCTCATTCATCAGACTGTTTTTGTGAAACTCAACGGTCTTCGGAGAGATGCCTAAGGCTTCCGACATTTCCCGGGTGGTTTTGCCTTCAGAGATCAGCTGTAACACCTCACGCTGCCGCTCCGTGAGCGGGTCCGCAAACACTTTCTGAGCGTCACGAGCGAACTCCTCGGGCGAGAGCGAGAGCTCCTTTGCGAGCAGAGGCGTGGTGAAGACGCGGCCAGCTAAAACGTGCTGTATGGCCGTGAGAATCTCGTTGCTCGCGGACTGCTTACACACATAGCCGCGAGCACCGGCCCGGTACGCGGCCTTGACATAGGACAGATTCAGCTGCTGCGTTACAAAGATGATCTTCAGCCTTGGATACTGGCTGCTGAGTTTTACGGCCGCCTGGATGCCATTCATCTGGGGCATGCTGATATCCAGGAAGAGGACATCCGGTTTGAGACGGGCAACCTCCTCCAGCAGCACGCGCCCGTCGGGGGCGATGCCTACGATGTCGTGAAACGGCGAGATAACCCGGGCGATACCCTCCGCGACCAGGGGATGGTCGTCGGCGATGATGACACGTGCTCTATGCGGGTTCGGCAAGGGGCACCTCAATGGCAAGGGATGTGCCCTGACCCAGCTCCGATCTGAGTTCAAAGGTGCCGCCGGCAATGCGGGCGCGCTCCTTCATCGAGATGAGCCCCAGACCGCCGCAGACCGCCGCCTCTTCCTGATCGAAGCCCATGCCAAAGTCACGCACCTCCAGCCGAAGCCAGTCTTCTCTGCCCGCTAGGATGACCTTGACGTGTGTCTTGCCGGCATGTTTCGCCACATTGCGGAGCGCCTCCTGGGCGACGCGATAGATGGCAGTGGCGGCTGTGCGCGGGACCTCGTCCGGAATGTTGCTTCCCAGATAAGTGGCGAACATGCCCTCGCGCTCCTCAAACTCGTGCACAAGCGCCTTCAACGCCTGCACCAGGCCGAGGTCATCGAGGATCGCCGGATGGAGCCGGTGGGAAAGGTGCCGCACATCTTTGCTTAGCGTCTCTATGCGTTCAGAGATCCCCTCCAGGGAGGTGCTTTGAGTGTCGCTGACCCCTTGGGAGCGCGCCTCGGTTAGGTTGAGAGACAAGGCCGTCAGCCGTTGTGCGATGTCGTCGTGCAGCTCCCGGGCGACACGCTGTCGCTCTTCTTCCTGCACGTTGAACAGGTGTGCCGCCAATTCGCGCAGCTCCCTTTGCGCACGTGTCAGGGTTCCGGAGGTGTGCTCGATCTCGCGCTCCAAAGCGGTTTTCTGTGCCGCCACTTCCTCTTCCGCGTGCCGCTGGCCGGTGATGTCTTCCATCGTCAATAGAATGACGCGGGTCCCGTCCGTGGATATCGGCTGCGCCTTCAGCCAGAGCACTCTTCGATCGCTGGTGGTGGAGTGATGCTCGATCTCCAGAGTGGGCGCTGACGGTGTAGCGACTAAGGCGCCTAGCTTTTCACGAAGCCCATCTACGCCCCACATCCACTGGACGAGATCAGGGAACGAGCGGCCCAGGACCTCGCGTTCGCCCATTTGGGCTAAGTCGCAAAAACTTCTATTTACCTGCCGAATGCTGCAGTCGATTTCCAAAACCACAACAGGTACGGGAACGCTGGCGACGATGCAGTCGGCAAAGTCGCGCGCCTCGCGCATCCCCTGCTGAGTCCTTCGCAGTTGATCGATGTCCACCAGCACCAGCACCAGGCCTTCGATCTTGTTGTCGGAGGTGCGATACGGACGCACACGCAACAGGTGCCACTTGCCGTGACGATCCTGCACCTCAATCTCGCGCGTCCCCAGCGTCTCAAGGACCTCCTCGAGGAGGGGCTGGATGTCTTCGATGGATAACTGAAGACGAATTTCACTCACTTTACGGCCAATATCGCTGGCGCGCATGTTCAGCAGCTTCTCCATGGGCGGAGTGAACTGCCGGATTTCGAGCTTATCGGTCAGCATCAGCAAAGGAATGCTTACGCTCGTCAGCAGATTGTTGAGATCGTTGCCCGTCTGGGTCAGAACAGCGTTGCGTTGCTGCAGTTCATCG
The DNA here is from genome assembly GCA_964252405.1 of uncultured Acidobacteriaceae bacterium. Lineage (GTDB taxonomy): Bacteria > Acidobacteriota > Terriglobia > Terriglobales > Acidobacteriaceae > Granulicella. Next base: position 18,605 of record CAXUNH010000016.1, on the reverse strand, counting down.
TTGACGGTTTGCAGCTCTTCATTCGCGCTTTGGAGTTCTTCCTTTGTGGTTTCCAGTTCTTCGTTGGTGCTCTGCAGTTCTTCGTTGGCGCTTTGGATTTCTTCGTTGGCCGAGACCAGTTCCTGGTTCCGCGCATCGCGTTCCTCAATCAGCGACTGCAGATGGAAGCGCGTGGACGACAGGTCCTGGCGGAGTTGGGCGATCAGCCGCCCTTTCTCGTCGTCGTTCAGCGCGGGCGAAAGCTGTTGTTCCACGCCTCGGGCCGTTTCCCTGTCCGTACCCTCACGGAAGAGCACCAGATAGCAGCGGTTGCTCGAGCCCCTTTGCGCGAGGGGCAGAACGTCGACTTGCACCTGGGTCGGGGAACCGTCGTCCGCATCCACGATTGCGGCCCGGGTCACCGGAATGTTTTCCGAGATGGCGTGCTCGGCGGCCGCCCGCACGGTGGAGACGATGCTTTCGCGCACCACGCGCAGCAGATTCCAACTCACAGTTCCACTGGCGAGTTGCACAAAAAGCGAAGTCTGCCCACGCACCTGCACGACGTTCATGTGCTCGTCCACGATGAGCCCCGGAGGGCCGAAGCGCGCGAGCACCACACGGTCCGCAGCACGCTGCAGCTCGAGTTCCGACCAGATCTGGTCCTGGTACGGCGGGGTGCCCGGAGAGGAACGTGCTGGACCCAGGCCGCGCTGAACGGGCAGATGATACCCGCCGGGCATGGTGGCGCCGACCTTGCCGTAGATCTTGTTCCTGCGGTCGCTCGGGCTGAACCACTCGTCGTAGTCGCGCAGCGTCTCCGACATACCCAGCAGAAGATACCCGGAAGGTTCCAGGGCATAGTGGAAGGTCTGCATGGTCTGCCGCTGCAGGCTCTGATTGAAGTAGATCAGCACGTTGCGACAGAACAGGAAGTCGATATGCGAGAACGGCGGATCGGCACACAGGTTCTGTTTGGCGAAAATGCACAGGTCGCGGACGCGTTTGTTGAGCTGGTATCCACGATCGACCTTGACGAAGAAGCGGCGCAATCGCTCGGGGCCGATCTCCGCAACCAGCGACTCGGGATACGTTGCCTGACGGGCAATGTCGATGGAGCGCTCGCTCGCATCGGTGCCGAACACCTGCAAGGTCGTGTCCATACCCTGCGCCGTCATGTACTCCAGCATGGTGATCACGACGGAATACACCTCTTCCCCGGTGGAGCAGCCTGCGCTCCACACCCGCACGGGACGTTGTGGCGGGCGATTCTCGAAGAAGGAGGGAAGAACGCTCGTGCTGAGTGCGTGCCAGAAGCTGCTGTCGCGGAAAAACCGGGTCACCCCGATCAGGACATCTTCCTGCAGGTTGGCCAGTTCATCCTTCCGCACCTTCAAGAAGCGCACGTAGTCGGACAGCGACTCCATGCGTAAGAGCATCATCCGGCGGGCGATTCGGCGGCGGATGGTGTCCGGCTTGTATTGGCGAAGCTCAAGCCCTGAATGAGTGCGCATCAACAGGAAGATGCGCTCCAGGTTCTCTCCCTCCCGCGACGACTGAACCCCTTTGTCGAGCGTGTGAACTTCCGGGCGGGTGAACTGCCTGGCCAATCGCGCCAGTTCAACGCCGATCTCGCGCGGCGAGATCACAATATCGACATGGTCGGCGAAGATGGACGAGCGGGGCATGCTGCTGTGCACCGCGGTCTCTGGAGATTGGACGATGGCCACGCCGCCGTCCCCGCGGATGGACTTGAGCCCCAGGGCGCCGTCGGCCTCCGCACCGGAGAGCACCACACCGATGGCGTGCCCCTGGAGGTCCTCGCCCAGCGAACGGAAGAAGGTGTCTATGGTGTGGGGGACACGATCGGCCGGATCGCGCGGTGTAACAACAAAGCGCCCGGAACGAATCTCCGCCGTCTGGTTCGGCTGCAGGATGTAGAAGTTGTTCGGCTCGGGCCGAACGCCGTCCTGAACTGCGTGGACCGGCATGAGCGTGTACTTTTCGGTGATCTCCTTCAGGTGACTTGTCTGATCCGGCGCGAGGTGCGGCACCAGGACGAAGGCCATGCCGGTGTCCGCGGGCAGGATGCCGAGGATGTCCTTCATGGGCTGCAACCCACCGGCGGACGATCCAAAGACGACTACCGGGTAATCCAGCGACGGGACCCCTGCGGGCTCCTGCTCGCTGTCGACGGAGCCGCTGTCCTCTACATCGCCCGGGGAGTCATGAGGCGGGACGTCATCGACGGCGATTGTGCCGGAGCGGAGCTCGTCCCGGTCGTGATCCTTGGTCTCACCCGCAGCGTCTTCCGCGGCTGCTTCCAGCTCTGTAGCGAAGTCATCCGGAGTGCGATCGTCGTTCATGGCTGTTCCTTATCCTTGATAGCCCAGGCGGGTTCAGAGAGCGACCGGCATCCTCCTCATTCTATTCCCGCGCGGCAGCTTCCTTTGACGGACCGCTTCGGTCTTCGGCCTGCCCGAGAAAGTCAACTTGTGTTTGTCCCGTAACCCTGAGAGCATCATCGGCATGGCTACGGTTCTGGACAATCTGTCGCAGGTGCTTGACTCGTCGATGGAGCGACTTCGAATCAGCCGCGATTTGCGCTACCAATCGCGAGAATCGATTCGGCGATCCCATGAAGCCATCTTGCACTCTCAGGAAGTGATCACGCGCAGCGATCGGATCATCCATGAGTTGAGTTCGAGCCAGAGCGCCGTGGAAGAAGCGCCCCTGCCGCAAGCGACGGGAGGACCGGCAAACCTTCTCCAGGTGGTCCGCGGCCAAAGTCTTCGAAGTGAAACCGTCGTCATGGACGGCAAACACTTCATCGATTGCCACCTCTCGAACTGCGTTCTCGAGTACAGCGGACAGGCTACGGTCCTGGAGTCTACGCAACTCTCTGGATGCAGCTTCCGGTTCAAGGGCGAAGCGGCGTTGACCCTGAACTTTCTAGAATGCTTCGGACTGATGCCGAGGGGAGAGACGGACTACACCGTCGCTGCGTCTGAGACGGCGCTGACGCAAAGACCGAACTGAGGCATTTATTCTGTGCGTCCGGGTACTGACATCCGGCACGGGAAAACGGAACATCGAACAGCAAAAAGGCTTCTGAACAGGAGAACCATGCAGCGTCGAGACTTCATCAGGACAGCATCGGCCGCCGGCGTTGCTGCCGTGAGTGCCTCAGCCCATCCGCAAGCCGCGGGGACGAACGGGCCACCATTGAAACAAGCTCCTGTCCAGAGGCCGGAGCATCCGGAGATGATTTACCGGGAGCTTGGGACCACGGGGGAACGTGTCTCCGCCATCGGGCTGGGCGGCTTTCATCTTGCGAAGGGTCCCGGCACCACCGCGCAGGATGCGATTCGCCTGGTGCGGAGCGCCTCCGACGCCGGCATCACCTTCTTCGACAACTGCTGGGATTACAACGACGGCATCTCCGAAGTGCGTATGGGGCAGGCATTGAAGGACGGCTACCGGCAGAAGGTCTTCCTGATGACCAAGCTGGATGCCCGTACGGCTAAGGAGTACGACAAGCAACTGGAGCAGTCCATGGGCCGGTTGGATACGGATGTGATCGATCTTGTGCAGTTCCACGAGATTCTGCGCTTTGAAGATCCGGACCGCATCTTTGCCGAGGACGGGGCGATCCACGCCGCGATGGCGGCCCGGCAGGCCGGCAAGATCCGTTATGTCGGCTTTACCGGGCACAAGGACCCGCAGATCCATCTGCGGATGTTTGAGGTAGCCGAGCAGCATGGGTTCCACTTCGACACGGTGCAGATGCCGGTGAACGCCATGGACGCGCACTTCCGTTCCTTCACCAAGGCTGTGATTCCGGTCGCGCAGAAGGCCGGTACCGGCGTTCTCGCGATGAAGACCTTCGGGGATGGCTACATCTTGCGTTCGGGCACGATCGATCCTGTGGAGGCGCTGCACTATGGCCTGTCACAGCCGGTATCTGTGGTCATCACCGGCATCGACAAGCCGGAGATCCTGACCCAGGCAGTCCAGGCCGCGAGGACCTTCAAGCCGTTTACGGGGGAGCAAACGCAGGCGTTCCTGGCCAAGACACAGCAGGCCGCGATGACGGGCAAGTTCGAACCGTTCAAGACGTCGAGCATCTTTGATGGGACCGCGAACAACCCGAAGTGGCTGGGCGGATCGTCCGGGACGGACATCAAACCGTCTTCCCCGGAAACCGAACAGAAGCGTGTCGGCTGACCCGCCCGGCTCGAGTTTGCCGACGAACTTCGGCCGGGAACACCCGGCGGAACCGAACGCCCCCGGGAGCGGGTTACCAAGGTGAGCGCCTAGAGGCGGTTCCCCACGCTTACAATTAGCCGCACCGCGATGCTTCTCTTCTGTTTACGACCGAGCCGTATGGCCGTTGCGTTTTTTCTTGCCTTGGCAAGTTGCGTCGGCGCCATGAGCTTCTCCGCGCGAGCGCAGAAGATCGCGCCCGAGAACCCGCCTCAGGTCGTGCAGAACCCGACCGGGACGACCGAGGTGGGAATCCTTCAAGGTGCAGAGTACAGGATTGACGTGCCGGTGGACTGGAACGGCTCGCTGGTGGTCTGGTATCACGGCTATGCGGAGCACGGAACGAGCTTCCACATCGGCGAGCGCGTGCCGCCGGACCTGGAGAACTTCCTGTCGCGGCGCTTCGCTGTGGTGCAAAGCGCGTACTCCGAGGGCGGATGGGCTGTGCAACAGGCATATCCGGAGACGGAGGCGTTGCGGCACTACTTTGACCACAAGTATGGCCACCCGAAGGAGACCTATGTCGCCGGCGGGTCCATGGGCGGCGCGCTGGTCATGATTGCGCTGGAGCTCAATCCAAGGCCGTACGTGGGCGGTCTGGATCTTTGCGGGGCAGTTGGGCCGACCTTTGTGTCGTTTGACCGGCGCTTTGCGTTGCGGGCAGCCTTTGACCACTATTTCCCCAACGTCATGGGCCCGCTGGTGCCCGTTCCCGCGGACTACGACGACACGTCTGCCGTGCGGGAGCGGGTGCTGAACGCGTTGAAGACGAATCCGGCCAATGCGGGCCTCCTGCGGGAACTGATGGGGCTGCATACGGACCTGCAGGTGGCGCGCGATATCGCGTATTTCACCTTTGTCGTTGCAGACATGCAGCGGAGGGCCGGGGGCAATCCGTTCGACAACCGGAACTGGATCTATTCGGGTGCGAGTTCGAGCTCCAGTGCACCGGATGAGGAGCTGAATGCGTCGGTAAAGCGCTACATGGCCGCCCCCAAGGCGCGGGAATACCTGGTGCACCATTACACCCCCAGCGGCCGCTTAGGACGGCCCATGCTGGCGGTGCACACGGTCTTCGATCCGTTGATTCCGCCCAGTCTGCTGACCCTGTACACCGAGATGGTGGAGGCGGCCGGCCAAGGCGATCACCTGATCCAGCAATATGTGCCGCGGGACGGCCATTGTGCGATCACTCCGGAGGAGATCGGCCGGGCTTTTGACGAGCTGGTGTCGTGGACGCATGGGGGGCAACGCCCCACCCCGGGGTTGCTGCACTGACGCCCCGCAGAACTCGCTAAAGCCTTCCCAACTTCCGCCGATATAATGGAGTATGGGATCTCTACGAACCGAGGCAGCTGTCTCTGCGGGTCCAGACCCGAAGTCAGGTCTCGGGGCTGGTTCCGGGGTTCCTCCGGGAGAGATCAGCGAGTCGGGCATGGGGCTGGAGGCGGCCTTGGCCCAGCCGGCGCCCGCGCAGCCGGCCACGGTGCACCCAGGAGCTTCGTTGGATGAGCCTTCGGGGGCCTTTGCGGCCGCGACGGGAGTTGTCGCGGTCCCTGCCACGGCGACCTCCGGCCTGCCGAAAGCCGCCACTTCTGCGAGTGCCGTTCCCGAGAGGGACCTGTTCGATCCCCTGCACCTGCAGGAACATTTCGAACTTATGCTGGCTACGCTGCATGCAAACCGGCCCCACGACGACCAACAGCTTGTACGCTCTGCCTGGGCTTTCACGCAGGCCCAGCACGAAGGCCAGAAGCGCGCTTCGGGCGAGCCGTACATCATCCATCCGCTGGAAGTGGCGCAGGTGCTCGCCGAGTTGAAGATGGACGCCACCGCGATCGCGGCGGGTCTGCTGCACGACGCGGTGGAAGACACCGATGTCACTACGGCGGAGATCGGCAAGCGGTTTGGCGAGCAGGTGGCGCACATCGTCGACGGCGTCACCAAGCTCGACAAGATCAAGTTCGCAAACCGCGAGGATCATCAGGCCGAGAACATTCGCAAGATGTTGCTTGCGATGGTCACCGATGTTCGCGTGGTGATCATCAAGCTGGCGGACCGGCTGCACAACATGCGCACACTGGAGCACCTGCGGCCGGAGAAGCAGGCGCGCATCGCTCGCGAGACGCTGGAGGTGTACGCCCCGCTCGCGCACCGGCTGGGCATGGGCAAACTGCGCGGCGAGCTGGAGGACCTCGCGTTTCGCTACGTGGATCCGCTCGCGTACAACAAGCTTACGGACGAGGTGGACTCATTGCGTGGGGAAGGCGAAGCCTTTCTGGAGCGCATTGTGGCGACCCTTGAGGCCAAGCTCCACGATTCAAACATCCATGCGCGCGTTGAATCGCGGATCAAGCGACTCTTCTCGATCCAGCAGAAGCTGAACCTGCACTCGATCCCTGTAGACCAGGTGTATGACCTGTTTGCGGTTCGCGTCATCACGGAGAGCGAGGGGGATTGTTATGCCGTGCTGGGCTTACTGCACTCCATGTGGCGGCCTGTGCCGGGCCGCTTCAAGGACTTCATCGCAATGCCGCGGCCGAACCTCTACCAGTCCCTGCATACCACGCTGATTGCAGAGGGAGGACATCAATTCGAGGTGCAGATCCGCACCGAGGACATGCACCGCGTCGCGGAAGAAGGCATTGCGGCGCACTGGAAGTACAAGGCCAGCGACAACGTCACGGCAAAGGATGAAGAGCGGCTGGCATGGCTGCGCCAGTTGCTGGAGTGGCAACGCGAGATGCCGGACCCCAACGAGTTTATGTCTACGCTGCGCATGGACATGTACCCGGAGGAGGTCTACACCTTCACGCCCAAGGGCAAGGTGATCGTGTTGCCCAAGGACGCGAGTCCGGTGGACTTTGCGTATGCCATTCATACGGATGTGGGCCACGCCACAACGGGCGCGAAGGTAAACGGGCGGATTGTGCCGCTGCGGTCACGCCTGCGCAACGGCGACATCGTGGAGATCCAGACGCAGCCGGGCCATTCGCCGTCGCGGGACTGGCTGAGCTTTGTCAAGAGTTCGAGGGCGCGCAACAAGATCAAGCACTGGCTCAACGAGAACCAGCGTGCGCGCGCCATTGAGATTGGCAAGAAGCTGCTGGAGCGTGAGGCCCGCAAGTACAAGCTGGCGCTCAGCCGATTTGGGACCGCGGACTTCGATCGCGTGGCCGGCGAGTATGGCCTGGGCGGCGAGCAGGACCTGCTTGCGGGTATCGGGTTTGGCAAGTACTCGACGCGGCAGGTGCTGAACAAGCTGGAGCCTGGAACGACCTCGGGCGGTGGAGCGAATGAAGCTGCCGGGGAACCCGAGGCAAACCCTGTAGCGAACGCGCTCTCGCACATGAGCGAAGCGGTGAAGCGGGTGTTCTTCGGCAAGGGCTCGGAGAGTCTGCAGGTCGAAGGCCAGGATGATCTGCTGGTGTATCGCGCGCGCTGTTGTAACCCCATCAAGGGCGAGGAGATCATCGGCTACGTTACGCGTGGCAAGGGTGTGGCCGTTCACGCGCGTACCTGTCCGAACGTACAGAATCTGCTCTACGAGGCGGACCGGCGCATTGAGGTGGAGTGGTCCAGCGGGCCTGCGGCGAACAATAGCGCCAGCGGCACCGGACCCAGACCGACGACGTATCCCGTGAAGCTCACCGTTCTGGTAGACGACCGCGCCGGACTGTTGAAGGAGTTTGCGGCGATCATCTCTGAAGACGGAACCAACATTCGAAGCGTCGACACCCGTCCCACCGAGAACGGTGAGGTGCACGTTGACTTCGTTATCGAGACCGTGGACGTGCGGCATCTGACACGGCTGCAGCAGAACCTGCGCAAGGTACCCGGCGTTCGGGATGTGCACCGCGTGCAGAAGATTTAGGCGGGCAGGACTCCCCTTCTCTGGGTCGTGGCAGATAGTATGTCCTCGCAAGGTGATGTTCTGCGAGGTTCGGCTTGATGCAAGTGAAACGGTTTTCTGCGTGGGCGTTCGGTGCTGCACGGAGCTTTGCGGTGCTCCTGGCGACCGCTCCGGTGTGCGGGGCGCAGAGCTTTCAACAGATGCAGCGGCCGTCGGACCTTCTGCCGGATCAGGTGAAGACGCTGGGACGGCTCCATGAGCTTTCGATTCTTCCGGACGGACCGTGGAAGGTGCACGAGGGGGACCTGGCCCATGGCGAGGCCCCCGCACTGGATGACAGCGGCTGGCGTTCTGTGACGGCCCCGGCGAAGCTGGGCAAGGATGCGGTGTGGTTTCGGCGCGAGGTGGTCATTCCGCGCACCTTGCACGGCTACAGCCTGGCCGGCACGGATGTGCGCTTTCGATTCCAGGCCGAGGCGAACGGGCCGATGCCGGAGATCGTGTACTTCGATGGACGGCGTGTGGCGCTGGGCGACGACCTGGAAGAGATCTCGCTGTTCCACAACGTGAAACCGGGCGATAAGGTGCTGGTCGCCGTGAAGCTGCTGGCCACGGTAGACGACAAGAGCTTCAGGGGCGCGGCAATGAATGTCAGCTTTGCCGCATCGCGCCCGAACCCGCAGGATATCGAGAAGCAACTGGTCTCAGCGGCATACCTTGTGCCCTCGCTTGCGCCGAAGGATGCGGCCAACACGAAGGCCATGCAGGAGGCCATCGCCGCGGTAAGCCTGCGTGCGCTGGATGCGGGCGACCAAGCAGGGTTCGATGCATCCTTGAGAGCCGCGCAAGCCAGGCTGGAGGCGTTACAGCCTCTGCTGCAGACGGCGAACTATCACCTGAGCGGGAACTCCCACATCGACGCCGCGTGGCTTTGGCCCTGGACGGAGACGGTGGATGTGGTGAAGCGCACGTTCACGTCAGCGGCGCAGTTGATGAGTGAGTATCCGGCCTACACGTTTTCGCAGTCCGCGGCGCAGTACAGCGCTTGGATGGCGGACAAGTATCCAGTGCTGAACAATCAGATTGCGCAACGGGTGAAAGAAGGCCGTTGGGAGATTGTCGGTGGCATGTGGATTGAGCCGGACCTGAACATGCCGGACGGCGAAAGCCAGGTGCGGCAGTTGCTGGTCGGGCAGGCGGAGTTCGAGAAGCTGTATGGCGTGACGGCGAAGATCGGCTGGAATCCGGACTCGTTTGGGTACAACTGGCAACTCCCGCAGATCTATAAGCGCAGCGGCGTGGATTACTTTGTAACGCAGAAGATGCACTGGAACGATACGAACCAGTTGCCGCTGAAGCTGTTCAGGTTGGAGTCGCCGGACGGGATCAAGGTGGTGACGTACTTCCCGGATGATTATGCCTACACCAACCTGGATCCGGTGCGGCTGAGTGCGAGTCTGGCGAAGGCGCGTACGCGCGCGCCGGGAATGACGAACATGCTGGACCTGTTTGGCGTGGGCGACCATGGCGGCGGACCGACGCGCACCATGCTGGACGAAGGGCTGCACTGGATGGGGCAGGATGGTTCGCTCGGGGCCAAGGTTGTGCCGAAGGAGGAGTTTGGCACGGCACTTCCCTACTTCAAGAGCGTTGAGGCGAAGTTGAATCCGGAGTCGCCGACGTGGAACTACGGGACGCTGGCGAGTGGCGGGACGCAGTTGCCGCCTGCGGCTGGGGGACAGATCAGTGTGCCGACGTGGAAGGATGAGCTGTACTTCGAGTACCACCGTGGTGTATTTACGTCGCAGGCTGCGCACAAACGCAATATGCGGGAGAGCGAAGAGTGGGTGTTGAATGCGGAAAAGGCGGCGGCGATTGCCTCGCTGAGTGGCGTGACGTATCCGCATGCGGAGTTGAATGAGGCCTGGAAGAAGGTGTTGTTCAACCAGTTTCATGACCTTGCCGCTGGATCCGGTATTGGCGTGATCTACCGCGACGCGCAGAAGGACTATGACCAGGTGAAGTGGGCCACGGATGAAGTCAGTTCGGCCTCCTTGGGAGCCATCGCCGCGAAGGTTGACACGCGCGGCAAGGGGGATGTGCCTGTGTTTGTGTGGAATCCGCTAGCGTGGGAGCGCAGCGGGCTGGTGGAAGTCTCGGTGCAGATGCCGAAGGCTGCGGATGCCGTCTCTGTGGTCGACGCCAAGGGGCATGTTGTGCCTTCGCAGGTGTTGTCCAGTAATGCGGCGACGCATACGTTCAAGCTGCTGGTACAGGTAGAGGCTGCGCCCTCGATGGGCTACACCGTGCTGCATGCGATAGAGGGCAAGCGAGAGTTCGGCACCGACCTGAAGGCCGATCACCTCAGCATGGAGAACGCCAGTCTCCGCGTGGCGGTGGACGCAAATACGGGCTGCATCACGTCCCTGTTCGACAAACGGGCAGGGTTTGAGTCGATCGCTGCTGGGGCTTGCGGAAATGAGCTGCAAGCGTACAAGGACACGCCGAAGGAGTACGACGCCTGGAACGTGGATCCGGGGACGTATGACGTTGCGCCTGCGTTGATTCACCAGGTGGACTCGGCGCAGATGGTGGAGAACGGGCCGCTGCGGAGCGTTGTGCGGGTGAAACGGCACTGGGGACAGTCGACGTTTTCGCAGGACATTGTGCTGTACCGGGGAGCGGATGAAGTCGTGGTGAACAACGACATCGGCTGGCATGAGACGCATGTGCTGTTGAAGGCTGCCTTTCCGCTGGCAGCCTCGGGGCCGAGGGCTACGTTCGAGATTCCTTACGGCTCGATCGAGCGGCCAACGACGCGCGAGAACAGCTACGACAAAGCCAAGTTTGAGGTGCCGGCGATGCGCTGGGCGGATCTGGGCGATGGGCAGCGCGGGTTCTCGGTGATCAATGAATCGAAGTATGGCTATGACGCCGTCGGAAACATATTGCGGCTGACGTTGCTGCGCTCGCCGACGTGGCCCGATCCAGAGGCAGACCGGGGAGAGCAGCGGTTCTCGTATGCGCTCTATCCGCACAGCGGGGCTTGGAAGACGGCTTCCACGGTGGCTCGTGGCTGGGAGTTCAACTACCGGTTGCAGGCCATGCAAGTGGCAGAACATGAGGGCTCGATGGCGGCGGAGCACAGCTTTGCGACCGCGAGCGGCGCGCATGTGGTGCTGACGGCGCTGAAGCAGGCCGATGACGGCCGTGGGCTGATTGCGCGGTTCTACGAGTGGGCTGGTGAGGCCGGTGAGGTTACGTTGCGGGCGCCGGAAGGATTGAAGTCGGCCGAGGTGGTGAACCTGATGGAACAGCCCACGGGCCAGAATCTGACCGTCAGCGGGGAGGCGGTGAAGGTGCCGGTTACGCCTTACATGATCCAGACGGTACGGCTGCTTTATTGAGATGGGGATGGGAGAGGAATACACCCCCCCCCTCCCCGATCCCGATCTGACCCTGGCGGTAAAACCTTTGTTTGCTACAGTTTGCGGCGGGGTACGCGGTGCAAAATATTGCAAACAAAGGTTTTGCGTGCAAAATCTTTATTCTCTGCCACTTACCCGGGTCTGTGAGCCGTCCCGCTGCGAACCACCGGCGGTACCACAGAGCGAGCCGTCCGGTTTGGCAGAGCCTACCGGACGTCCTTGCAGTCCCTTTGACCCGTACCCCAGCATCCGTCTAGTTCAAGGATAGCGAGACCCGGCTTATTGTGCGCAAGCAGCCGCGGGATTAGCCCAGCGGCGGGATGTTAATGGTTTGGCCGGCCTGAATGTGGTCGGGATTTGCGATGCTGTTGTGCTGGGCGATGGTCTCGTACTTGTTGGCGGTTCCGTAGAACTTTTCAGAGATTTTGCTCAGGTTTTCGCCGGGTTTGATGGTGTACGGCTGATCGTCACCGCCGGTGACGGTGAGGCGGGGTTCGAAGTCGGCGTAGGTGGGATCGACGGCTTTGGTGGCGTCCCAGACGCGGTTGAGGACGACCTTGGAGGGGACGTCGGCTTTGAGAATGAGCTTGTCGCCTTCCATGAAGATGCCGTCGAACTTGGCGCCTTCGGGGGCGAAGTCGGCGATGACCTGACCGACGGAGGCGTACTTGTTTTGCAGTGCTTGCTGATCTGCCATGGGGTCTCCTGTGGGCGTATGCGGTCGCCCGTGGGTGAGATGCGGGATTGGTTGGCGGGGTCTGCGACCTTTCAGGTGAGTAGCAGGGTCCCGCCTGCGGCCCTCGCGCGGCAAATACAGGGGTCTCTCCGCTCCGCGCTTCGCGCTGCGGTCGAGATGACGCATTGTGGGTGGGTGCGCGCTGCGGTCGAGATGACGCATTGTGGGTGGGTGCGCGCTGCGGTCGAGATGACGCATTGTGGGTGGGTGCGCGCTGCGGTCGAGGTGACGCTCCCGGATGCTAAGGGCGTTCTTGGCTCACTAGTCATCTTGTTCGCGGGCGGCGGTTTCGGCCGGGGGGAGGGGTCGAGGACGACGTAGTTGGGAACGAGGACATCGTCGAAGCCGTACTTGGAGACCAGGAGGAAGAGGGCGGCGGCGGTGCCGACGAGGGTGTAGGTGCGCAGGCCGGCGGCTTTGTGCTTGCGTTCGCGCTTCAGGCCGATGAGCGCCGGGAGAGGAGGAAGGCGAGAGCGAGTTCGGCGAGTTGGGAGAGGCCCTGGCCGTGGCTGCCGAAGTGAAGGGGACCTGCACTGGAGCCATGCCCTTCTTGGGCGCTAACGGAGATTTGGACCAACCTCGCGTTGACTCCAAGCTCAGATCATCGAACGGCTCAAAACGACAAACTTAGGCTGGTACTTCGTCAGGTAGAGAGGTCGGTTTCTTCAGCGGCAAGCCGTAAGGGTCCCCTTGTGGGCAGTGACGTGCTGGCCCTGAAACGCAGATTCCCTTCGGGAATGACAAACAAAGGGTAGACGTTGGCCGTTTCAATTACTGACGCAAAGTCGGCGTTGTTAGAAGCAATTCGGCGCGAGTCGTGGGTGTGCCAGGCGCTAAGTTGGAGCGCCCTGGCTAGAGAAGGCCCATACCTCGAGCGGTGGTTGTGAGGGTTTCGAGGGCTACGTCGATCTGGTCCCGGGTGTGTTCTGAGGTCATGATGCAGCGGATGCGGGCTTTGCCTTCGGGGACGGTGGGGAAGGCGATGCCGGTGGCCATGAGGCCTCGGTCGAAGAGGGCTCGGCTGAAGTCCATGGTTTCCCGGCCGTCGCCGAGGATGATGGGGATGATGGGCGTCTCGCTGACCGGCGTGCTGCGGCCGCCAATGTCGAAGCCGGCGGATGCGAGCTGCTGCTTGAAGTAAGCGGTGTTGGTCC
>CAXUNH010000016.1:0-5179 GCA_964252405.1 uncultured Acidobacteriaceae bacterium | reverse complement strand
GCCGCCGATGTTGAAGCCTGCGCTGCGGAGTTGGGACTGAAAGTAGAGGGTGTTGTCCCAGAGGCGTTGGATGCGGTCGGGTTCGGATTCGAGGATGTCGAAGGCGGCGATGCAGGACGCGGCGACGGAGGGTGGGTGCGAGGTGCTGAAGAGGAACGGGCGGGCGCGGTGGTACAAGTAGTCGATGAGGTCGCGGCTGCCGCAGACATAGCCGCCGAGGGCGCCGATGGCTTTGGAGAGGGTGCCGACCTGGACGTCGACTTTGCCGGTGACGCCGAAGTGGTCCGCGCTGCCGCGGCCGTTGCGGCCGAGGACGCCGGAGGCGTGGGCGTCGTCGACCATCATGATGGCGTTGTATTTTTCGCAGAGGGCGGCGAGTTGGTCGACGGGGCCGATGTCGCCGTCCATCGAGAAGACGCCGTCGGTGATGACGAGCTTGCGGCCGGGGTCGTTCCCGATCTCCTGGAGGAGTTCTTCGGCGTGGCTGACGTCTTTGTGGCGGAAGACCTTGATTTTGGCGCGGCTGAGGCGGGCGCCGTCGATGATGGAGGCGTGGTTGAGCTCGTCGGAGAGGATGAAGTCGTCCTTGCCGAGGATTGAGCTGACGGTGCCGGCGTTGGCGGTGAAGCCGGACTGGAAGACGACGCAGGCCTCGACGCCTTTGAACGCGGCGATCTTCTCTTCGAGTTCCATGTGGATGCGCATGGTGCCGGCGATGGTGCGGACGGCGCCGGAGCCTACGCCGAAGTCGGCGATGGCGCGGGTGGCGGCTTCGCGGAGCTTGGGATGGTTGCAGAGGCCGAGGTAGTTGTTGCTGGCGAGGTTGATGACCTCACGGCCGTCGTAGCGGCAGACGGGGCCCTGGATGTCGTCGAGGACGCGCAGGCGGAAGTAGGTGCCTTTTTCGCGGAGGTCGTCCAGGGCGGCGGTGAGGTGGGCGAGTTGGGGGCGCGCGGGAGTTGCGGCGGGAGTTGCAGTGGGGGCTGGCGGCGTGGCAGTGGCTGCGCTCATGGCTCTTCTAGGGTAACTCCGCCGACGTGGAGCGGAGGCGCGCCCGGTCGCGTCTTATGGATGAGGCATGCGATGCGGCAGTTGCGGAAGAGTGGGACAGTGGCGTGGACTGTATCGAGTTTGCTGGCGGCGGCGCTGGCCAGCGGGTGTCATGGCGATACGAACCAGGGCGGCGGAACGGACAAGGGGCACGCCGCAGCAGGTGGGACGCCGCAGCAGGTGCAGCGTCCGGTGCCGACGCCGCCAACCGCCGATCGGATCGATCCAAACTCGCCGCAGGCTGTGTTACATGGAACGTCGACGACGCAGACCACTCCGGCGGAGCCTGCGTCGGGACGGACGAAGGATGGCCGCCCGCCGAAGTGAGCTGAGGATCGTCGGCTTCGGTGCGGATGGAGAGCTGCGTTTTAGGCGGTTGCGGCCGCGCTGATCGCCGGCTCGAAGGCTGACAGGAACTCCCCGCGCGATTTCTCGCCGAGATCGACGACTTTGCTTCCGCCGGCTGCTATGAAGGTCACACCTTCGATACCGATGACTTTCAGAACCAGGCGCAGGTACTGGGTGGCGATGTCGCGGTCACGGATGGGCGAGCCTTCGGTATATACGCCACCCGAGGCCATCAGCACGGTGCATTGCTTGCCATGTACGAGGCCTTCCCCGGTCATGCCGAGTGTGCGGCCCTTGCGCACGATGTGATCCACGTAGGACTTCAGATTGGCCGGAATGTTGTAGTTGTACACCGGCGTACTGATGGCGATGTGATCGGCTGCGAGGAGTTCGTCGACGAGCTCGTCGGAGAGGCGCAGCACGTCCTTCATCTCGGGCGTGTGCTTCTCCAGCGGGGTCAGGCTCGCTCCGAGCCAGGGCAGATTGACGTAGGGCAGATTCATTTTGGCCAGGTCGCGTATGACCACCTCGCCGCCGGGGTGCGCGGCCTTCCAGTCCTCAATGAACTTTGCGGCCAGGTTGCGTGAGATGGAGTACTCCCCTCGGGGGCTTGCTTCGACTACCAGAAGTTTCGGCATTTTCCTGTTCCCTTCTCCGGATGTTGGCGACCTCCATGTGCGCGGAAGGCGCGAACAAACCGTTCGTAGCGTTAGTATGGAGTGTGTGAGTTTTCTCCACAAGGAGGCACTTTCTTGAGCGAGACGAACATTTCTGTGCCTAAGGACAGCCTGACTTCGGCTGATTGCAAGGGACTGGCCGACGTACTGGCGAGCGTCGGGGATAAGTGGACCATCATGGTGGTGGGCGCTTTGTCGAAGGGCGCATTACGCTACAACGAGATCCAGCGCCGGGTGAGCGGCGTTTCGCAACGCATGCTCACGCTGACCCTGAAGCGGCTGGAAGCGGATGGCCTGGTTACACGGACGCTGTTTCCGAGCGTTCCACCACGGGTGGACTACGAGTTGACGGAGCTTGGCCAGACGCTGCGCGCTGCTCTTGTTCCGCTGCACACCTGGGCCGCACGAAACAAGCTGACGATTGCGGAGAACCGGACCAGGTCACGCCGTCAGACGATCACGGCGTGGTCTGCGCCGACGCGGCCGGAGATGGTCACCCGGTGAGTTGGTCGTGACTCCCACCCTTCGGCAGGGACGGGGTCTCCGGTCTTCGGTAGGCACCGGGTCTGCACCCTTACCGGTCGCGGCAGGCAGATGCTTCGATCTTTGCAGAGATCAAGCGAGCGGCCCTCGGAACTTGGGACTTGCGGCTTGCGCCCTGAGCCCGGGACCCGGATCATCGGCGGACCTGGAGAAGGATTTTGCTGGCTTCGCCGGATTCGAGCAGATGCATGGCGTGGTCGAAGTCTTCGAGCGGCAGGCGGTGGGTGATGACGGGCGATAGATCGAGCTTGCCGTCGCGGAGGAGGGCTTCGGCCTGGAGCCAGGTCTCGTACATTTTGCGGCCGTTGATGCCGTGAACGGTGGCGCCTTTAAAGATGACCGCGTCGGCGAGGTCGAGTTCGACGGGCTTGGAGGGTAGGCCGAGGAGCGAGGCGCGGCCGCCGTTGCGGAGCAGGCGGAAGCCCTGGCGGATGGCCTCGGGGTGGCCGGACATTTCAAGGAGGACATCGACGCCGTTGCCCCAGGTGGCTTCCTTGACGAGGACTTCGGTGGCGGGATCGGTGGGATCGAGGAGGTCGTCGGCGCCCATGCGCGCGGCGAGTTCACGGCGGTGGGCGTTGGGCTCGATGGCGAAGACGCGGGCAGCGCCGCAGGCTTTGGCGACCGCGATGGAGAAGAGGCCGATGGGGCCGCAACCGGTGACGAGGACCGTCTGGGCGGCGATTGGGCCGGAGAGGACGGTGTGGACGGCGTTGCCGAAGGGGTCAAAGAGGGAGCCCCACTCGCGGGGGATGCGCAGGTCGAGCTTCCAGACGTTGGAGGCGGGGATGCGGACGTAATCGGCGAAGGCGCCGTCGGCGTCGACGCCGAGGATCTTGACGAATTGGCAGACGTGGGCCTGGCCGGTGCGGCACTGGAGGCAGTGGCCGCAGGCGACGTGCATTTCGGCGGAGACGAAGTCGCCGGGGCGGACGTTGGTGACGCGGTCGCCGACGGCGGCGACGGTGCCGCTGAACTCGTGGCCGGGGATGTAGGGGGGCTTGATGCGGTGCTGGGCCCAGGGGTCCCACTGGAAGATGTGGAGGTCGGTCCCGCAGACGGAGGCGGTTTCGACGGCGATGAGGACGTCGTCGGGGCCGATGGACGGGACGGGGACTTCGCGCATCTCCATGCCGGGGGCGGCGTGGGGTTTGGTGAGGGCGCGCATGGTCTTAGGGAGCGGCCTGGGCTGAACGAAGGCGGTGGACGGGAAGGCGGATACGGCGGACATCTGGTGACGACTCCTCAGTGCCTGCGCGCGCGGCGGAGGCAAACAGTTCATGTTAGCGCGCCGGGGGAATCGACGCTGTACCCCCCTCCCCCGGCATCTTGTTCAAAGTAGGCCCGAATAAGGACTGAGGCTCGGAGTTTTACGCGAAAGCGGGATACGCCCTACCGCCTGGATGAGCATGCTTTTGGGGCGAGTGGGGACACCGCTCGCCTGCCTAGCCGCGACCGCGGAGGCGGTTAAGCTGGCGGCGATCCTTTCCGGTCGGTTTGAGTGCGGGCAGGCGCTCGAAGGAGAACATGGCTTTGCGTTCCTCCTGCGCCTTGGCGCGCGCGGCCACGCTTTCGTCGGACTCGAAGAAGAGGAGCTGGGCTTCAGAGGCCGGACCCCGAGTCTCGCTGAGCTTGAGCACCTGGAGGGCATGGAGGCCGCCCTCGGTTGTGATCGCGAGGTGGGCGCCGATTTTGACTTCGCGGGCGGGTTTGGCGATCTGGCCGTTGGACTTGACGCGGCCGAGGTCGCAGGCCTTTACGGCGAGCGCGCGGGTTTTGAAGAAGCGCGCGGCCCAGAGCCACTTGTCAATGCGTACGCCGGTCATGCCCTGCTCTCCTCCAGTTTGGCCCCTGGTGTCAGATGCTGCCGGGCGAGCGAAAGCGCCTGGGCCTGGATCGCGGGATCGTCCCCAAAGCCCGCGAGCCAATGGATGCGGGGGTCGCGGCGAAACCAGGTGAGCTGGCGTTTGGCGTAGTTGCGATGACCCTGTTGCGCTTCCGCGATCGCTTCCGGAAGGGTTTGGCGACCCCTGAGCACGGCGAGAGCCTGGGCGTAGCCGAGGGCGTTGAGGGCCTGGGCAGTGCTGCCGAAGCGCGCCTGGACCGCGGCGGTTTCGTTCAGCAGACCTCCGCAAAACATTGCGGCGGCCCGGTCGTTGATGCGTCCGTACAGGGCTGAACGGGGCGGGTCCAGGCCAAGCTGCAGGATGCGGAAGCCGCGCAGGGGGTCCCGGCCGGCTCCCCACTGCTCGGATTGGGGGCGACGGCCGCGTACGGTGACCTCCAGGCCGCGGATGAGCTTGGGAGTGTCGTTGGGATGGATCTTTTCGGCGGCACGGGGATCGAGGCGATGCAGGTGGCGGTGCAGCGAGGTCGTCCCACGACGGGCAGCCTGGGCGCGAAGGCGGTCGCGCAGAGCTTCGTCCCGGGGCGGAGCGGGGGCGAGACCGTCAACCAGTGCGCGGAGGTAGAGACCGGTGCCGCCGGCGACGACCGGGATCATGCCGCGGCTGCGGATGCCTTCCAGGGCGGCGCGGGCGGCACGGGCGTAGTCTCCCGCG
>CAXUNH010000015.1:267-38945 GCA_964252405.1 uncultured Acidobacteriaceae bacterium | reverse complement strand
CGCCATGACCATCCTCACGGCCGTCCCGCCAGACCCCACCGGCTACGGCCGCGTCCTGCGCACCGCCCCAAACTCTCCTGAAGTCGCAGCCATCGTCGAACAGAAATCCCTTCGCCCCGACCAACTCTCCGCGCCGGAGATCAACTCCGGCATCTACTGCTTCCGCACTCAAGCTCTGTTCGCCCAGCTCGGCAAGCTCCAAACCAACAACGCCCATGGCGAGTTCTACCTGACCGACATCGCCGCCCTCCTTAGCGCCGCCGGAGAGCGAGTCGTCGCGATCCAGGCCGACTCGGTCGACGAGGTCCTCGGCGCGAACACCATCGCCGAAATGATGCACCTCGACGCCAGCCTCCGCCTCCAAACCGCCTATCGCCTCATGGCCAACGGCGTCACCATCTTCCGCCCCGAGACTTGCACCATCGACTCCACCGTCGAAGTCGCCGCCGACACCGTCATCGAGCCCTACGTTCAGCTCCTCGGCAGTACGCGCATCGGATCGGACTGCCGCATCCGCTCCTACTCCGTCCTCCAGAACAGCACTCTCGGTGAAGGTGTCCTCGTCCGCAACGGCTGCATCCTCGACGAAGCCCAGGTCGGCAACGGCGCCACTCTCGGCCCCTACGCCCACCTCCGCCCCGGCAGCGACATCGGCCACGCCGCCCACGTCGGCAACTTCGTCGAGACCAAAAAAGTAAAGCTCGGGCGAGGTTCCAAGGCCAATCACCTCACCTACCTCGGCGACGCTGTCGTCGGTGAAGGCGTGAACCTTGGCGCTGGCGTCATCACGTGCAACTACGACGGTGTGCACAAGCACCAGACCACGATCGGAAACGGTGTGTTTGTGGGTTCGGATTCCACCCTAGTGGCCCCCCTCACCGTCGCAGACGGCGCCTACATCGCGGCTGGATCGTGCATCACTGAGGACGTCCCCCCAGAGTCACTGGCCCTTGCGCGAAGCCGCCAGGTGACCAAGCCCGGGTGGGCGGCGCAGAGGCGCGCCAAACAGGCAGCTTCAACGATCCGCTGAAGCGAAATACTGTTTGCGGGTACAGGCGACCATGGCCCTCTTGCTTCTTGACGGAAACGTGCTACAGTAAATCATTGCTTGGATATGGGAAACCATACAGAGCAAGAGCTTCCGGGACGGCGTACCCCGTCCTTACAAGTTGCGTCACTGGCCTCCCGGCACGCGCCCCCAAAGGTTCGTGCCGTCTTTTTTTGCATCCGCCCCGTTCTGCGACGATCCCGTTAACGGGTGCATCTATACTGGGAAACGTAAGTTCATAGTTCTTTGACACCAGCCCAACGCATTGTTGGTGCCGGCCACCCAAAATGGGGGCGTCACGGCTTCGACGGGATTGCTTGCGGCAAAGAGGCATGCCGGGGTGTGGACACCCGTAATCGCTCACAAAACTATAAGTGCCGAACCTCAGTTCGCTCTTGCTGCTTAATTAACTAAGTAGCCGATCGCTCAAGCTTCGCCTACGGGCCTGTACCGATCGTCGCACAGTAGGCTGGTCTGCGGAGCTCCGCCTGGGCGCCAAGGACGAGATCAATCAGGCTGGTGACCGTCGCATCTTCGCCCGTTCTAAGCGCCGGTCACGAGACCAAATGAACTCGGGAAAAGCATGAATGCTCTCTGCTGACAGCCGTTTCGGACGCGGGTTCGACTCCCGCCGCCTCCACCATCCTTAACTCGCCAGGTTGTTCCTGTCCGCCAACCAGTTCCTTCCGTAAGCACGTCTTTCGCACTCGGGGGATTGGCTTCCGTACATGTCCCACAAGGGACTGCGGGAGCAGATGGCGGAACGCCTCTGAACTAATCTGCACGTTGCGCAATCCGTCAGAGACAGACCGACGACCTGCTTCACGAAATCGTTGTTCAGGGCTGCATCTGTGGTGCGGCACAAGGAGGCGATGGTAGATGGCACCGTACAGCAGACCGAGTTCTACACCGGGTCTCGTCCAGGACGATTCTCCCCACGAACTTTCCGTCTCAAGACTTCGCGTCCAACTCACACCTTGGCTCCCCCACTGTGTCCTGACCACCTCTAGAAGCGATGGATCGACCTGCACGACCGAGGAGAGCGCAAAGCGTCCTCCCCTCGCATTCGGAATCCAGCCAGCGGTTTGGTCGCAGCCATGAAGGTCTCTCGTGCTGTCGCTTGTCTTTCAATAGCAACGGGCAGATTTTACCTCCGAGAAGACCGCGTCCGGTGAGAATGGACGAGAACTGGGCCTTCAACGCTCGATCGTCGTTTTGCCATCCCCGAGTGAACGGCAAGGCAGGCTTACGACGGTCTCAGCCTCGATCCGAAACTCACCGGCCAAGGTGAGGGACGCGCACCACACGCGGAGTACGGCCCAGAGATCACCACCCTCCTCTAAGGCTCACCACCGTGTTTCCGCAGGTTGCAGTCGACCATAACGCCACGGAGTACGCCGAGAAACCCTTTCGGGAGAGAAGCCCTGTTCGCGTGAGCCGGCAACCTATGCTAGCGTACATTACGTCTTTCGGGCGATGCGCGGCTGGAAATGCACATCGTAGGTATAGACAGGTGTCTCAAGCGCGCCCCAGAGCCACTCACGCGTATTTAGAGGCGAGTGTGAAGGCGATGTTTGAGAGAGGCGCAGCGCGAGTTTCTGGATCGAGTTCCAGTGAAACTCTGTATCGCGCCTGCTTGAAATCAGGTGTACAACCACCTCAAAGAGCCGATCAGAATTATCGAAACCCTCAACCTATGACTTCACGGCGCTCCTTGGGTCGTGAACGCCGGCCCGACGAGTTCCTCCTGGACCAAGGGCCTGGGCCGCCGAGTGTTCGCCTCGGAATGTTTCACTCCTTTCTACTCATAGCTCCCGCGCTGGCGCGACCCGGCGTCCTGAGCGCAGCCTTTCTCCTGTCCCTCTGCTCCATGAGTCTTCAGGCGTTTGGTCTCAATCCACTAAAGAATTCACGACAGTACCTCTTGCGGACTTGGAACTCGGGACAGGGACTTCCTCAGGATTCTGTCCGCTGTATTCTTCAGGCCAGCGGTGGATTGCTGTGGGTTGGCACTCAAAGTGGACTGGCCAGCTACGACGGGGCCAACTTTGTTCGCTACGAAAGCGACAACGTCCCCGGCGAGTCGATCACGGGACTCGCCGAGGATCGTGATCGCGATCTTTGGATCAGCAGCAACGGTGGTCTAACCCGCTACCGCGCAGGACGTTTTCAGACGTTCACCCATCGTGATGGGCTCCCTGAAGACTCCATCTGGCGCATCGCCAGTGACCCTGCAGGAGGGATCTGGGCAGCGACATGGAGCAGCCGGGTTTTCCACTTCGACGGTCACACTGTGCGGAGTTATACCCTTCCGTTGCCTTCCTACGCTCGGGAGATCAACGCTCTCCTCGACGATCCTTCCGGGACACTCTGGGTGGCAACCTTTGCGGGCCTATTTCGGTTTGACGGCAGCCAGGGTTTCCAGAAACTGAGTCGGCGGGACGGCCTGGCCGGTGATCGCATCTATGCACTCTCATTGGACACCCACCATCAACTCTGGGCCGCTGGCGATGGCGGCTTGAGCCGTCTTGTAGATGGCAGATTCCAAGCGATCCCGCTAGACGGCGTAAGATCCGCGACCCTGCTCGCGTTTGACCCAACAAACGGAAGTGACACAGTTTGGACGGGCTCAACCCTGGATGGTCTTTTCCGTGTACAGGCAGGTAGAACAGAGCGGCTCCGCACGGCGGATAACCTCGCAAAAGACGAGATCTATCTAAGCTACTTCTCCCGGGATGGGAGCCTCTGGTTGGGCACGACGAAGGGATTGTCCCAACTCAGCGATGGGGCGATCTCCTCCTACAGCACGGACGATACCTTTCCTGCCGCAGCGCTCAGTGCGGACCAAAAGCGTGACAACCCCACCGCACTCATCCTTGGGTACGGTCGTGGCGTCTTGGCCGTGCAAAACGGCTTCCTGGTCACATTGGGTCTGCCGAAGCGGGTCCGCTTGAACCCTGGATCTCCTCCCGGCGGGAACAGTCCAGTCGGCTTGATGACCGTCGGTTCGGTTTGGGTGCGCACCGCCAGCCATGGCACGCAAGGGCTGATTCTGTATACCTCCGAGGCGGGTGAAGGCCTAAGGTCTACCTCGCATCCGCGCCCGCCAAACGTAACCTGGTCCTCGGTCGATACTGCCCTCGTCGACAAGCAAGGAACCTTGTGGGCCGGGGGTTCCGACATCGGAGTCATTGCGTACGGGCGTGAAAGCCGACCGCGGGCCTTCAGTACCGGGAGTGGCCTGGACGACGCTGCTGTAAGCGTTCTGTCGGAGGATCCCAGCGGCGATATATGGGTAGGCACGCTCACCGGGCTCAATCGAATCCGTGATGGGCAGGTGCTGAGGATCGCGCCATGCCCTCGTGTGACCTCAATCTACCCTGCCACGGACGGGGGTGTTTGGGCCGGCTGCGATTCCGGTCTCTTGTACGTTGCTCCCTCCGTTTCAGAGGTCCGGCTATTTACACGGCAAGAGGGACTGCCGTCGAACTTAATTCAGGGCGTGACCGAGGATGCCTTCGGCTATCTGTGGCTTGGGACGGAACGAGGGATCGTTCGCTTGGCCAAGCGCGATCTGCTCGCTTCGTCTTCGGGCAACAAACTGCTCTCGATTGCTTTCGGCGTCCGGGATGGTCTCCCGAACTCCAACATCCTGAAAAATACAGTCTTTCGGTCGGGCGATGGTGATATCTGGTGCATGACCTTTGGTCACCTCACTGTTGCACATCCAGCCGCGATCGGGGCCGAGCCTCTGGCTCCCGTTCAGGTCGAGCAGGCTTCGGTCGACGACCAGAACAACGTGTTCTCTCCTACGTCTCTCACCGTTCCTGCCGGACGCCACCGGCTGACGGTACGCTATGTCTTGCCTGAGTTCACCATGGCGGGGCGCCTGCGCTTCCGGTACAAGCTTGGGAATTGGGACCCGGACTGGATCTATGCCGGATCGGCCCGAGAGGCGACCTACACCGGGATTCCTGCAGGACACTACAATTTCGCGGTTGAGAGTTCGGATGGTTATGGAAGGTGGCGTTCCTCAGAAGCCGCGCTTCCGATCACTGTCCAGCCCCCTTTCTTTTTCACCGGACGGTTCTACGCCATTGCTGCGGCTCTGCTGATCTGCTGCTTCTGGATCAGACAACGGGTTCGCGTCGGTCAGGTAAGCGCAGCAATGGACCAGCGCCTGCAAGAGCGTGTGCGAGAACGCACCCGCATTGCACGCGAACTCCATGACACGCTGCTGCAGGGGGTGCTTGGAGTGGCGATGGAAATGTATGCCGCCTCTCAACAGGCCAAAGGGAGCGCTGCCCTGTCTGCTCTCGAGGACGCCTCCGGGAAGCTGCGCGAGATTGCCGAACAGAGCCGCAAAGCTGTAGAAGACCTTCGTTCGCCTTCACACGTTCTTGATACGTTCGAGCAGTCCATTCTTGAAGCCGCGCAGGTAGCCCAGTTGCGCCCCGGCATCCACTTTCAGATTAAGAGCGTAGGCACTGCCGTGAAGTTGCGTCCGCTGGTACAGACAGAGGTTGCGCTCATCACGCGCGAAGCTTTCGCGAATGCGATGCGTCACTCCGGGGCCAGCTTAGTCAGGATCGATATCGTGTATCAACCTTCCCACTTCCTGGTGACGGTGACCGATAACGGTCGCGGCTTAAGCCCTGAAGCCAGGAACTCTGACGCGGGCCATTGGGGCATCAAAGGTATGCACGAGCGTGCCGACGCCCTCGGAGGATGGGTTCACCTGCTGCCGCATGTGCCTTCAGGAACCGTGGTCGAGATATGCCTTCCGGCGAAAGTGGCCTACTCCGGGGCTTGGAGTGAGCGAGGCTCACCTGCGGTGCGTCGCGTTTCGCGCAAATGGATCCTTCGACTCACAAGAGCATTTCGATGATGAAGCACGGGCAAATTCGCATTCTGAGCGTGGATGACCACCCCGCCTTCGGGGAAGGCATTGCCGCGATCATCAGCGCCCAGCCTGATATGACCCTAGTGGCGCAGGCGACCACTGGCCGCGGGGGCATCCTCGCCTACAAAGAATTCCGACCGGATCTCACCCTGATGGATGTTCGGCTGCCTGATCTTCCCGGCATCGAGGCCGTTACCGCCATACGCAGCGAGGACAGAACGGCCCGGGTCCTGATGCTCTCCACGTACGAAGGCGACGCCAACGTGGCTCAGTCTCTCGCGGCAGGCGCGTGCGGGTACATGCTCAAGACCATGGTGCCCAGTGAAATGCTAGCGGCTATCCGTGCTGTCCATACAGGGGATCCCTATGTTTCACCGGCTGCGGCGTCGCGGCTTGCAGTTTACCTCGCGGATCAATCGATCACCGCCCGCGAAGTCGAAATCCTGAAACACGTCTCAACCGGCAACAGCAATCGTGCCATCGCCAATCTGCTCTTTATCAGCGAGCAAACCGTGAAAGCGCATCTTCGCCACATTATGCAGAAGCTCGACGCCAGCGACAGAGCACATTGCGTTGCAATTGCGATTCGGCGCGGCTTCCTTGAAATGTAACCTGCCGCCCTAAGCCAACGACACGGCACCTGTTCGTTGCATCAACACTACGGATGAAGAAAGGATTTGTCTCTCAGGTTTCTCGATGATTTCGCTCCCGGATACCTGCCCACACTGACCGAAACTCGAAAGCCGACCTAGCCCCGGAGACTCGCATCTGCCATGTTAGATCTGAACGACGTTCGCAACTTCGTCATCGTCGCCCGAAAGGGAACGCTTCGCGGGGCCGCGGAAGAACTCCACGTGCCGACGTCCACAATCGCTCGCTCTATCACCAGGCTTGAAACTCATCTCAATGTCTCTCTTCTGAAAAGAAGTGCGCGCGGCGTCTTGCTCACAGACCACGGAACGGAGTTTTTGCACGCGTCAAAGCAGGCCCTACGCACACTGAGAGCCGGCAGTGAGAGGCTTCAGGAACAGCGAGACAACCCGTCCGGCGTGATACGCGTTGCGAGTCCTGCAGTGGTGGCGAATACCATTCTTCTCTATGTGCTTCCCGAGTTCCTGAAGAAATACCCAAATTTGCGAGTTGAGCTGCAGACGTACACGGGTGAGACCGAGCACGATCCGAAAGAAGACGTGGACGTGTGCTTCGAGACCATGCCGCCAAAGGACTCGAGCCGGCGCATGCGAAAGTTTCCTGCGACCCTGAAAGGCCTGTGCGCAAGCAGAGAGTACGTGGAACGAGCGGGAATACCAACATCGCCTTCGGAGCTGCCCAAGCACCACTGCATTGGTGCAGGAACGTGGACCCTTTTCTGGGGAGCACAGGTAGCGACGGTGACTCCCCGGTTCAGGGTGGAGACTTCTGACCCCTCTATGATGTGCGAAATGGTTCTGGCTGATCTCGGGATAGCCATCCTGCCCCTGTACATGGTCAGGCAACCGGAATTCGCCGATCGGCTGGTTCAGGTCCTGCCCGCCTGGCATCCAGCACCCACCGTTCATTCCGCCCTGTACTTTGGCCCAGCGAGTTTGGCACCAAAAATCAAGTGCTTTCTGGATTTTGTTGCAGAATTTTTCGGAACGAATCGCGATCCGCGTGTGGGCCGCGCGCCCTTCGAAGGGCTCTTCGGCGGCCTCGAGAGCTGAGGTTCCCAGGGATAGCAATCAGGCCCGGCCACGCGAGCGCTCGCGCCTTGCGCGAACGGCAATGCATCACTGCGTGTCAGCAGACAATCGCATGTGCTTCGCGGGCTTGCAGGGGCGTGCGTTCCGCGGCGAGGCGGCTGACGTAGTCCCTCAATTGCTCCTCGATCCGGTCTGCCGCCTGCCGCCGTGCAATGACCTCCTCGCGATAACGGCGCAGGAAGTAGTCGATGGTCTCCACGCGAATGCGGATGGACCCGGAAGGCTTGTTCTCGTCGAGGTCCTTGAAGGAGAAGTACGGTGTGCCGGACTGCTCGATGATGCCCTCGATGACGCCGTAGATGGGCGCATCGTGACCGCACTTAAAACTGGAGACCTCCAGCGCCACAAGGTTAGGATGGCGCGCCGTGAACTTCGCGGCCCACACCTTGTGATTGGTGCTGGTGGAGTAGCGGTTCTTCCACACATCGGCAATATCGAGCGGATGCTGGATGACTCCGGCGCGCACCTCGTCGCCGAAGAGGCGATCGAGCAGATCATCGTCCATGGGAAGCGTACTCTGCGAGAAGATGGGATACCCGAGCTTCTGGAACTCTTCCATTATCTCGTGGTTGAGGCCGGGATCGTGGTGGTAGACGCGACCCAGCATGACAATACCGATGCGGTCCTCACGCTCAAGCTGGTCGAGGGTTGCGCGCGCCTGGCGGCGGATGTCGGACTCGCAGCGCTCAAGTGCGGCGAAGCCCTGGGCTATGGCGCGGTCGTTCTCTTCGCGCGAGAGGCCAAGCAAGGGCGCCCATGTGCTGAACATCTGCTCGGCCGTGATGTGGCGATCGCGAAGGTTAAGAATGGGGTCGAGATACCGGACGTTGTTCTCGACGAAGATGTCGCTTTCTTTCGTGAACGCGGCCTTCACGGCGTTGGGCGTGGCCGTGACCGTGGGACAGGCGTTGGAGCCGGTGAGATTGACAAGGGGTGTGTGAAGAATGTCATACATCGGGAAGAAGATGGCGTGAAGCGGCTTCTTGGTGTGCTTGGTCGCAAGCAGGTTATACACGTGCGAGATGCCGATCTTGGAGGGATAGCAAGGATCGATGGCACCGCGGCTGGCGCCGGCGCGATAAAGTTCGGGCGTGGTGTAGTCGGAGTACACGATGTTCTCGGGTTCCAGACCGAGTGACGCGAAATAAGCATTGAAGAAGGGGGCGTAGGTGTACGTGTTCAGCAGACGCGGCAGGCCGACGCGGAAGTCCTTGCGGGCTTGCATGAGCGCCGCTCGTTCCTTGACGGCTTTCGAAATGAACAGGCCCTTGGTGTTCGGTTCGGGGTCGGCCACGAGTTCGACCTTGCGATGGCGGAAGATCTCGGTCGCAGCTACGTCGACGTAGTTGGGATTCTTGCTCTTCACGGCGTCCAGGCCGGCCTTGATGTCCTTCATCTCGTCGAGATCCTCGACGGTTCCCTTCTCGCAGGTGGCGATGATCAGGCGCTGCTCGCCCATGGGCAGCGGGACCTTCGTCTTGCGCTGCTGGAAGTCCACCGGCTTGGGCAGTTCAAGCACCTTGCCCGTGCCGGCCGCAGTGATCTGGACCAGCGGCTCTACTTTTGCTTTGAGTGGCGAGGCAGATGCTGTGCCACAGCCTCCCCCGGTGCTGCAGGAGCCTCCGCTGTGGGCATGGCTGTGCGCCTCAAGACTGGCCTCAATCTGCTGCAGGCTGGGCAAGACGGCGGCGATCTCCGCGGGAGTTGCGGCGCGGTCCGTCGCCTCGGCGGATTGAACGTGAGGCTCCGCGCCGGCCACCGTTGCAGTGTGCTTGTGCGTACCGTCAGTGTGCGCCGATTGCTCCACTGTGAGGCTGGTTCCGTTGACGTCCACGTCGATGAAGGTGCGCAGGCAGTTGTTCTTGCAGAAGTAGCAGCGCGTATCTTCGTTGCGCGTGGTGCGATAGCGGATGTTGGCGACCGCTTGCAGGCCAACAAAGGTGGTCGTGCGGCCGTTCTTCCAGAGACGCAGGGCCTCCTGCGCTGCGCCGATCGCGCCGGACTCCCCGCAATGCTCGTGCACGATGATCTCGGGCTCTTTGCCGCCGTTGCGGAAGCTCTGCCTGATGAAGTCGACTTCGGCTTTCACCACAGCGAGATTGTTTTGCGTCCCGCCCTGCAGCACAAACCGTGAGCCGAGCGCCGCCAGGTTGGGGATGCTGGCGACGTACAGGAAGACGTTCTTGGGAAGCACCGCGGCCAGGCCCGCAAGAATCTCTTCCGCGCGCCAGCCCTGCCGCTGGAAGTTCACGATGTCGGACTGCATGAACACCGCGCAGCCGTAGCCGAATACGGGCATGGATTGCGCGGCGAAAGCGAGATCGGAATACTCCTCGACTTTGAGCCCGAAGCCCTCGGCCGTGGACTGCAGAAAGTAGCCGTTGCCGGCGGAGCACTGGGTGTTGAGCTTGAAGTCTTTGACCCGTCCGTCTTTTAAGACGATCAGCTTGATGTCCTGTCCGCCAACGTCCACGATCACATGGGGGTCGTCGTAGAACTTCAGCGCGGATTCGGTGTGCGCCACCGTTTCAACGAGCGCGACGTCGGCGTTGAGCACATCGCGGAGGATGTCCTTTGCATAGCCGGTCGTGCCCACACCGAGCACCTCAAGCCGCGCGCCGGGACCTTCGACCTGCTTGCGCAATTTGTCAAACATGTCGATGGTGTCCTGGATCGGATTGCCGTTGGAGAGCTGGTACGCCTTGCATAGGATCTCTCCCTGCTCATCGAGCAACACGGCTTTTGTGGACGTCGAGCCGCCATCCACACCGACGAAGCCGCGCACCGTGGAGCCCTCCGGAAAAGGCGCAGGAATGAAACGCTTCCTGCGATAGCTCTCTTTGAAGACGTCGAGCTCGCTCGCTTCGGCAACGAGACCTTTCGCGCCAGAGGCGGCCTTTTCCTGTTGACGACCGATGTGGATGTAGTAATCCAGCTTGTCCGTACCGAGGTACTGACCGACCTCTTCGTCTTCGTCGCGGCCGAACTCAACACAGCCGAGAGCCGCAAAGTACTGTGCATTATCCGGAACTTTGATGAGCTCTTCCGGCGTCATTCCCTCGGGCACGTCGACCTTGCGTTCCTTCCACATGCGCGGAATGTTGGCCTGCCACGCCTCTTTCATGCCGCGGATGAAACCATTGGGACCACCTAGCAGCAGCACATGCGGGCGCAGGGTGTGGCCGCGCGTAAGCACGCTCAGGTTCTGCAGCACAATGGCCTCAAAGAGCGAAGCCATCAGTTCATCGGGCGGTGTGCCGGTCTTCTGCAGGCCGTTGATATCGGTTTCGGCGAAGACGCCGCATTTGCCGGCTACCTTGTGCAGCTTGATGCCGTGGTAAGCCTGGTTGGCGAGCTCGGACGCGGGAATTTTGAGCTTGGCATTAATCTTGTCGATCACGGCACCGGTGCCACCCGCGCACTTGTCGTTCATCGAAGGGATCTTCTTCTTGCGGCCGGTCTCTTCGTCATCCTTGAAGACAATGATTTTCGCATCCTGGCCGCCCAGCTCGATGACCGAGTAGACCTCCGGATGCAGCTTCTCCACGGCCAGCGAGACGGCATGGACCTCCTGCACGAACTTCGCGCCCAGCATCTCCGCCAGCGTGCCGCCGCCGGAACCGGTGATGAACATGCGCGTGTTACCGGGCTGCACACCGACTTCTTCGCGCATACGGGCGAGGAACTCCAACACTTTCTCCGGTTGCCGTGTCTCGTGGCGCTGGTAATCCTGCCACAGGGTTTTGCCGGTCGCCGCGTCCACCACGATGGCCTTCACCGTGGTGGAACCTACATCGAGTCCGACGAAGAACTTTGCCATGCGCTGATCCTTTGCGTTCCGTGTTGAGGGTAAGCACCGACGGTGAACTACTAGGAGTGATCAGGCTGCTTTCGCCGTACGGGCTGCGGAGGTGCGAGAGCGAAGCCAAAGCCTCTCTTCCCCGCGCATGCGCCGGTCCAGATGCAGAGCGAACTGGGCGGCGGTGCCGGCGACGCCCGGCGCATGCGGCACAGGGTAGAGCGCGCGGCGAAGCTCAGGGTGCTCGGACACATAGCCGCGCAGGTCTTCCAGACTGCGACCTGTTTTGTTGATCACAAAGTCGAACTCCGCACGCGCTTTCGCTTTCGCCTCGGCCAGCGACATCTGCACGCGACTATGGGCGTTGACCTCGCCCTCGCCGGAGGTCTCAATGGGAAGGAAAATCATGTCCTTGTAAGCGTTGACAACGCGCGATTGAACGCCATCGGACTGCGACGACGGCATGCAGCCGAAGGGCTTGAGCGCGAGCACCATGTGGCACAGATGGTTGACGGTGTAGTAGATGTTCTTGCCCACCTCCATGTGCCCTTCCCCGCCACGCGCGAGCTGGTGGTAGAACGGGTGCGCCAGGCCGGCAAGCTCCCCTTGTGGGATGAGGTGGTGTGTGATGCCGCCGAGGTGCTTGATCGTGCGATGGTAGAAGTAGGTCCACATCCGGCTGCCTACGGCCAATCCGGCGGTCTTCTTGAACTCACCGAAGTTGTTGGCGGCCCGTTTGTTCAGCTCGTACCACTTCACATCCTTGTGCTTCTTTTCCGCGTGGAAGCGGGCGCGTGAGCCCTCCCTTGCCACATACATCATGTAGTCGATCCAGGTAGCGATAGGTTCAACCAGCACCTGCGCGCCTTCGCGCTCAAGAAAGGCGAACATGTTGAAGTTGCCGTCTCCTTCGGTGGTCTGAGCCCAGAACTCACCGGTGATCTTGATCACAGGCTTCACGCGAAGGCGGTCGACCTCTATGGCGTCGATCGCATCGCGGCAAGTGTGCAGCGCGTCGACATACTCTTTGCCATACAGGTTGTGCGCCACTTTGCCGAGGGTGCAAAGGATGCCGCTTACCTTGGGCTGCTTCTGGAGCGCAGGCTTCATCCATGCAGGGGCGGCGTCATCGATATGCCAGCGCTTCCGCTCGCGCAACGTGTCGGTCATCAACGTCACCGATTGCTGGATGACGCGGTCCGTTTCGCCTTTGTGCACCTCAAAGGGCCGGACTTGGTAGACCATATCGTTGACGACGTCCCCCAGGTTCAGCGCGTTGAGCATGCCCACGCCGAAGTCGACGGAGAACTTCAGGCCGGGCTCGCCGCTCGCGGCCTTAATGCCGTCCGTTTGCTGAAAGAGCAGCACGCGGAAGCCGTCAAACCCGGCATTTTGCAGGGCAAAACGGTATTCCGCCTCATACATGCCGAAGCGGCACGGGCCGCATGAGCCGGCTGTGAAGAAGACGTAGTTGTTGATGATGTGCTCCCGGCTCAGACCCGTCCTCTCCAGCTTCTGAAGGTACTGCACCAGGTTGCCGACCGTGAAGTACGTGGGATTGCACTGCCCGTTGTTGCCGTACTCCTTGCCTGCTTGAAAGTCGGAGACATCGGGCGTGGGGATATTTTCGCAGCGGTAGCCCGATCCATGAAACACGGCCTTGATCATCTCCTCGTGCTTCCAGGTGAGCCCGCCGAAGAGGATGGTGGTGGTATCGCGTTCGGCAGCGGTGAAGCTGCGCTCCACGGGCTTGTTGAAGGTGCGTGCGCGCTGCAGACCGGCCTCTGCACGCAGACGTGCGCGCTCTGCATCGACCATGGCCTGGATCTCCATGTCGAATCTTGCCTGGTTCAGCTGCTGCTGTGCGGGGGTCAATGTCTTTTCCATGCTCGGCATGCGTCTTCTCCTTCGGCTGGGTATATGCGGCTGCAAGACGATCGCAAGATCGCGTGCCCGTGCTAATCCATTTGGCCCTTCACTCCCTGGAACCCGTGGGCAAGCTGCTTGAAGAAATACTTAATCACGCGCTGATCGTTGTAGCACCAGCCCAGAATGTGGTTCAGCGTGGAGAAGCAGTGGGTTTGGCAGCTCTCCTTTTGGTGGTCGAGTTGTTTGGTCTCGAACTTGTGATCTCCGACCACACCCCAGTCGTAGTTGGCCGTGTACATGGGGAAGCACGGCGCCAACGATCCATCCACACGGATGATCATGGAGTTCTGTCCTGCCCGGCAGTTCCACGGAAAGTGATTCCCTTTCATGAAGCTCACCATCTGCCACAGGCGCGCGTTAGAGTTGACCATCTTGTAGCCGGAGTCTTGTTTCTCTGTCAGCCACCGCACAGTCTCCTCTACCGCCGGCCAATCGTCCCGCGTGATGTAGGTTTCGTTCTCATCCTTGTGCTTGAAGTGATCGTCCTGTTCCAGCAGCGGCGACTCATTGATGTGATAATCCGTCGCAATCCCGTTGTCGCGGGCGATCTCGGTGAGCTCGCGGACATCATCGAGGTTGTTGCGGCAGATGTTGATGTTGAAGAACACCGAGTAGCCGTAGTCGTACTGCTTCCGCACCAGGTAATCAAACTGCTTGCGGATGGGCGCGAGCGCCTTGGGGAGCGACTTCCTCAGCTCGACCGAGTCCACCGCGATGTTGAAGGTCGACATGCCGGCATCGGCCAATTTGTCGATGACATCGGTGCGCAGCAGGCGCGCGTTTGTGGGCAGGTAGGTCCAGAAGTCCTTCTTGGCCGCGTAGTACGTGATGCGGTGAATCAGGTCCGGGCGAAGCAGCGGCTCACCGCCCATGAACGCCAGCACGCGACATCCCGTGCCGTGCAGCCAGTCCACGGAGCGCTTGGCGACGTCCTCCGTCATGCCCTTCACCTTGTTGTCGAAAGCCCAGCAATAGTGGCAATCCAGGTTGCACTTGAACTCGGTGAAGAGATACGCAATCAGCGGATGGAAGTCGCCGGCCGACACACGCGAACGGATGTACGGAAACAGCCAGCCCTGCATCGTGTGGTAGATCTGCGAGGCCGTCCACTGACGCTTCTCCGGGGGATTGAAAGGTGCGGAGAAATCCACGGGCCGGAGCAGATCGGGCCGCTGCGGAAACACCGGGTCGGGGAATCTCTGCGGCTCGCCTTTGGGCTGAAAGCGCGGCGGCGGTCCGGCTTGTTGGGTTAACAGGTTGTGCAAAGGCACGTCCAGGCGAAAGGAAGGAACTTCACTCACGGGGATCTGTTGATCCATCTGAAAACCTCCAGTAACTCGACCAGCGCATATAGCGCGCCAAAAAAACAAGGATCGGCTAGTTCACGTTCATCATTAAGTTCGCTGTTGCGAGGTAAGTCCCTACCCGCTAACGCTCAACAGGTCGTACGCCTCGGGGCTCTTTCTCACCGAAGCATCGAGTTGCCGTAGCGAGGAGTTCCCTCGCCCTCGTAGTCGGGCAGTTTGCTTGTCTGTACATACTCCTCAATCACGCTGAGGAGCAACTCCGTAGGCTGTCCCTTGTGAAAGCATCGGTAAAATAAACTTCGCTGGGAGGGTGTGACCGCTTCGAGCTGTCCACTTAACAACATGATCGGATACGGCACGTTACGTGAGCGCATTGCATACAGCAGTTCGACCCCGTTCATGAGTGGCATTTCGTAGTCGACAATGGCGAGATCGAAAGCGAGCACATCCCGATGAAGAGCGGCTAGGGGCGAACTATCGAGGGTGACGGCATAGCCTTGTTGCGCAAGGATCTGACCTCGGAGGGATAGAGCTACGGGATCGTCGTCGACGCAAAGAATACGCAAATTCCTTTGTGGCTGAGACGGTCGAGCGGTCGCCGTTGCAACAAAGTTCGTCGCCTCCGACGAGCCCGGGTTGAGGTTTCCAGGATCCTGTGATCGATCTCGTCCCATAGGACCTCACGCGTGGGTGTACTCTGCAGAACGGAATCGAAAATGAGGGTTGAGAGCGTGGCTTACTAGCGAGCGTGGCTTTTTGTAGGTGGGGACCCGTCATGTCAGCGCCCGGTTTCGTGACGGTTGGAGTCAGAGATAGACAACTACGTCTGCGTTGAGGAATTTAGCTAAAGCAAGAGGCGGGTAAGATGGACCACAGATTGGCAAACCGTTCTTAAGAGACTTTGGCAGGTGTACGTGCATCCTCGTGTCCGTCATCGCGAGGCTACCAACCTTGATCGAGCATTTCGATTTGCGAGCTGGTTCTCTGGCAACCGTTCGCGAGACTTATTGGCATCCACCCTCCGTAACATGGGCAGAAGCAGCTGCGCTGTGGTGAATCATAGCCCTAACGAACGGCACCCCCGCCAGGAAAAGCCACCGACGATTCGCAACACCGGTTTGCCGGTACGCAAACTTGGGACCCTCGCTGCGGACGGATACCGCCGCTTCTCAGCTTCTCGACGCCGCTTCATCTCGCGGGTCCACCGACTCGTATCGAGCGCGCACTTATCTGCACCGTAGAGCTGGCTTTTGACTTGGAGGAGTAGCCTCAAGGGCTCTCGCGGACTGCCAAAATCAAAGGCTACAGGCCGCCCTCTTTCGAGTTCGATCAGCGCGTAAACATCTGTTCTGTTCGCCTTCTGCTAACTTCGCGACTCTGCGCAAGTGCCTTCAGATTTGCAATGTTCACGGACTGTTCTTCGGCTCGGGTCACCAACGCCGGGCGCAGAGACAGGAGCCCGGGCGGGCGCAAGGGAACGTACCTGATCGCTTCACAATCGAAGGTACGCACAGTATCTGGCACGAAGCTAATGCCCAGTCCGGCGGAGACGAAGTTCAGAGCCAACATGACATCGGGAGTCTCTTGCACCACACGCGGAGCGAAGCCCAGCTTCCCACATTCAGCGCGCAGCTTCTCTTCGAAAGACCCTGGGTACTTTCCAAGAGAGACCAAGATGATCGGTTGGTCTTTGAGTTGCTGAACCGGTATACTCCGTCTTCTTGCCATCGGATGACCGTAAGGAACCGCCGCGAGTATGCTGATTGGCTCTACCGGGATCTCCGTCACGCTTCCATTGTCAAGCTCGGTCCGGCAGCATAATCCCACGTCAATCAGGCCATCCTTCAAGGCCTTGTTCATTTCCACAGGTGGTCGTCTTTCAAAAGCGATGCTTACCTCCGGCCACTTGCGCTTGTACTCGTGAAACAGGGACGCCACTCCGGGCGCGAGCGCAACCGCGTCGGACATAGCCACGGTAAGCCGGCCCACTCCGTTGTTCCCGATTTCACGGCTACGAAGGCGAATGTTACGCGCCCGCTGGAGCAGCGCCTCAGCCTCCGTTCGGAAATATCGCCCCGCCTCTGTGAGTTCGATTCCGCGGCCGACCCTGTTCAGGAGCATGACCTCCAGGTCCTCTTCCAGGGCGTGAATCTGCTGCGTCAATGCGGGCTGAGCAATGTGCAGTCGTTTCGCAGCCCGGGTTACATGGAGCTCTTCCGCAACCACGCAAAACGAACGTAAATGTCGTAATTCCATAACCCTGGGTCCTCTGTTGCATAAGGCAGACAGTTACGTTCCGGCTCTCATCAGACGAGTTAAACCGCTGAATGCTGTTCGCTTATCGATGGATGCTGGCGTGCCAGGAACAGGCCATTGCATCATGTAGCGTCCGGGCAACACTGTTTTGCGGTTGAGTAACGCTTCACCCCGCGCGTGGTGGCAACTTATCGGATCGATCTCGAAACCTGTATGAAAATAGCCGCAGGAGTGTCGCTGGAGGGAGAACATGCAGCAACGCCAGCTCTGCTGCATGTTAATGCTGGGCAATCTTTTGGTCTAACGGCATATACGCCCTAAGTAGGATCACTTGAGATCATGCACCTGCGGCGAAACCGGGGCGTGCCCGTGATGGATCTTGGCAACGATATCGGGGTAAAACTCCGATAGAACATAGCCGATTGCGCCTTCCGCAGTGACAACCAAGCCTCTGTTCAGGACCAGATTCGCGCCCCGGTCTTGACTCGGAAAGTAGACATTGGAGATGGCACCGGCGATGAAGTTTCCGCTTATGTTGGAATACGCAAATTGCCAGTGTCCGTCATCCCCCTTGCACCGGACCACGGCAGCGATCCCATACAGCAATCGCTTGCCTCCTGGGCCGGTACCTCGGCGGAAGTATCGTGGGTCCTGGTGGAAGATCGACGGAAGAACCGCTTTGCCCCAGAGGTGGCTATCGACGCTGTCGGCGTAGGCACTTCCAAAGCGCTTCCCGAAGCCGGCAGCCCCTTGCCCGAAAGCCGGGTATGAGTTCTCTGCCTGCTCAATTCCGCCGACCACACCGGCTGCAAAAAAGGTAAAGGGATCGACAGTTGAATGAAGGTAAAGATCGAACTTCTGCGAAGTCGTCAAAGGAGCAGAATGTCCATTGATCACGACGTTTCGTGCGGGAACGATGCCCAGAAAGCGCTGCTTCTCCTCAGACTTCAGGTCCTCACCGCTGCCGTTCGTTTGCGCTTGCGCGGGTGCGGATGGCGTCTGGGTTTGCGGTCGACTCCAGGACTCGGGCCAGTCATCCAGGTCGGACGGTTGTTCCTGCGTGGAGAAAGCCGCCGGCGAGGAAACACTCAACGTTTGGGCACGTCCATCAACAGTGTCTGCCGGTGTCCAGACGAAAAGGCAAAACAGCCAGCAGAGCAAGTCCACACAGCGACAGCGATCACGCTTGCCTTCAGTCAGAATGGTGGGTTGTTGCCCTCTTACTCCAGTTCGACTTTGTTGAGAACGCTTCGACGTGGCGCAAGTGCACGCGTTCTCCTTCCTTTTGCGCGGGTAAGGGTCAATCGCATTCATGGCGGCACGATCCCCAGGGCTACGGTAAGGAACTTGCAAACACGCCCAGCCTGAGTAAATCACCCTTTTGCCGTTTTCGCTCTGGGCACCCCGCGCCCAGAAAGAGACCTATTGCGGTCAGGCTCCGGCGATCTCCTTCCGGCAGACCTCTATTTTCTGAAGATTCGCTCGGATCGTGCCGTTCTTCTTCGCGAATTCATAGGACTGTCCTTATAGCGCTGATTCAAAACTTATATGGGATGAGGAAACGCCGGACACCCCTACCCGAGGGTGGCCGCCTATTGCCGATGCGATTTACGGAGCGGTTCCGAGCAACAAAGCACCGCCCGCCGCAACGGACGGCTGTGCATTCCCGCCAGGACCGACGCTGGAACACCGGAAATTCCTGGAATCATGAGAACTCCCGGCCCCGGAGAACTCCGGGAAGGCAGGGTAGGCACATAGCGGTCGTGCGCGGCCGTGCCCCTTCCTGCTCTGATCCTCTGTAACCAGGTCTGGCTTGATCGCCCCTGCATCTAACCACGCGTCGAGGATGCCCAGCGCATCCACGCCAGCTTTGAAGTCACCCATGCCGTGCCCGAACCCGGGAATCAGGAACAGCCGCGCAAAGCTGTCCACTTCACTCGCTCCCATCGTGGAGCGCAGCATGGTGTAGTACATCACGGTCGAGTCTGTCGGGATGATCGTGTCGGCAGTCCCGTGGATGAGGAGCAGTTTGCCTCCATGAGCGGCAAACGTCGAGAGATCGGCATCACTCGCGTCGAAGGTCCTGGAAGCTTCCAGCAAATCGTGCGCATAGGCGCCTCCCGAAGACGTGTCGAACGTGAGCGTGTTGAAATCGGTGTCGTGGACAAGAAAGTGACGCATTGCACGGCTGCCGACCACAAACTGGAACGAGTTCAGGAGGATCTTCGGTTGGCGCTCTGGGTGGTGGAACAGACCGAGAGTGCCCGTGAGATCCGCGCCGGCCAGCACGTTATAGCCTGGCATCGTCTGTACACCATGCCACAGCGGCACGGCTACCTCTTGCTCCCCGGCAAAGGTCTTTACCGTCGCCAGTTGTTGCGCGCTCAAACAGCCTTTCTTCCGCTCGGCGCTGCAGAGCAACGATGCTGGATCGAAGTGACAGGCGTTCACGTTCGAGACGAGACCGTCCCGGACGCCGTCCTGCGCGTCACACGCGTCAAGCACAGAGCGCGACAGCAGTTTGGTATTGGACCGCGCGAGAAAGCCGCCCTTGGCATACAGGGCCTGGGAATCGCTGATGAACTTCAGCCCGAGTTGAACACCAGTCCAGTCGGGGTAGGCGCTCAGAACACCGTCGTAGTCAGCAGGCCAATGTTGAATCGCCGTGAGGGCCTCGTGTCCTCCCGCGGAAGCGCCCAGGAAGAACATGCGCGTAGGAGCATGGCCATATCTGCGCCCAATGATCACAACGGCAACATCGTGCGTCTTTTTAATCGCGTCCTGCGAGTAGTTCCGGCGCTCCTCCGGATTGGCCGCAAAGGAAGCGTCCAGGAGGTTCAGAGCCTGCAGGAAGAACAGGCGAGGCCGATGGTGCCCGGAATCGCTGCCGAACGTGGCATAACCGCGCGCCAATGGAGGCGGGACATCCTTTGGCGCCAGGACCGGCTGACCCACGCCGTTACTGTAGTGCAGCCAGCCATCAAAGATCGCGCCGCCAAATTCAACAGCCTTCCCGTTCCACGCCGTGGGAAGGTTTACCTCGAAACGAATGTCGCGTGCTTGGGGATCGATCGGGGCGATGCCGCCAAGCACCTTGCAAAACTCTTCCCCTCCATGACGCACCAGCTTCGCAGACCACAGCCGCGCGCCCCCGGTGGGTAATCCGATCTCCGACGCAGGGATGCTGAGATGGCGCAGGGCCCGGCACATCGACCCCGGCGTAGCCCTGCCTGCTGCCAAGCTCTGCGCCTGCGCGGAAGCATTCGTTGCATACATCACCAGGCTCATGACGAAGCCGATGGTGAGAGAACGACAGACCGCAACGCGTGGATACAGGGGCATCAAGATTCAGCCTCGCGCGTTTAGATGATGCTCTCTGACCTTGGATTCTGAACTTCAGCGCGAACCGCGTCGAAGTGAGCAGGCGTGAATGCGGCGACCTAGAGCAACGAGGTAGTAGCCTGCATGGATTTAGCGCACCTCTCAGGCGGGCTGTCGCCGTGGGTCGCCGCCCTCGCCCGGCGATGAAACCGGTGTCGGCGAAGACAGACGTGATACGGCCTCCATGCAAAGAAGCACCGTGGCTGTCCAACCTGTCTGGTGACTCGCGCCGACACCGCGACCGTCGTCTCCAGAGAAGTACTCGTAAAAGAGCACAAGGTCCTTCCATGGACCCGCCTGGGCGTAGCGCTCCTCCCTTCCATGGCAGGGTCGACGCCCAAAGGAATCCGGCAGGAAGATGCTGGACAGGCGCGTACCAAGATCGGCCGCAATCTCCGCCAATGGCTTCTTCTGTCCCGCGCCGGACGGGTACTCCAGACGATAGCTCTCCCCTAGAATCCTGGCATAGCGCTCAAGCGCCTCAAGCAACAACAGGTTCATCGGAAACCAGATTGGACCGCGCCAGTTGCTGTTGCCGCCAAACATGCCGCTGTCGCCTTCAGCAGGCGTGTAGCGCACCGTGTAGGTCTTTCCTGCCAGCTCGGTCTCAAACGGCGATTCGAGGTAGCTCCTCGAGAGTGAACGAATGCCATGCTCGGAGAGAAACTCCCCGGGGTCGAAGAGCCTCTCTGCAAGTCGGGTAACTCTGTGCTCCTGTACAAGGCTGATGAAGTACGCCCCTTTGTACTCCGGGTCCTCGGTCTCTGCCATGCGGATGAACTCCGCCAGGTCGGGGCGGTTCTCCCGGAACCATTTCACGCGTTTGAGGAAGGCGGGCAGCCGCTTCGTTTTCGAGGCCGGCAGCACGCATAAGGCGAACAGGGGCACAACCCCAACGATGGACCGTACATTCAGCGTTCGGGGCTGTTCTCCCGGCGCGATGAGTTTGTCGAAGAAGAAGCCATCCTGCTCGCTCCAGAGTCCGGTGCCGCCCAGATGATTGAAAGAGTCGATGATTGCGATGTAGTGCTGAAAGAACTTCGAGGCGATGTCTTCATACACGGGATCCTGTTGCGCGAGTTCGATGGCTGCGGTCAGCATCGTCGCACAGAAGAAACCCATCCAGGCCGTGCCGTCTGCCTGTGCCAATCGATCCTCTGCGGGAAGGGCGGAACGGTCGAAGATCCCGATGTTATCCAGGCCCAGAAAACCACCACCGAACACGTTGTTCCCACTCGGATCGAGCCGGTTCACCCACCAGGTGAAATTGATAAGGAGCTTGTGAAACGCTCGTTTTAGAAATTCGTAATCAGGTTTGCCCTTGAGGGCCTCCATCTCAAACACCCGCAGCACAGCCCACGCGTGAACCGGCGGGTTTACATCATCGAACTTGTACTCGTACGCGGGTAACTGCCCGTCCGGGTGCATGTACCATTCGCGCAAAAACAGCAGCAACTGCTGTTTGGCATAGACAGGGTCGACCTTCGCCAGCACGACGAGCTGAAAGGCCGAATCCCAGGCCGCGAACCACGGATACTCCCACTTGTCCGGCATGGAAAGAACATCGCGACAAAACAGATTGCTCCAGTGTGCATTTCGCTTCAGCTCGGCTTCCGTGCGCGGGGTCTCCGATTCGGGACGGGATGTGGCGCCATGGCCGACATAGAAGTAGAACTGCTTGCTCCAGAGAAGACCCGCATATCCCTGCCGCGCGACGCTCCGCTCCTCCGTCGTGAAGGATGGAGGCAGCGTATCGCGATAGAACTCGTCGGCTTCCAGCCTTCGGCGATCTACCAGTGCATCGAACTCCGCCGCGCTTAACGCCTGTTGGCCCAAAGTGGCCTCGCTCAGCAGAGCGCAACGGATCGTTCTTTCAGCACCTGCAGCGATCCTTGCCCTCAAGACACACGCGGCCTTGGTGCCGGAGGCGCCCTCGCAGAGATGCGACGCGTCGCCGCGCACAAGAAAGGCGTCGAAACCGTCCTTTGCGGGATGCCTCTGTTGACTCGGGGCAGCATCTGCGGGAGGTCCACTCTCGTTTTCCGTGAACAGAATTTGCGGCCTGGTTTCGCCTTCCTCCGAGAGACACCGAAGCCCAAAGCGGCCCAGTGTGCCGTGCGTGATCTCGACGGTGCTCCCGTCTTCTGAAAGGCGCATGCTGGGGCGCAAGTCGCCTGTGTCTTCCGGCGTAGGAGCAGACCATGTATTTCGCAGGGTGATGGTCGGGACAACCCAGAGCTCAGCGTCTTCCGGTCCACAGTTGGTCACGGTCAGGCGGATCAGCACATCATCCGCGTTCCACTTCGCGTACTCAATCTGAACGTCGAAGTAGCGCGACTCTGCAAAGAGACCGGTATCGAGTAGCTCGAATTCGGGTTTTCCGTAGCCGCGTTTTCCGTTCTCTTCAATGAGTTGCTTGTACGGGAACGCTCCCTGCGGATACTTGTACAGACCCTTCGCGTACGAGTGTGTGGGGGTTGCATCCAGGTAGTAGTAGAGCTCCTTTACGTCTTCTCCGTGATTGCCTTGCGGGTTCGTCAGTCCGAACAGGCGTTCCTTCAGGTGATCGTCTTTCCCGTTCCAGAGCGTGGTCGAGAAGCAGATCCGGCATTCGCGATCCGTCCAACCCAACAGGCCATCTTCTCCCCATTGGTAGGCCTGCTCCCGGGCCCGCTCATACGTGAACTCCCAGGGATTGCCGTCGTTGGAATCGTCTTCGCGCACGGTTCCCCACTGCCGTTCCGGCAGGTACGTGCCCCAGCGCTGCCAGTTCACTTTGCGGGCCGCAGCCTCCGCGAGCCGCTGCTCTTCAGCACCCATTCCTGCCTCCCGCAATGCCGTTTCCAGCGCTGCTACTTAGCGAATGCCGCTCCATTATCGGTGCGGGCCAGCGTGCCCTAGCTTTTCTTCTCCTCGTGCCCGCCAAACTGGAATCGCATCGCGGACAACAACTTGTTCGCAAACTGAGCATTTCCTTGTGAGGTAAAGCGTGAGAACAGCGCCGTGCTCAGAACGTCGGCCGGCACACCTTCATCAATCGCGGCAATGGTTGTCCACCGCCCCTCACCCGAATCAGACACGCGACCACCGAAGTCTGCAAGATCCGGTGACTGTAACAGCGCGGTCGCGGTAAGGTCCAGCAGCCACGATGCGATCACGCTTCCGCGACGCCATACTTCGGCAATCTCTGGAATGGGTAGGTCATAACGGTAGAGGTCCGGCTCCCGCATGGGCGCGGTCTCCGCATCGGACGTCTCCTTTGTGTTTCCCACGTTGGCGTGCTTCAGAATGTTGAGGCCCTCGGCATAGGCGGCCATCAGGCCGTACTCAATCCCGTTATGCACCATCTTGACGAAGTGCCCGGCACCGGACGGGCCACAGTGCAGATAGCCGTCCTCAGC
The DNA here is from genome assembly GCA_964252405.1 of uncultured Acidobacteriaceae bacterium. GTDB lineage: Bacteria > Acidobacteriota > Terriglobia > Terriglobales > Acidobacteriaceae > Granulicella. The sequence continues at coordinate 15,179 of CAXUNH010000015.1, read as the reverse complement.
CGTCGTGGGCGCGGCGCCCTTTCTTCCGGGCGTGCGGTCGATGCTGCCACGGCCGGGCGCTAACGTCTTAAACACTGGGTTGAGGTACTCAAAGGCGCTGGGCTCGCCGCCAATCATCAGGCAATACCCGCGATCAAGCCCATGCACGCCGCCACTGGTGCCGACGTCCACCCAGCGCACGCCACTGTCGGCCAATTCCTTGGAGCGGCGCAGATCATCGACGTAGTACGAATTGCCGCCGTCGATGATGATGTCGCCCCGCTCAAGGTAAGCGCGCAACTCGTGAACCGTCTCGTCGACGACTCCGGCGGGCACCATCAACCAGACCGCACGAGGCGTGGGCAGTTTGGCCACCATATCCTGAAGGGAGCTGCTGCCCACGGCGCCGACCCCGACAAGCGAGTCCACGGCGGCTGGGCTGTTGTCATACACCACGCATTGGTGGCCTCCTTTCAGAAGCCGCCGCACCATGTTCGCTCCCATTCTTCCCAGGCCCACCATCGCTATCTGCATCGCATCCCTCCACCTTGGTCTTGTCTGCTATTCGCTACTCCGTGCCTCACCTTATGAACAGTACGCCCGGGCCGAGCCTAGTCGGGAATCTGACCCAGCACTTCCCGTATCTGATTGCGTGCGAGATCGACGTCCAGCGACGCCTGCAGAGCGGAAGCGTCTGCGTCTGCAAGGTCAGCGCGGGCAGTGTCGCGTTTGGATTGAAGGATCTCTCCCTGCTGAAACTGCGCCTCGGCAACACGAACCTGCTCCGCCCGTGCCTTCACCACCTGTTGCGCGATGTCCTGCGCACGGGTGCCCAGCTCAAGCCGGTCATAGCTGTCCTCCACCGCGATCCGCGTCGCATCCCGCTGCTCCGCAAGCGCCAGTTCGGCCTTTGCGAGCGCCGACCGCGCATCTCGCACGTTGGCACGCCTTGTCCCGCCGTCAAACAGGTCGTAGTTGAGGCGGCCTTCAAACACTCCGTAGTTGCGCACCAGCAGCGCGATTCCACTCTGATAGCTATGATGCGCCGACGCGGTGATGCTGGGAATGTAGGCATCCTCGGCCACGCGCACAGCCGCATGTGCCTTGTCTACTTCCCGCTGTGCCATCTGCACTTTGGGTTCCCGGGCGAGAGCGATGCGAAACGCTTCCCCGCGTTCCGGCAGCGCCTGTGCGGGGTCCGGCAGGCGTTGCGTGTCGATAAGAAGCAGGGGGCTATCGAGCGACTCGCCGATGACATCCTTCAGTTGGAAGAGCTGGTCGCGCTCACTGATCCGAAGGTTGAGCGCAGCTTGTTGCGCCTGGGCCAGTTGCGTGCTCGCCTGCAGGGTACTCTCTTCCAGCGCGGTGCCCTGGGCCTCGCTGGACCGCGCTTCCCGCAGTGCCTCCTGCTGCGCACTGACCCTCGTCGCAGCTGCCTGCTCCTGCTTTTGCGTGATCAGCACGCCATAGAAAAGCTGGCGCACTTGAAGAGCTACATCCTCCCGGGTAAGTTCAACACTGGACACTGCCCGGTTCACATCCATCTGCGCCGCACGGTTCTGCGCGCGAATGGCAAACAACTGTGTGAGGGGCTGATCGAGCGTCGTCCGGCTCGCATAAGTATCGTTCGCTCCCTGATCAATGCGGACCGTTCGTGGAGGAATCGGCCCGGTAGTCGGCGGGACACCGAACGAGCCCGGAGGGATGACGACACCCTCCCGCGCCGTGATGAACGTCACATTGGATGCATTGGAGAGGGTCGGTAGGTACTGTGCGTGAGCTTTCGCCTTCATTTCCTTGTAGTGCAGAAGATCTTCTTGCGACATGCCAATGGTGCGATTCTGCGCGAGCGCCATTCCGATGGCCTGGCTTACCGTGATCGCCTTTGCATTCTGGACGGGAAGTTCCTGCGCCCCGAGCGAACGTGCTGTACCCAGCAGGAAGACAATCCCCAGCAGCGTTCGTTTTGTCATCGGACCTCCACTCTGCTGCATGCAGGCCAGAAACTTCTCAAGCACACGCCGATCTTGTCTTCCGCTCGTCAACTTAGCTCTCCGACTTCAGCAGCTGGTTGAGCTGCAGCGGTTCTCTTCCAATGAGGGCGATCACCACCAGGCACCCCGTCAGCGCAATTGCTTCCACCGTAAATCCGTCCATGATGGCGAGTGTGGACGCTTGGAGACGCACACGTTGGCTCATGAGAACACTCGCCCGGCCGAGTGCATCCAGGCTTCCGGACCCATAGGGGAGGAGCGCTCCTGCGAGCCCTTTGACCTGGTACTGCGCCCTGGGATTGTTGAGGGTGATGAACTGACTCAACATGTTGGAGTGGAACTGCTCCCGCACTCGTACAAGATGGCTCATGGAGGCTGTGACCACCTCGCCGCCGAGCAGACGGACGGTGTGGAACCACGACACAAAAGTGAGCGTATCCACGGGCTGCTTTACCGCGCCGGAGTTGACTACCTCCAGCAAAATGCAACCGATCAAGCCGCTGACAGCGATGCCGGCGCCTGTTCCAACGACCATCTCCGTGGGAAAGAAGTTCTGCCGGGCCCACACCGACGACAGTCTGTCGTCGACAAGACAAGCGGCTGCAACGACCGCAAACCCGCACGAAAGCACAAGCCGCGGATCGAAATACCGCAACGAGAGCGCTGCCAGTAGACTGAACGCGAAGGCTGGGACCGCCACCCAGGCAAGCACGGAACCCGTCTGAAGCGGGAGGTAGGCCTGCGTGGCCCCCAGGAACTGGGGCACCAGTTGCAGGGAGGACAACAGGCTAAACCGCAGGGCACACAAACATACACTCAGCAGCAAGATGTTTGGCCGCAGAAGAAAGCGAAGGTGGACCAGGGGATTGGGCCGGAGAAAGTGTTGCACGATCGATGCAACGAGAAGGAACACCCCGCACACTGCCAGCCCGTTAATCAGGCCGGAGCGCCACCAATCTAGGCGCTCCCCTTGTGTAAGCAGCAGGTAAAACGACACAAAGCCGAAACTCGCATAGACAAAGCCTGCCCAGGTCGGTCGCAATTTTTTCGCGTCCGCAGCGGTCGACGGATCCGAGGACATACCGAAATAGACCAGCGCAAACATGACCGGTGCAAGGCAGCCTTCGAAGAGAAAGAGCCACTGCCACGCAAGGTGCTTCATGAACACGCCTTCCAGCAGGCTGGACACATGGGACGAACTCACCACATCGATGCCGTACGCCGCAACGCCGAAGAGGATGTACGGGCGCGGCAGGCTGCGCGCCACATAGGTCAGCGTCAAAGGGTAGAAACTCCCGCACGCGAGCCCGGCCAGGGCCAGCCATGTCAGCAGCAGCGGGTACGAGTGCGTAAGCGGCGCAAGAACCATCGTGATCGCGACCACCGGGGAGGACACCAGCAGGACGCGCCGGGGCCCGATCAGACCGCCGAGGTACACCGTAAGCGGGCCGGCGAACATCTGCCCCGCGTTGTAGATCGCCGGCAACCATGCACCCTGATCCACGCTAAGGTGGAAAGCACCGCGGAGGTCCGCCAGCCCCACACTGAGCATCTGCCCGAGAAACACGGAGATACTGAGCCCGATGAGCACGCCGCCGATGCCCAGCCACGGCGTCGCAGGCTTCTTCTTGGTGGCCGCATTGTTCCCCTTCTGTGTGTCTTGACCGGGCTGCGGGGCCGAGTCGTTCGGCGCGGGTCCGCCGTTCTGCGGCGGTTGTGGAGGCGGAACAGGCGTTCCGCTCATCGGTTGTGCCTCCCGGACGCGTGCACCGAAACCACCGCGGAAAGTCCGGGCCGCAAACGTCCCAGCGCATCGCCCCCGGAGTCAATGGAGATCTTCACCGGAATGCGCTGCACAACCTTGGTGAAGTTGCCCGTCGCATTGTCGGGGGGCAGCAGAGCCGTCTCCGAGCCGCTCGCAGGAGCCACCTGTAACACCCTCCCGTGGAACACTGTGCCCGGCACAGCATCGATGCGTATGTCCACACCATCGCCAAGGCGCATGTCCCCAAGCTGTGTCTCTTCAAAGTTCGCCTGGATCCAGAGATCTCCTTCCACCAGCGAGATAACGTCCATGCCGGGGGAAACAAGCTGGCCGGGAAACACTGTTCGCTCGCCCACAATGCCGTTCACCGGCGCGTAGATGCGCGTGTACCCGAGTTGCACGAGCGCGGCCTGCACAGAGGCGCGCTGCTGACCGATACTCGCCGTGAAGTCTCTATCCTTGGAGACAAGCAGTTGCAGATCACGCCGGGCCTCCGTCACCGAATGGCGCGCCTGCACCACCGCCGCGTCGGCTTTCGCCAGATCGCTGCGTGCGGAGTCAAGGGAGGAGTGCTGCTGTTCCGCATCGGCGACAGCTCGCTCCAGCGTCTGCTTGGTTGTCGCACGATCCGCAAACAGGAGTTCCTGGCGACGGCGTTCCTGGTCGGCTCGCTGGACCTGGGCCTCTGCCGCATGTACGTTCGCCGCGGCGGCTCCCGCGGCTTCAATCGCCTCGTCCACTTGCTTCCCCACCTCGGCGATCTTTGCCGATTGCACCTGCTTTTGTACCTGGTTGTCCGCCAGACTCGCCTGCGAAGCTGCCAGCTGCGCCTCCGCGCGCGCCACGTCGGCCTTGTAGTCCGTGTCATCGAGCTGCGCAAGGAGCTGTCCGGCCTGCACCCGTTCAAAGTCGTTCACCGTCAGCGTGCGCAGTGTGTCGCTCACCCGGGTGCTCAGCGGAACAATGTTGGCGTGCACATAGGCGTCATCGGTCTTCTGCAGACCCGCAGTGGAACGGATCGCGTTCCAGCGCGTCGAGATCACCAGTACCAGGGCGAGTGCTATCGCCAGAATGACTGCTGGAATGAGCACAGCACGCAGCTTCATCGCTCCTCCAGGCTTCTTCGAACGCTTTGCTGAAATTCCTGTAGCTGGTCAACCGACTGGTGTCTTCTGCGAGATTGCATTGTGAAGCACGATCCTCTCGCCAGCGGCACCATCCAGCAGCCGCTAAGCCCTAAGCAGGGCGACGTCTCGTTTCCACTTCGGGGGTGTCGCCTTTCATGACGTTCCCCGCTTGCTGCCTGCCGCTTGGGCCTTCCACAATCTCGAAGTTGACGGCTTCGCCCCAGTGCAGTTCCTTGAAACCGGATCCTTGGATGGCGCTATAGTGCACAAACACGTCCGGTCCGTCCGGACGCCGAAGGAACCCGTATCCCTTCGCGTTATTGAACCAGATCACCGTGCCGGAGTATTGCGACATGCTAAGTACCCCCTGCTGGAACGAGGTCATCCGCCCGCTGCGGTCACTCGCGACCCAGTATGGCGATCCTTTTGGAAATGCGAGAAGGCCTGGAAGCGACCCGCTCCTTTTTCTTGCTCTGAGAGTGGACTTTGAGATGTGCCAGGTAGCTCAGGGCAGGAAGTTGATGTGCTCCTTGTCCCCAAACGTCGCTGGCAGTGGACGGTTCGTCGATCTATTCGAAAGGCCGAAGACAAGGACATCATGGTTCGCTTTCGGTTTCTGTGTCCAATACAACTTTCAAAGTGAACCGATACGAGATTTCTATGCATTGTGTGCGTCCGTTGTACCTTTACGACAGCTCTCGTGTGCCACGGATCCCTTCTACAGCATCGCACCGGCAACTCGGCGTCTTCACACAATGGTCCCGAAGCTCTTTCGCTCGCCCTTATCGGAATCATGCAAAACTCCTATTGGTATTTTCCTGGGCTCTGCGCCATCATCATGTCGGGTTCCGGAACTAGCAGCCGCTTCAACGCCGAAGCAAGCTTAAGCGAAAACAATGATCGCATGATCGATGGACCCTACCTCAGGCGGCTCCCAGCATGTTTAAGAACATTGTTGCGACACTCGTCGGTTCTCCCGAAGGTCAGCGCGCCTTGGAAACGGCGGTCCGTCTTGCCGCAGACAGCGGTGCCGAGCTGCACTTTGTTGCGATCCTCGGCAGGCCTCGGCCGTCAAGCGGCTTTGCGCGCGCTGTCTCGCCCGAAGCCTCACGCCTCTTGGACGAAGATCAAGTCACGCTGGAGGAGAACTTGAGGCAGCGCGCAGAGCAGCAAGCCTCCGGAAAAGGTCTCACGGTCAGTTCCACTCGCATCGAAGATCACCTTGTGGAAGGTGTTCTCGATATCGCAAGGGACCGCAAGGCAGATCTCTTGATTGTGGGTCTTCAGCGGCCGACGCTTCACGTCGGTCGCCTGTGGAACAAAGTCTCCGAGCTGGCAGAAGAGACTCCCTGCTGCATCTTGGGCGTGCCCTGATCCCCTCGCAATCTTCTTGCCAGAGCCTGGCGACGCGCCGCGTTCAAACGACACTCACGACCTACGCACTGAGTCGGGATAGCATCGTTTGCAAGGCACCACGAAACCCGAGAGCGAAAGGCGGCTTGCGTGCTCATCGAAGACTATGCGGTCATCGGGGATGGACGAACGGCTGCGCTTGTTGGACGTGATGGATCGATCGATTGGCTCTGCTGGCCTGACTTCGCTTCAGCACCCTGCTTTGCCAAGCTTCTCGGCTCGGAGGAGAACGGCTTCTGGAAGCTCGCACCGCAAGGCTCCGCGCGCAAGATCACCCGTCGTTATGAGCCGCACACCCTCGTCCTTGAAACAAGCTTTGAAACCAGCACGGGGTCCATCCTGATCCAGGACTTTATGTCCCCTCGCAGCAAGCGGTCCCAAATCATTCGCATCGTGAAGGGCCTGCGCGGCCAGGTAGCGGTACGCGGTGTGCTGGCCCTGCGCTTCGACTTCGGCAAAGCCATCCCGTGGGTCACACGGTCGGAAACAGGGCTGCGCGCCGTTGCCGGACCCGACGCGGTCGAGCTCCAAACGGACGCTCCGCTGCGCGGAGAAGCGTTCCGCACCATCAGCGACTTTGTCATCGAGCAGGGGAAGTCTGTCACCTTCGTGCTCACCTATGACGGCTATGGCGAGTACGGCAAACAGTCTGCGTCCGCAGCTGCCAACCCGGTGAAGACCTATGACGAGACCAGCCGTTATTGGAAAGTATGGGCGGCGAAGTGTACCTATCAGGGTCCGTATCGCGAGATGGTGGAGCGTTCGCTCATCACCCTGAAGGCGCTCATCTATCGTCCCACCGGAGGCATCGTTGCGGCCCCAACCACCTCACTGCCCGAGGATCTCGGCGGGGTACGGAACTGGGACTACCGGTACTGCTGGCTGCGTGACACCACGTTCACCCTGCTTGCTCTGGTCAACTGCGGCTACAAACAGGAAGCGCGCGACTGGATGGGGTGGCTGCATCGCACCGTTGCAGGAAGTCCCGACCAGATTCAGATTATGTACGGGATCTCCGGGCAACGGACACTGGTTGAATACGAAATCGAGGCCCTGGGCGGCTACGCCGGTTCCAAGCCGGTGCGCGTCGGCAATGCGGCCTCCGGTCAGCTCCAGCTGGACACCTTCGGGGAGATTCTGGATGCGTTCTTCTGGACCTACTCTTCTCTCACGGATCAGGACCGGGCAGCAGACTTCGGGCTACTTCGCCGATTGGTGGAGCACCTGGAAGACTTATGGGATCAACCCGATCAAGGCATCTGGGAGGTCCGGGGCGGTCCCAAGCACTTCACCTACTCGAAAGTGATGGCCTGGGTGGCCTTTGATCGCGCCGTCAAGATCGCGGAAAAGGTAAACTTCGCCACACCTGTGAAGCGGTGGAGGCGCATCCGGGACACCATCCACGCGCAGGTCTGCGCCCGCGCCTTCGACAAAAGGCAGAACAGCTTCGTGCAGCACTACGGGACAAAGCAACTGGACGCCTCCGTCCTGCTCATGACCTTGGTGGGCTTCCTCCCTCCACAGGATCCTCGCATCCGCGGCACGGTCACCGCGATCGAGCAGAACCTGATGGATGGCGGCCTGCTGATGCGGTATGACACCCGCAAATCCAAAGACGGCCTCCCCGGGACCGAAGGCAAGTTCTTGGCCTGCAGCTTCTGGCTTGTCAGCAATCTCAAGCTCATCGGACGCGATGAGGATGCCCGCAAGCTCTTCGAGAAATTGCTTAAACTCGCCAACGATACAGGGCTGTTCGCAGAGGAATACGACACAAAGCGCAAACGTCTGGTCGGAAATTTCCCGCAGGCGTTCTCCCATATTGCACTTATCGGCGCAGCCTACCATCTCGCGAACGCCGGCAAGCAGCGCCAACAAGCAAGCCTCGCTAGAAACACGGACCCGGAGACTGTGCCGAAGGAAAAGCTACGCCGCCCACCCCGGAAAACCGCAATCCCCGCCAAGAAACGCGCAAAGCAAACATAGGAGAAGGTATGACCCTCGGCAGATTGACACGCAACGCGGCTCAGGCCGGGGCCGGCATCGCGGCAGTTTTCGCTGTACGGGCCGCCTTACGACGCGCTGAAGAGCGCAACGCGAACCACCGTCTTGCGGAGGGGAAACGCTTCCTGATCCTTGGCGGCGGTTTCGCGGGTGCCTCGGTGGCGCAGGAGCTTGCGCACCTGCTGCCAGGGAAGGACAACGGCGAAATCGTTCTCATCGATGCCGACAACTATCTCCTCTTCACGCCCATGTTGACTGAGGCAGCAGGTGGGGAGTTGCAGGTTCGCGACATCGTCGGCCCCTCCCGGCTGCTCAGCAAGCGCGTCAGTTTCGTACAAGGCCGCATCACGAAGGTCGACGTGCACGCCAACAGCGTCGACGTCGAAGTCGCTCCGGGCGGCCTCGATCCAACGACCATGACCCTCAACGGCGATCACATCGTTCTCGCCTTGGGCTCGGTTGTAAGCTTCCACAACACCCCAGGGGTGGAGCAGTACTCGATTCCGATGAAGCGCCTCGAGGATGCCGCACGCATCTTCCAGCGCGTCTCCTCGTGTCTCGAGCGGGCCGCCGTGGAGAAAGATGCGGAGAAGCGGAAGGAGTTGCTGACCTTTGTCGTCGCCGGCGGGGGCTATACCGGCGTTGAGACCATGGCGGCCATCAACGATCTCGTTCGCTCCAGTTCGGAAGATCTTCCCAGAATCCAGCCCGATGAGATTCGGACCATTCTCGTGCATCCCGGCGACCGGCTTCTACCGGAGATCACCGCCGACCTCGCGCAGTTTGCTCAGCGAAAACTCATGGAGCGCGGCGTTGAGGTGCGACTCGGAGCCCGCATCGACTCTGCAGCGGAGAGCTACGTCGAAATCCAGGGAGGGGAACACATCCCCACGCGAACCCTGATCTGGGCTGCGGGCGTTACACCCAGTCCCATCCTCAATGATCTCCCCGTTCCCAAGGGCAAGCACCACGGCGTGCAAACGGACGCGTGTTGTCGTGTGCCGGGCTTTGTCGCCCTTTGGGCGCTGGGCGACTGTGCGGAAATCCCCGAACCGGACGGCCAGGGCACCTATGCGCCCACCGCGCAGAACGCCACGCGCGAAGGCAAGCTGGTCGCCCGCAATATCCTGCGTGCACTCCGCGGGGAGCCGCTTAAGAGCTTCCGCTTCACGCCGCTGGGAGAACTTGCCCTGGTGGGTCGGCATTCCGGCGTGGCCCGGGTATACGGCATGAACTTCTCCGGGCTGCTCGCCTGGGCCATGTGGAGAGCGGTGTACCTGGCGAAGATGCCCGGCATTGGCCAGCGCAGCCGCATCCTGACCGACTGGACCCTTGATACGATCTTCGGCAGAGCAGCAGTCCCCGTCTCGAGCGGTGAACACCGTCTCTAAACGGCGTGGTCGAAAAACGGTCTCACACGCTTGGCGAGCCAGGATTGTCTGCTACGCCGCACTCGCCTTCCGGGACTTCCTCGCTGGCTTGCGATCGATTGCCGGCTTGCGATCCATTGCAGGCTTGCGGTCCGTCGTCGGCTGCCATAAAGAGAACGCGCCGCGCATTGCATCTTCATTCGAGCCAACCTTGACGTTCTTCGGCAAATGCCGCACCCGGCCCGCGTTCCCGCCGCCCACGGTCACGTAGTCACTCTCAAGGATCTCCGAGAACTCCGCGATCACCTTCAGCACCTGGCGGTTCCATGCCTTGTCGCCCTGCTTCTTTCGCGCCTTCTCGCCCAGGTACTCCTCATACGTCTTACCCCGCTTCCATTTCAGGTGTGCCAACTCCATCGGTTGCACCACCCCATCGACAACCATCGCCGATCCAAGGCCCGTTCCCAGTCCCAAAAACAGCATACGACCGCCCTTGTAGGCTCCCAGTGCCTGCATGGCAGCATCGTTCAACATCTTGAAAGGAAGATGATGGAACGCTTCGGAGAAGTCGAAGGTACGCCATCCCTTGCCAAGGTTGAACGGCTCCAGGATGGGAGAATCGTGAACCACGGGCGCGGGAAATCCGAAGGAAACCCGGTCATACTTCCAGCCCACCGTACGCTCGTTGAGCGCCTTCATCATCTTGTCCGGCGTCATCTCCGGGCCCGAATCGACACGGACAACCTCAGGATGGCGTTGCGAGCAAAACTTCAGGTGTGTGCCGCCTAGATCGATCGCGAGAACGTTCATTGGCCCTCCAGGGAATGCCACGCATGGCCATCCGCCTGCAAAAGCTTATCCGCGGAGCTCGGCCCGCTTGAGCCCGCAGGGTACACCTCAAGCGGCGCACCGCCCAGTTTGCTCCATGCATCCAAAACCGGCTGCACGACACTCCACCCCGCCTGCACGAAATCAGCACTTTGGAAGAGGGTCGGGTTCCCGGCCATCACATCGTGCAAAAGACCTTCGTAGCCATGAGCATGGTCGCCGAACGGACCTTGCGAAAACTGAAAGGTCATCTCCCCTTCTTGCGTTCGCAGAACTGCCCCGGCCGCCTTGGAAGCGAACCGCAGCCGGATCCCCTGGTTCGGCGACAGCGCAAAGATCAGCCGGTTGGACCGGCTCTCCTTCTCCATCCAGGGAATCAGCGCAACAGGCGCCTCGCGGAAGTTGATGATCACTTCGGTGACCGCGCGTACAAGGGCCTTGCCGGTCCTCAAATAGAACGGCACCCCAGCCCAGCGCCAGTTCGCGATCTCCAGCCGGAGAGCGACATACGTCTCTGTCGTCGACTCGGCGGCCACGCCCGGTTCGGCGAGGTAGGCCTTGACAGGCTTGCCCTGGACCTCGCCCTGACCGTACTGTCCGCGTACGGCAAACTTCGCGACGTCCTGCGGGCTGAGCTGCTTCACCGACTGGAGCACTTCGGTCTGCTTGGACCGTATGTGCCCCGCGCTCAAAGACACCGGCGGCTCCATGGCAATCATCGAAAGCATCTCCGCGAGATGGTTCGGCACCATGTCCCGCAGCGCTCCCGACTTCTCGTAGTAACCCGCACGACCCTCGAGCGCGACAGTCTCCGCCGCGGTAATCTGCACGCTCTCGATATTGGCGTGGTTCCAGACGGGCTCGAACATCGCGTTCGACCAACGAAAGACAGCGAGATCCTGGACCGACTCCTTGCCCGCGAAGTGGTCGATGCGATAGATCTGCTCTTCCCCCAACCACTGATGCAGCGTTTGATTGAGCGCAATGGCGGAGTCCAGATCGTGACCGAACGGTTTCTCGACCACGACCCGGGTCCATGACCCACCCTCAGCCGAGGTCAAGCCGATCCGGTGCAGTTGCTCGACGATGGTCGCGATGAACTCCGGTGCAACCGCCAGATAGAAGAGCCGGTTACCCTGCATCTTGCCGCCCTCTTCCATCTTCGCGATCGTCTGCTTCAGGCTGTCGAACGAGGACGCGTCCTTGAAATCCACTTTGGCATACCCCGCCCGCGACGCCAGCCAGTCCACGTGTTGCGCCTCAACCTGCGGTCCCCAGAACTGCTGCAAGCTGTCCCGGATATGTTCCTGAAACTGTCCACTGTCCCATGCCTCTGCCGAGGCACCGAGCAGTGCGAATTGCCCGGCCAGCGCATCCAGCGTCGTCAGGTTGTACAAGGAGGGCAGCAGCAAACGCCGCGTAAGATCTCCACCCGCCCCGAAGATCACCATCAGGCACGGCGGAGCTTGCGAGAACCCTGAGTTTGCGTTCGGATCAGCCAAGTTGAACTCCTGTGACTTCAGCGCAACAGGTAAAAGCCACCGTCACCCCGGGCGCATGCCACACATGCTTGGATGTCGTTCCACCGAACTCACGTTCCATATAACTTTTGAATGAAACGCATAGCGGAAGCAGCAGCACGTTTCGGCGTTGCGAGACGTTCACGCGAACCAAGGGCCGTGGCCTCGCAATCACCATCTCCCTCTGCAGTTACCCCTGAGTTTCCAAACGCTGCCGGGACACCGGCCTCTGCAGCAGAGACCAGCGACGCAACATCCACTCCAGAAGAAACGCCACGACTACGCTGGTGTACAGACGTTCGTTCATCAGAAACATCTTTGGCCCAGGTTCCGCGAGTGCGGTGGTCAGTCCGAACCACAAGCCCAGAACGTAGGTGTACATCGGCAGGCTTGGCGCAAGCACCATAAAGGGCACAAGCCAGATCGCGTACCAGGGATAATGCGGCGAAAACAGCAGCATCATCGCAAGCGCCAGCGCACCTGCCCCGCGCACAAACGCTGGGGCCTGGCCTAAGTCAGTCGCCTTCGAGAAAGCTTGCGCGCTTTTCGCATTGTCCGCGCCGGTCCGGGTGAGAGATGTGTTCCGCAGAGCTGCTTCGCCTTGTTCCACACTGGCCCGACGCCAGCACCACCAAACAATCCCGCCCATCACCAGACCACAGACCACGTAGTACGCAGCGTTGGGCAGCCACGGCATGCCCAGCCGTGTGCGAGCAAACTCCAGCGGAAAGTAACGCGTACCGCTGTCCATCCCCTCTTCTTTTTGGTAGCCGCCCAGGAAGCCGAAGACCAGCCAGCCTACCCGCGCATACAGGCCGTATCCCACTGCGATCACGGCAACCAGGGCCGCCGGCATACGCCAGTCCCGCCTCCCCCAAAGCGCCGGAAACAGCACCACGGGATAAAACTTCGTCATCACCGCGCAGCCCAGAAGAAGCCCTGTGAGCCACGGGAGCCCGCGCCAACGGAACAGCAGCGCCAGGGCGACAAACCCGATCACCACCGCATCCACGTGGGCCGCATCGCCGATCTCCCAAACCAGCAGCGGACACCACAACAGCAGCAGCACCTCAGCCGCAGGCCGCTGCAAATGCCCCAGCAGTTTGACCAGCCCCCATGCAGCAATGCCTTCAAAGGCCAGCATCATCAGCTTCATCGCGTCGACGGTTGGGGCAAACCAGGCGGCCAGCCAGTACACCATCTGCGCGACAGGTGGGTAAATGGTGCGCGCATAATCGCGGCGATTGATGTTGTCGAAGATCTCCTGGTTGGGCGCCCGCAACCAACTCAGCGCCGGATCTCCGGGCACATAACGGTACGGGCTAATGCCGTGGTGCTGCACCATGCCGTCCCACACATAGCGATACATATCGGAGGAAAGAAACGGGTCCACCAGAAACGTCATCACGTGCATCGCAACGGCGAACCAGACCACAATCCATAGGGTGGCGCGGTTCACGGGCTGCGTGCGCACCACTACAACGGCGCCAACGTAGATCACTGCCGAAAGCAGCGCCACATCTTCAAAGCCGATCCAGAAACGGCCAGCCTCAAACCCAAACTGCTGCGCCAGCCGGACCAACAGAAAGCCAAGCGCGCAAAGCACAACGTTCGTCAGCCGCGCATCACCATCGGCCCACTTACCCCAAACCTCCATTCGCCGCAAACCATCCCTCACTCACTTCCGCGCACCGTCCCCTGCTGAGGTCCGGTGCCTACCTGGCCGACTCACTCACGGGCTGGCCTGCCACTTCATTTACGCGGCCCTGCAGAAACTCACGCGTGTAGCGCGCGTGGTAGCCATCCACCGTCACAAAGCCCGGCCGCCGTCCCTGCAGCAGTTCGTCTTCCAACACCGTCAACGTGATCGCCTCATCCACGTCGTACCAGATCGGCAACTCAATGAGTTCCAGCCCAGCGCCGCGCACCTGCTGCACCGTTTCCGCATACACACTGGGCGTGCTCCACGTAATGTGCTCAAAGGGCTCCGGATGGGCCGCCTTCAGCCCTATCAGGTAATAGCCGCCATCGGCAGATCCCCCCAACACGACACGATCCCCCGGCTGCGCCAACGCCTCCACAGCCTCCCGCAAAGCACTCGCCGGCATCGTCGGGGAGTCCGAATCGATCAGACACACGGCCCCGAAACCGCAAGCCAAAACGTCCTGCACTGCCAGCCGCAGCCGCTCGCCAAACCCGTCCCCGCGCTGCGGCAGGAGCGCAAATCCATCCGGCAACAAACCGTCAAAGGCTGCCTCATCGCCCACGGGCGTGTAGCAGACCAGGCCTGCCGCACCGCCCTCTGCCGTGATCGCCGCAATGTTCTCCGTTGTGTCCCGCAGAAAGCACACATTTAACGCCGCAGCCTCTTCGGCCGTCAACGGCGGCTGCAGTCGCGTCTTCACCTTGCCCGGCCGGGGTGCTTTGGCCATCACCACCAGCGCACACAGCCCCGCTCGATCCGCCGCCGGTGTGCTGGGATCCAGCACGGGATACCTTCGAGTCTTCGTCAAACACATGCTCCAGAAACTGGGGTAGACGTCCCAGTCTATGCTCTCGCCGGGCTTTTCCTCTCGCCCGCTAAGGCAGAGACCGCGCCCAACAGAGCGTCTAGAAGATCTTCTTGATACCCTTCCCGGTGCCCTTCACGATCTTGCCTGTGCCCTTGCCCGTCCCCACGGCCACATCCTTGCCGGCACCCGCCGCGCCCTTACCCACGTCGCCGGCAGCGTTCACCGGGTGCAACGTCGCTAAATCGCCCGCCCCCTTGCCGGCGCCCTTCGCTGCGCTCCCGGCACCCTTGCCTGCACCCTTGCCGACATCGCCGCTTCCACTGCCGATATCCCCGCCCGCGCTGCGACCATGCTTGTGCGGCGCCGGCTGCGCCGTCGCGTTCGGCGGGGGCGTCGGCGGCG
>CAXUNH010000015.1:0-257 GCA_964252405.1 uncultured Acidobacteriaceae bacterium | reverse complement strand
ACAGCAACGCCGTCATGCGCTTCATCGATTCGACCCTCCACCAGCTTGGATGCAGCCCGCATGCGTTCCTTTGTGCCCCCAGCCACTACTCTCCTTCGAACTCCCGGTTCCAGTGCGCAATCACGCGCGTCTCCCGTTCAAACCCCAACACGCTCACCGCCCCCGTCCCGAACGCAAACAGCTTGCCCCCGGTCGCCGGCAGCCCAATCCACCGCGCCGCCACGATTCGCAGAATATGCGCATGCGCAAAAAGCGCC
>CAXUNH010000014.1:0-39907 GCA_964252405.1 uncultured Acidobacteriaceae bacterium | reverse complement strand
ACCGAACGCACCGCCCAGTCCCCCCGTGCTGAATCCCGTACTGCCCGTCGCCCCGGCGGGGCCAGAGAGACCCGGGCTGCCCGGCGTCGTGGTGGTTGTGCTTGCGCCCGAGAATCCGCTCGCCAGTGGCGAAGTGGCGCCGATGGTGGAGGTGTTGGAGGTGCCGCCGATGGGTGTGCCGATGCCGGAGCTCATGCCAGCGGCGGATCCAAGACCCCCGGTCGGAATGCCCGCGAGATCCTGGCCGAAAAAGCCCTTGACCGTGGTCTTCTGTTCGCCGACATGAATCAGCTTCCAATCGGACTTGCCGGTCAGCGGATCCACGTACTCCTGTCGGAGAAAGCGGATGTTGTTGGTCTGCTTGAGTGCATCGATCGAGGCCGGGTAATTGTGGAACTTGCGGTAGTACAGCCGGATCGCCCGCACGTACTGCTGCGCCCGGTGCTGGCTCTCAATCTCTTTCTGACGGCGTAGGTCCTTGGCGACGATCGGAGCAGCCACCGAGAGTGCAATCAGCACAAGCGCGACCAGGACGACGACCGCGACCAGCAGATAGCCCGCTTCAGGGTCGACCCGGCCAGCCGCAACCCGGGCTTGTACGACGCTTCGTTCGGGATGGAGTGGGTCGGGCACGGTGCTTTATTGCTGCAGCGGCAGGGTCTGTGTGTTGTTTGAGCTCAGGTCGGTAACCTGAACGCCAAAGGCGGAAACCTGGCCGACCCGGAAGCGCTTTGCCACGATGTCGCCGGGGGACGCCAGGTACACGTCATCTCCTGACAGGAGAAAGGCCTGCTTGACGCCGCCTGTGCGTTGGGCCGTGCCGAAGAACTTCAAGGGGATGGGCGGCGGCGGGGGTGGTCCCATGTATTGAGGCGCAACCGGAGCCCGAATGATCGGCCGCGGCGGCGGAACGTTCTTCGGAATGACGGGTGCCGGGGCCAGGTACAGCGCAGAGAAGATGTTCCGACCCGAACCGGAGTACACCAGGCTCTCGGTCCGCAGCATGGCCGCCTGATTCAGACTCGGATCCAGGCTGGCCGAGCTACTTGCAAGCTTCTGGGCGGCGACGCCGGGGACAGCGCCGGCGCCACCGCTCCCAGCGGCGCTTCCCTGGCCCGAGGGCGGCGTGTCAGCTGTGGATCGCGCAATCAGGGCCGAACGCGTGCTGCTGCCCGGCGTCGTCGTCAGGGGAGCGACGGCAGCGGGCGGCGTGTCCGGACCGCCAAACAGTGTGGAGAGGTTGTACACAAGCCCGCACAGCGCGGCTGCGCCCAACACGCCGAGCGCGATTGTTTTCTTGCGGTTTTCGGCGCCGCCCTTCATTGCGGACCCCCTGTCGCAGGCGCGGCCGCGGGGAGGTCCGGCTCCGGGGCCGGGAGTGGCGCTGCGCTCGTGGATTCATCCACATTGGGGGCGCGAAGATACGTGGTGAGCCGCAACCGGAGATTGACCTGCCCGGTCTGCTGCCCCGTCAACGTGATCCCGCCGATGACAAAAAACAAACGATCGCGTTCGATGGCGTTGATGAAGCCGATCACAGAACGGTAGTCGCCGGAGATGCTCGCATCCATGGCAACCTGCGTCAACGCGCCGGGGCCGGAAAGCACAGGCAGCTGGCTGTAGTTGACCCGGGTAAGGCGGACGCCTTGACGGCTCGTGACGGTACCGAGTTCCGCGACAACCTGGGAGTAGGCATACGGCAAACGCTGTTGGTAGAAAGTGTCGGCCTGCGTAGTGGACTCGACGAGTTTTTCGTCGATGCCTTGAAGCGGGCGGGCCGCAAGGCGGGCCGCCGTCAACATGGTCTGTTGTTGCGCGATCGCATCCCCGTTACTGGCCGTCACTGCCTGCCAGGCGAGCAGAAACTGAGCCAGCAGAAAGAGATCCAGGATGACCAGCGCAGCCACACCGGCAAAGTGGAGGTTGACCGCCGTCAGTAACTGGCGGGCGCGGGCCGTAAGGCGCGGCACCCGGCGCAGCACAGAAGAGCTGTTCGGCGGCGGAACAACAATGGCGGTGCTCATCGCGGAGCTCCCTGGGGCGCAGCGGCCGATGGCGTGGACAGGACTGGCGGAGAGAGCGGTCCGCTATACGGCGTCAACGTGAGCCCATACGGCGGGTACCCACTCTGGACACTCGCCGCGGCAGGGGTGGGCACCTGCTGCGGATTGGCGATCGGCGTCACGTTGGCCCCGGCGGACCGGCCATGCCCGACGGCGTACGACTCGCCCGGTGGCAAGGGGTTGTAGTCGGCCAATATGTCGAATTCCACGCCTGGAGGTCCGGTCGGCTCCTGAGGCCCCGCACCGGGAACGCCGCGTGCGCCACTACCGTTTTCCTTGGCCTGGGACGCCTCGCCCACGAGCCGCGGCTGCAGAAAGCGGTGGGAGTGCTCGAGGTTGCGCACCAGTTGCACGGCATTCGCGCGTTCGCCGCCAACTCGGAGCCGGATGACTACGTTGCCGTCGGGTGAGATTTGCGGCTCAATCGAGGTCACCTGAACTCCGCTGGGCAGCACGTTTTCCAGGTCCATCATCACCGCGGTCCAAGAAAAACTCTTGCGCAGGAACTGAGCATTCAGGAAGTGCGCACGGTCGAGAACGCGTGCATTCACCGGGTCGCGCAGGCGCTGCTCCGTATGGAGCTTGCTCTCCTGGGCTGCGGTCGTTTCATGGCGCAGGCGATCCAGATCGAGTTGCTGCCTGGCCGCCTTGGCGCTGAGCACATGCGCCCCAACAGCAAAGCCCCGCCCCGCAAGCGCGAGCGCCCCCATGACCAGGCGCAGGCGGAGGAAGAAGGGCCGGAGTTCAACGAAAGGCCGAGTGGCGAGATTGACCTGAACGCGCATATCAGCTTCTCAGCGCTCCTGTAATCCCGGCCAGCCAGCCGCGGGGGACGGCGCTCGTCACCGCACCTGGCGCAAGTTCCGCGGGCGCGATCAGCTCGCGAACGCGCACACCGTCCTCCTGGGCGATGCCTTGCTCGCGCAGGACGCTGTTCAGATGGTCCGCGCCGAGCGGACCTGCACTCAGCAGAACCTCGGGCGCAGCGGAAAGAGAGTCCTCGAAGTAGGCGATGGCAACGGACACTGCGCGGGCGAGTTCTTCCCCCTGCGCATCCGGCGCCAGCGTGTGTGTGAGCGGCTCGACGTCGTCGCCGCGGTCTGCGGCAAAGGCGGCGAGCTGACTGAGGTCCTCAATCGCCTCCGGTGTGGTCAGCGCATCGAGCCCCGTGGGCGCTACCAGGACGGCATTGTGGAATTGCGTGTCGAGTCCATCCTGCAAGGTGGGCGAGGCATACGGGGACCGGCTTACCGGCGCAGCTTCGCCCGCGTACATGTCGACCGTGTGCCCGTCCCGCTGGCTGTAAGGATCGATTGCAGACTGGTTGGCTCCCCGGGCGTAGGGCGTGGGCAGATCGGTGATCGCGTCCTGGTTCTGCGTGGCGGTTTCGGTGCCGACCCGGTCGGCGTAGGGATTTCGACCGTACTCGGGCAGCGGTTCCTGGGCAGCCCACTCGGCTTGCGTGTCGTGCGGGTCAACCAGGGGAAGGAGCGTGCCATTTCCAACGGTGGCCGCAGAGCTCTCAAACAGCGCCGGCGGCAGGTTCGCCGGGACGCCCGGAGAAAACTCCGCAAGCTCGATGGTGCGGTGCAGCAGCAGGATTCCCGCGCGGACGATGGCGGTTGTGAATCCCTGGGCATGCGCGTTCACCAGCAGCGAGGCGCCCTCCCCTTCGTCTACCGCGGCCAGGGCGGCCAGGGTGCTGGGCAGCACGGCGCCGGGCTCAAAGCCGGCTTCACGGGCGGCCGATTCATACTCGCCGAGCACGTCACGCGGAATGGCCACGGCGAGGACGCGAATGATGGAGCGGCTGGAACTCATCACCTGGAAGCTGACCATGGCATCGTCCGCCTCAAACGGAATCAGCTTCTTCAGCCGGAAACGGACGATCGGCAGGGCCTCGGAGAGTTTGGAAGGAAGTGCGTCAAAGTCCAGCAGCAGAACGCGCACCGCGGCATCCGGGATGACGAGCGTCAGGTCGGCGTTGCGGGCGTTCGACCGGGCCCCGACCTGCTCCAGCACACGGCGGATGGCAGCGATGACCGCCACGCGGTCGGCCAGGTTGCCGGGTTTCAGGCCGGGCATGACGGCGCTCTCGGCCAGTCCAACCTTGGCGACCGCAGCCAGGGGAAGTCCCGGCTCCGGCGAGCGTCCCGCCACAACCCCGTCGGCAAAGATCTCGCAGGCCAGGCGTGGACGGCTTCCGGAGGTTTTAGGGAGCAGGTTCATGACTCGGTGACTCTAGCTTACCGTGTGCGGCGGCCAGTGCTCCTGGTTGGACGGGTGAGGAAGAGGGTTGTTTACTGACACCTTTGGGTCAGCGCAGGCGGGCAGGCGTTCAGAAGGGGCTTGATGTGGAGGCAAAGCGGTGAAGGTGGTTGCCTGGGAGTGGCCGCTGTGTGAAGGGTACAACGCGGGTGTGAGCCCTGCCATCCGTCTTGGGATACAGCAGGAGAGAAGCATGGCAGAAAACACGGACGGCGTTGTGCTGATGTACACAGCGAAGGCGAAGCCCGGCAAGGAAGATGAGCTGAGGAAGTTGCTGGTGAGCCTGGTAACGGCGTCCCGGCACGACCCTGGCAACATCAGCTATGAGTTGCACGAAGTTGAGGACGAGCCCGGAACCTTCATCTTCTATGAGCAGTGGATCTCCGAGGAACTCCTGAAAGCGCACACGCAAACGCCAGGGCTGAAGGAGTTCGCAGCCCGCGCGGGGGAGTTGATGGGCCAACCGTTTGAGGCCGGTATGAAGAAGCTGAAGAAGCTTCGACCGGATTTGGCCAGGTCTTAGGCACCTGCATGGGCAGGGCTGTATTGCCCTGCCCTTTGCGTCTGCTTGACGCCTAGCGCCCGGTTTCGATAAACGTGACCTTGTTGATCTCGCGCAAGGTGGTGACGCCGGTCCGTACGCGCTGCAGGGCGGAGTCACGCAGGAAGTTCATGCCCTTGTCGCGGGCCTTTTTGCGGATCTCGGAGCCCGGCCGTTTTTCCAGCAGCATGTCGCGTATCTCATCGTCCAGTTCGAGCAGTTCGTGGATCGCTGAGCGGCCACGGTAACCCGTGCCGCCGCACTCCATGCAGCCGGAGCCCTCACGGAAGCGGAAGCCGTGCCACTCGGCGGGGTTCAGGCCGTTGAGCTCCAGTTCCGCATCGTCGTACAGGACCTCGCGCGCGCAGAACTCGCACACCTGACGCACAAGGCGCTGCGCAAGGATGCAGTTCAGCGCTGAGACGAAGTTATAGGGCTCCACGCCCATGTTCAGAAAGCGGCCCAGCACGTCCACCACATTGTTGGCGTGCACGGTGGTAAACACCAGGTGGCCGGTCAGGGCGGAGTTGATGGCGATCTGCGCCGTTTCCGCGTCGCGGATTTCGCCGACCAGAATCTTGTCCGGGTCATGACGCAGGATCGAGCGCAGACCGCGAGCAAAGGTGAGGCCCTTCTTTTCATTCACCGGGATCTGCGTGATGCCGCGAATCTGGTACTCGACGGGGTCTTCGATCGTGATGATCTTGTCTTCTTCGCTCTTGATCTCGTTGAGCGCGGCATACAGCGTGGTGGTCTTACCGGAACCGGTAGGGCCGGTGACGAGCACCATCCCGTACGGCTCCTTGATGTAGCGTCGGAAGCGGCGCAGGTCTTCCGGGTCGAAGCCAACGACATCGAGTGAGAGATTCTTAAACTTCTCACTCATGGACTCCTTGTCGAGTACGCGGAGCACGGCATTTTCGCCATGCACCGTGGGCATGATGCTGACGCGGAAGTCGATCAGGCGCCCCTTGTAACGCACGCGAAAACGGCCGTCCTGCGGTACGCGGCGCTCGGCGATGTCGAGCTCACTCATGACCTTGATACGGCTCAGGATGGTCTGGTGATGCTCGCGCGCAATGGGCGCCATGGCCTGCTGCAGCACGCCGTCAATCCGGTATTTCACCAGCAGCGAATCGTCGTAGGTCTCAAGGTGAATATCCGAGGCGCGGCGCTCGAGCGCGGTGTAAACGGTGGTGTCGACCAGGCGAATGATGGGCGAGATGTCATCGTCGCCGGTCAGCTTCTCGATCGAGATGTTCTCATCGGTGCTCTCGTCCGCGCCGATGACGTCGAAGGCCAGACCCTCGGTGGCTTCGTCGAGCACGCGCTGAGACTGTTCGGACTTCTTGAGCAGCTCGGTGATCTGCGACAGCGTCGCGACCCGTGTCACCAGCCGTGTGCCCAGCAGGCCCGAGATCTCGTCCAGCATCATCAGCTTGGAAGGGTCGGCGACGGCAATGGCCAGCTTGTTCCCGGACATCTCCAGCGGAACGAAGTTATACCGGAACATCATGTCCACCGGCACGGTCTTGAACAGCTCGTGCTGGATCTTGAAGTGCTTCAGGTCGACGAACTCGGCGTGGTAGCGGCGGGCCAGGAGCTGCGCGCGCTCCTGCTCGGTGAGTTGGTCGTTCGAGTAGAGATTCGCTACGGGCGGTGCGGTGGCGGCCATGGTGTGTTGGACTCCTGTAAAAAGAAGCGGTTTACCAGATGCAGGACACTTCGCCGGACTTACGGATACGCGTGTCGGTGGTGATTAGTGGCAGGTTATGGACGAGAGCAGTGGCCGCGATGACACGATCAGATGGATCGCGGGGAAACCGCGATGAGAACGAGACGGAGGCCTCCGCGATCGCCGGAGTGATTGGTAGAACCGCGTACACGGCGGTCAGCTCGCGTAAGGCGACCGAGAGTGGAACTTCTAACTTGATGCGATCCCGCTTGCTGGCCATGGCGAACTCCCAGAGCGTGATATCGGCGATCGCCAGGCCCGTTCCCGCAACTCTGGCTTCCGCAATGGCGCTCTTTGCAGAGTGAGAGAGCAGCATCTGTTCTTGATTGAGCCAGATTACCGATTGCGTATCGAGCAGAATCAACGGAGGGCCTTCCACTCGTCGGGATCCACAATGGGCCTGCTGAGATCGCCATTCGACCGAAAGCTACCGGTGCGAAAGATCGCCAGGGGATCTTCCTCTTCCCGTGCGGGCACAATCTTGACCACTGCCTTGCCGTTCTTGGTCACCAGCACCGGCTCGCGCTTCGCCTGCACCTCGTCCATCACAGCCAGGCACTGCGCTTTAAATTTCGCCGCTCCCATGGTCTTCATGATCGCACCTCGTGACCACTCTAACATGACCACTTTTCTGGAGAAGGCCCCCGTTAGCTGCTCCCGCTCAGGCTGAAGATGGGAGCGTACAGCGCGATCAGGATGAGCACCACAACGACACCCATGACGATCAGCATCACGGGCTCGATCAGGCTCATGATGGCCGCCAGCGACGTCTGCACGTCCTCCTCGAAGAACTCTGCCACGGAATTCAACATCTGCGGCAGGGCGCCGGTGGACTCGCCCACTTCGACCATCTCCACCGAGAGCTCCGGGAAGACCTTGGTGTTCTCAAGCGAACGGGACAGTCCCTTGCCTTCCCGGACGCTCTCGACCGAACTGGCGACGGCCCGGCCGATCTGGCGGGAGTCAATCGAGCGAGCGGCCGTTTCCAGACTAGGCACCAGCGGTAGACCGCCGGTCAGCAGCGTGGAGAGCGTGCGCGAGAAAAGCCCAACCTGGTACTTGAGCCAGACCTGACCGACGACCGGCATCGCAATGTATGCGCGATCCACGATCGTGGCGCCCGATTCGGACTTTGCCCACCGGTAGGCAAGGTAGATCAGCCCGCCAAGAAGAATGGCGATCCACCAGCCGTCATGCTGGGCGGTCTTGCCCAGCGAAAGCAGAAACAGGGTCAGCCCAGGGAGTTTGGTCCCCAGTTGGTCATAGAGTTCGGCAAACCGCGGCACGACGAAGGTGATGAGAAAGGTAAACAGCGCAAAAATCATCACCAGCAGGAACACCGGATAGATCAGGGACGAGCGAATCTTCTTTCGGAACGTGAGCGAGACCCGCTGGAACGCCAGATACCGGGCAAGCACCTCCTCCAGGTTGCCGGAACGCTCGCCGGCCAGCAGCGTTGTCGTGTAGACGGTGGGGATGTTGCCCTGCGCCTCAAAGGCCTCCGACAGGGATTGGCCCGTGCGCACACGCGTGCTGACGTCTTCAAGCTGCGCCCGGAACGCAGCGTCTTTCTGCCGCTTGGCGAGCAGGTCCAGCGACCCGAGGATGGGCAGACCGGCCTTGATCAGCGTCAAAAACTGCTGATTGAAGACCAGAAACATATCCAGCTTGATCTTCTTCTTGCTGCCGCCCGCGAAGGTGGAGCGGGGCTTTACGGAGTAGACAAGGTAGCCTGCGTGGCTGAAGCGGGCGCGCAACTCCTCGGCCGTTGCAGCGGCATGGGTTTGTTCAAGAACGCGGCCTCGTTCGTCGGCGAGGCGGATGAGGAACTCGGTCATAGCGGCGTGGCTCTTCTAGCTTAGACGAAGGTGCCGCGCGATTCCCTGACCCATTCGCGGCATTGCAAAGACAGAAACCCCGCCCGGAGGCGAGGCCTTGGATCGTTTTGGGGCAGGGCTAGACGCTGAAGCTGGATCCGCAGCCACAGGTGGACTTCACCTGGGGATTTTCGAACTTAAACCCGGCGGCCTCCAGGGTTTCAACGTAGTCCACGGTGCAGCCATTCAGGTACATGGCGCTGGTGGCGTCCACAAAGACCTTAAGATCTTCAAAACGCACCACTTTGTCCATCATGCCGGCAGCGTTCTCAAAGCTCATGGAGTACTGAAAACCGGAGCATCCGCCACCAACGACGCCAATCCGTAGACCCGCCGGAATCGGATCCTGGGTGGCCATGATCTCCTTCACCTTCGCAATGGCGGCCGGGGTGAGATTTACGGGGTTCGACTTCGCCGGTGCGTCGGTCGTGACGGGGCCGGTGACGACCTCAGGGGTAGTGACTGCGGCAGTGGCCATCGAATCTCCTTGACCGGCCGGCGCAGGGCCGGCAGGTTCCTCCATCATTGTAATTGGCGCTCTGGGCGTACTTCAAGCCCGGCGCATGACAAGGCTTGGATGCGCGACAGAGCGGCCTGGGTTCGGCGAATAGACTTAAGACGTGCGCTTATTGGAGACATTTGCGGCGGCGTTCATTAAGACTTTCGGGATTACTCAGCCGACCGATCCCCAGCGCCGGCGCGCCGCCTGGTTCATTGCGGTCCTGTTGGCGCTGACCGTTGGGATCGTCGCAGTCATCGGCTACGGCTTTTATCTTGCAATGCACCGCTAGACTCGCTTCTGAGTCACCCGTTCGAGTTACCAGAGATCCTCTTTGTGGCATGGACAACTCAGTGTAGGATTCTCTCGGCCCGCCCTACCTATCCCGATCCGCTCCGAAGCGGGAATCTGGGGGTACATGGACCATACTTCCTTCTTTGAGGCGATGGAGATGCACATTCAGCCATGGATGGTTCTTACATGGGCAATCGTTTCCGCAGCGCTCGTGATCGTCATGATCTACCGCGCCACCCTCACCCAGCATGAGACCGACCAACTGTTTCTTGGGGACGAGGAAAGCCTCTGCCATCAGCATGTGGAACACGAGCGCATTATGAAGCGCGTGAAGCGGATCCGGCCGCTTTGCCAGGGGCTGACCGGGGCAACCGTGCTCATGTCCGCCCTGATCGCAGGTCTCTACGTCGTAGAAATGTGGCCTCAGGTTACGTTCTCTCTCCGCTAGCTCCGGATCGTTCGCCAGTCAAACAGCTTCCGCGGAGGCTGTCCGGCGCACGTGGGGCTCGATGCATGATCGAGCCACCGAAGATCCTGTTTAGATCCCTGACGTTTCTACCCTTCCTTTGATCGTGAAGAGCCATGCGACTGCCACAGAAGTCGCAGAGGCCGCCCCGTTTTCAGACGCTATCTTGACTAAGCAGACGCCCCTGGGGTTGGCGGCGCTCCGTTCGTCCGTTCGAGCGGAGAACCTTCAAAATCACTCAGGCAAAGGGATCTTATGCAAATCAACTCGAGCTTAGTTCTGACCTGGGCCGTTCTTCTGTTGGCAACCACCGTGGTCATGGTATGTCGTGGAACGGTCACGCAACACGAGCAGGATCAGCTGTTCCTTGGAGACGAGGAGCGCACCAGCCTGAACCAGAAGGAGCACCACCGCCTGCTGAAGGTCGTGAGCATTATTCGTCCCGCATACCTGATTCTTCTGTCGGCCACGATTGCGGTCTCCGCCTTTATCGCCGGGATCTACGTCGTCCAGGTATGGCCTTACGTTCACATTCTGCCGCGCTAATGGGCCACTTACCGGGACCGGGCAGCCGAGTCGTACGCCCTTCCCCTTGCCGCGTAAGCAGTGCAGAACAGCAGTTCGGGTACACTGACCGGAAGAAATCCCCATCCCACGCGCACTTGCGTCAGGAGTTCTTCCATGGCAGCAGTGTCTTCCCCCAAAGCATCCCGCAGAAACTTCCTGCGGATGACCGGCCTCGCGGCTGGTCTTCCGTTTCTCACTGAGGGTCATCTTGCCTGGGCGGCGCTGCCCCGGTTGGCGATCGGGACCGCGGCCGCTCCCGGCGCTCCGGTGATGATCAACGCCAACGAGAATCCCCTGGGACCCAGTGCCGGTGCGCTGGCCTCCATTGCGACGAGCGCCCGCACGGGAGGCCGCTATGACGCCACAGGCGCGGCCGATAAGCTGACCGCACTGGCTGCCCAGCAGCTTGGGCTGCCCGTCGATCACGTGATGGTGTACGCCGGCTCAAGTGAGCCGCTGCACTACTCCGTGCTGGCGTTTACCTCGCCGTCGGCGCCCTATGTCACCGCGGACCCGAGTTACGAGGCAGGAGCCTGGGCCGCGCAGGCAGTCGGCGCACCCATCAAGAACGTTCCGCTGACGCCCTCACACGCCCACGATGTGAAGGCGATGGTGGCAGCGGCGCCCAACGCCGGTCTGCTCTATCTCTGCAACCCGAACAATCCGACCGGAACCTTGACGCCGCGTGAGGACATCCTCTGGGCGGAGCAGCACAAGCCGAAGGGCTCTGTTCTGCTGGTGGACGAGGCCTATATCCACTTCGCTGGGGTGCCGAGTGTGGTGGACCTTGTCGCGCAGGGCAAAGACGTCATCGTGCTGCGGACTTTCTCCAAGATCTACGGCATGGCAGGCATCCGCTGCGGCCTGGCTCTGGGAAGGCCCGACCTGCTCCTGAAGCTGCAACGCTACGGGATGAATCCCCTGCCCGTCACGGCGGTCGCCGCGGCGCAGTCCAGTCTCGAAGACCCAACGCTGGTTGAGACCCGCCGCAAGAGCAATGCAGACGTACGCGAGTCCACCTTCGCGTGGCTGGACCAAAACGGCTGGCATCACACGCGCGGGGTTTCCAACTGCTTCATGATCGATACGGGCGTCCCTGCCAAGCAGGTCATCGCTGCCATGCAGGCGCGCAACGTGTACATCGGCCGCGTCTGGCCCGCGTGGCCCAACCACGTACGGATCAGTGTAGGCACCGCGGACGAGATGGCGCAGTTCCAAACCGCCTTTGCGGCCACCATGGGGCAGCTAAAAGGCCCGGCGAAGAGCTGAGTCGGGCCGGTCCGCTGCCTACGCTGCAGTGACGTACCGGCCAAGCTCTTTCACCATGCCGCAGTGCGTCCGGAGCGCAGCAAGAGCCGCTTCTGCGCCGTCGTGTTCACTGTCGAAGCGCAGGTCCACGAAGAAGATGTACTCCCAGGGTCTACCCGGCACGGGGCGGGATTCGATCTTGGTGAGGTTGGCTCCCGTGTCCGCCAGTGCCCCCAAGGCGTGCACGAGGGTACCGGGGCGGTGCTGCACGGCGAAGGCCAGGCTCAACTTGTTCAGGGCTCGACCCTGGTCCGACGCGGACGCATCGGCCCGGCGCAGCAGGTGGAAGCGCGTGAAGTTTTCTTCGTGGTCCTCGATGTTGGCCAGAAGCACGTTCCCGCCATAGATCTCTGCAGCGAGCCGGGGAGCGACGCCGGCGGTGTCCCGCATATTTCTGTCGACAACATGATGCACGCTGCCCGCTGTGTCGAAGAACGGCTGCGCCTGTGCCTGGGTGAAGCCGGCGAGGAATCTCCGGCATTGCGAGAGCGCAACAGGATGCGAGAGGACGGTGCGGATGTCCTCGAGGCGGACGCCCGGAGTAGCGATGAGATTGTGCTCGATGCGGAGTTGGTATTCGGCGTCGATCCGAAGAGGGTTGTTGAGCAACAAGTCATAATGTTCGGCAACCGAGCCGTGAAGGCTGTTTTCGATGGGCAGAACGGCACCGTCGGCCCGGCGCTCCAGCACAGCCGCGATGACTTCCGCGGAGAGGCTGCAGGCCAGGATCCGTGTCCCGGAACTGAGCATCTCCCGCGCCGCGATATGGCTATTCGAACCCTGCTCGCCCTGAATGGCGACGGTGCCAATGGAGGCCATCTACGTTCCTCTGCTTCCCTGCCGCGGTGTCTAGAGGCACGCAATAAAGGTACTTCGAAGGACAACCTCGGTTGTGTGTACCGCAACCTAACTTACAAATACCGCGGCATTTGCCGTGGAGTGCAAAAACATGCGTGCTGCGCCGCGGCAGTGCGCGCCGTCAGGAGATCGTTATGCTTTGGACCATCACCATCATTCTCGTCATCCTCTGGGCCGTTGGCTTTATTGGTTTCCATGTTGTCGGTTGGTGGATTCACCTTCTGCTGATTCTGGCGCTGATTGTGCTGATCTTCAACCTGATCGGCGGACGACGCGGCATCTAGCGACGGCGGGCAATCGGGCGCGCAGGTCTTCACCCGCGCACCCCATCATTTTTCCTCAGCATGGATGAGAGGAGCACGATATGAGCACCAGCGATAGCACAGTAAAAGGCAAGTGGGACGAGGTTGCGGGCAAGACGAAGCAGGCCTTCGGAGACCTGACCGGCGACCAGAGTACCGCCAACAAGGGCGCGGCGCAGGAGGTCAAGGGCCACGGAGAACAAGCGTGGGGATCGGTGAAAGAAACCGTTCATGACACAACGACGTCAACCTCCGGCACACGGACCGATGCCGGAACCGCTGCGGATAACACTGGACACGACGTGCGGAACTCGGTGACCTCCACCGCGGCCAACGTGAAGGATCACATCAAGAACGCCGTGGAAGACCTGAAGCACTAAAGCAAAGTGGTAAGAACCACACAAAGAGGCCCGGCGAGTAGCCGGGCCTTTCTCCGTGTGTGCGGGCCTAACGGCGGTGAACGACGTCGGCAGCGACAAACAGGAAAAACAAGACCGAGATGATCCCGTTCAGCGTAAAGAAGGCGGCGTTCATCCGGCGCAGGTCCGAAGGGCTGACGATTGCGTGCTCGTAGGCGAGCAGAAGAACCACAAGGGCCATGCCTACGAGAGCAACGGGGCCGAGACCGAAGACATGGGCGAAGACGAATAGCAGGATCGCAACGCTAAGGTGCATCAGGCGCGCAATCCAGAAGGCGCCTCGCAGACCGAACGACGCAGGGACGCTATGGAGCCCTGCGTTGCGGTCGTGCTCGAAGTCCTGGCAGGCGTAAAGCACATCGAAGCCGCCCACCCATAGAAGCACGATCCCGGTGAGCAGAACGATCCGCGGATCGAGGCTGCCACGTACAGCGATCCAGGCAGCGGAAGGCGCAATCCCGAGCGCAAGGCCAAGCACCAGGTGCGACCAGCGCGTGATGCGCTTCATGTAGCTGTAGGCGAGAACCACGAGCAGCGCCAGGGGAGCGAGCAGCAGCGTCAGCCGGTTCAGCATCGCCGCACCGAGAAGAAAGACCGCTGCCGCCGCCACGGTAAACAGAAGAACGAAGCCGCGGCTAAGCTGCCCGGCAGGCAGAGCGCGCGTGGCCGTACGCGGATTCACTGCGTCGAGGTCCGCATCCGCGTAGCGATTGAAGGCCATGGCAGCGGAGCGGGCACTTACCATGCAAAGAACGATCAGCAGCAGGGTACGAAGGGACGGCCAACCGCCGGCCGCCAGCACGGCGGCGGTGAGAGCAAACGGGAGCGCAAAGATCGAGTGCTCCCACTTGATCATCTCCAGCGTGATGCGTGTGCTGCGGAGTACACGTTCCATAACACGAGTCTAGCGGGTCGTCTCGCCGCCCTGGCCCTGCACCTGCAGGTCATTCTTCACGGAAAAGACGCCGGGCACACTATTCGCGCGCATGCCGATGATCTCGCGATCACCGGTGTTGAGTACGGTGCCCACAAGCGTGACGTGGCCGTTATCGACGAGGATGCGTATGGGTTTCGCGGGGTCGACGGCGTACCTGGTGGACACAGAGGAGCCGTAGACGGCCTGGAACTCGGCCCGGCGAATCGCCCAATCGTTGGGCGAGACCGGTGCGACCTTGAGGTGGTCGATCAAACCGCGTACGCCCGGTGTGTTGACCACAATGCCGATCGCCGAGTCCTTGTCCACGGGTTCGACGACCTCGCCTCCGACCGCCGCGACCCCGTCATGCACCTGCAGGCCGATCGCGTTGAAGGGATAGCTGGGATAGCCCTGCCGGTCAAAGGCAAGTGCCTTGCCCAATTTGTTCAGCAGTTGCTCGTCCGGGACATTGGGCGTGTTCACTGTGATCTCGTCCTGGATGCTCGCGGCCTCATGGGTCTTCTGGACGCGCTTCACGGCATCCAGCTTGTCCGCGAGGACGTTTACTGAACCGGTGAGGGTGACGACGACGCCCGCCACCTGGGCGCGGATGTCGCGAAATTGCTTTTTGTTGAGCTGATGCTGAACGTCGGCCTGGAGCTGATGATCGGGTGTCTGCGCGAGGGCAGGCAGCGTGAGAAACAGGGCCGAAAGGGCCAGCATGCGGAGAGGAAAGTGCATGGGAACGCTCCGAAGTGGGCGCTCGCGTCCACCTGCGCCGCAACTACAGGAGTTTAGACGCTGAATCTGCGTAGGCGATGAGAGGAGGAAGCGCCCGGCTTGGCGTAACCGGCCTTTGCGCAGCGCGAACTCCCCTTCCGCGACGCGCCGCTACTTGTGGCGCTTCCGCAGACGGTAAACGATCGAGAACACGCCGCTCTCATCACGGGTAGCGACGACCGTTGTGTTGTCCGAGACCTGATACTGCACCTGGATGAGCTGTTGCGCACTCTCGTTCACGTTGGTGGCGAAGACCAGCGTGATCTGGTTGGTCAACGGCTCCTGCACAGTGATGCGTGCGGTTGAGTTGCCCAGCGTGCCCGTGTAGGACGGGTCAAGCTTGACCGAGCCCGCCCCGAAGAGCTTGCTCACGCGGCTGCCCACGGTGGCGTTCAGCGCGCCGGAAAGAATCGCGCTGGTGGTGGGGTCCGTACCGGCCTGGACCTCTTGCTGATTCGAGATCTGCGACTCTTCCTGGGTCTTGCCCAGGGCCAGCAGATTGAAGATGTCGGCCTCAGTTAACGGCGGCGATGAGCGATAGACGGGCTTCAGGCTCGTCGTGTCGCCGTGGACGCCGACCGTGATGTTGTAGTTCTCCACGCGCGTGGTGACATCGAGATCGATGATCGGGTTGATGCGCACCGGATCCGTGAAGTAAATGACCCCGCGCTCGAGCTGATAGGTGGTGCCCGCGAAGGTAGCGCTGCCGTCCGTAATGCGTACCGTCCCAAGGACAGAAGGAACGGCCACCGAGCCCCGAACGTTGAGGTCCACCGTGCCCGAGATCTTCGCGTAGCTGTTCTGGAAGTCGAGCTGCGGCGAGCTGGCAACGTGAATGTCCATCCGGATCTTGTTGAGGATGGAGGTCGGGTCCGGAGGAACAGAGATCCCGCCGGTTCCGGCGAAACGGGCGAAGTCAACATCGGCCCCGATGCCGAACCGGGTGATGAGGACGTTGCCGGAGAGGAACAGCGCCTGTCCTCCGCCCTGGAGCCGGATCGTGGCGTCTGCCGTGGTCGACAGGCCGGCATAGCGCACTCGCACGTGATCAACACGCGCGGTCAGGTCGGAAAATAGCCCGCGCTGGTAGCCGACATACCCGCCCAGCGTGATCTTGCCGCCGCCGGAGGTGCCGCTGATGTTCTTCAGTTCCAGGCGATTCTGGTTGAAGACCGCCGTGCCCTGCAGGTTCGACAGCCCGTTCGGAATGCCGTCAATGGCGACGTTGGCGTTGTCGAGCCGGACCTCTCCGTTCAGCGCCGGGTTCTTCAGGCGGCCGCCCACGCCGGCATTGAGCGTGATCTTGCCGGAGGTGATGAGCTGCGGGTCGAGCGTGTGCGCCAGTGCCAGATCGAGCGAGCCGTTGGCGTGAATGTCCACGGGGCCGCCATCCGGGTTTGTGTCGCCGAAGACGGTAGCGGTGCCGGCAACCTGAAGCGTCGTATCCGGTCCGGTGAGCTGGAAACTCTGGACGGCGACGACGCCATTGCGCAAACCAAGCCGAATGGGCTCTGTCTGCTTCAGCGTGACGCCCTGGGTGGTGAGGCTGAAGCTGGAGAACGTGGCGTTGCCGGCCAGCAGCGTGGGTTTGGCCGCGGGTCCACTGACGTTGAGGGTGGCCGCGATATCCGAGGTGGCGTCAGTAGCGCCAGGCGAGAGGAGGGCGACGGCCTTGGCCACGTCCACGCCGGAGAGCGTCAGCTTGGCCTGGGTCTGGTAGTCACCCGCCAGCGAGGTCTGGCCGTTTGCCGCTAGTTGCGCGCCTACAAGCTGCGAGTTCAGGTCATAGAAGACCGTGGAGCCTGTGGAGTGCGCCGTCAGATTCAGTTGGCCGAGCGTGTTGCCCTGGTAGCTGATGTTCGCGAGCGAGAGGTTGGCCTGGAGGTTCGGCTCCTGCACCGTGCCGTTCGCGCTGGCAGTGAAGCTCAGCACAGCATCGGCAGGGAGGTTCTGCTTCTTGACGATGTCCAGGGTGGAGAGCCGGATGTTCTGGCCCGCAAGCTGCGCGGTGATGTGCTTCGAGGTCAGGTTGTAGCTGCCGTTGCCCGTGACCGTCACGCCCTGCGCGGCTACGAGCAGGCGCGTCGCCGTAATTTGCTGGCCCTGCACATTCGCGTCCACGGAGACCGTTGAATAAGGCTGGCCGTACGCAACGCCATTGGTCAGCGTGATGTTGCCCGTGCCGTTCAGATTGCCTAGTGTGCCCGAGACTTTTGCATCGATATTCGCCGTACCGGTGAGGTCCACGTTGTTCTGCTGACCGGCAATCTGCAGCAGATCGGTGACATTGGCATTGCCGAGCTTGACGGAGCCGCTGACGGCTGTGAAGTTGTCCCAGTTGTAACTGACCACGCCGTGCCGGGAGACCACCCGGTGGGGCTGCGCGGAGCCGGTGAGGTTCAGGACCGCGGTGCCGCGCTTGATCGTCGAGCCCGCGACAACAAGCCCGCGGTTGGGAGCGTACTCGGCGTCGGCAACGACCGAGTCAAGTTGAACGTCCGTCGTGGTGCCATACCGGATCTCCACGGCGTTGGCGGCAAGGTGTCCCTTGACGTCCATGGTGCGCACCGAGCCCTTCGCCGTGCCGTTGAACGCAAGCGAGCCGTGAAGCACGACGGGCAGTGCGGCCGTTCCCTTCTTGCCGTTGGCCGACACGCCGAGCACGGTCAAGGTGCGGTCGAACTCAGAGAGATCGCGTGCATTCAGATTGAGGCTGAGGTTCGTGAGCGGATCGCCGTTGTTGACCCCAAGCACGCCCGACGCGGTCAGCGTGGTACCAGGCGTCTGCAGGTTCACCTCCTGGATGTTCACCACCTGCGTGCGGCCATCGTAGTGCGCCAGCACGCGGCCGCTTACCGGCACGTTGGAGGTGTTGGCGCGGCGCTCGCCCGTGGGTTGCAGTTGCAGGTCGGCACCCACCTGCACGGTGGAGGCGATGTCCGTCGCCGGTCCGCCCCACTCGGCCGTGACCGGGCCGGAGACCTGGGTGTCCAGGCCGAGATCGGCGATCTTGTTGGGTGCGGTGATCTCAAGAATGGTGCGCAGAGTGATCCCGCGCAGGGTGACCTTGGCAAAGGCTTGGGCGCGGGCAACCGGGGTGACCGTCACCGACTGCACGGGCGGCGCTCCGCCCACGTTCGCGGCTGTCTTGTTCGCGGTCTGGGCCGCGGCCACGGTGGTGGGCGAGGTCGCGGGCGCGCTGGGCGGCACCTCTCCCAACCAGTTCTCGATCTTCAACTCGCCCTGGATCGTCCCGCCACCGGGCAGATGACCCGTAAGCGCGCTGAACAGCAACTCTGTTGGCGTGACCCGCAGTTGCGAGTCGGCATTCACGTTGTGCAGACGAACGTCCGCGGTCTGGTACCCCGCATCATGCAGGCTCAAATCGCCGGCCAGCAGATACCCGGCCTGGCAGTTCGGCGTTGGCGGCAGCACCGGCTGCTTGGGCGAAACCGGTACGTTGCGGCGCTTGTACTCCCCGGGATTCTGCTGCGCCGTCGCCGGACTGACCTCGCAGTTCTGTCCGTTGATGTTCAGAGTCACGACGCCGGCGGTAAGGCCTTCCACGCCGCCCAGAAAGCCGATCTGCCGGAGAGCCAGGGCGCCGTTCACGTGCGCCTGCCAGGCAGGGTGGGCGAAGTTGTTGATCTGGGCCGTCGCCGAAAGATGCGAGTTCAGTCCCGTGTAGAAGTCCAGCCGCTGCAGGTCGGCCATGTTGCGGCCCAGTTGCAGCGCCAGGTGCAACTTGGAATGCTCCACGGGCTGCTTCACCATCTGGGTTTCGAGGTCGGCAAGATCCACATCGATCCCGTACCGGTCATTCGATGGAAGATACTGCACCCGCGCGTTCAGGTCCTTCGCCGCTGCGTTAAACGGGATCGGCCGGTCGTTCACCAGGATCAGGCCGTCGGCGAGTTCCACCTCGTTCGCCTGTAAATCGAGCAGCGAATCCTGCACGGGCTCCGTGCTGGTGGAGGGGTGCTTGGGGACGGGTTGATTGGTCTTGCCGTCCTTGTCGATGATCAGGTGGGCATGCGGCTGCTCCACGCGGAGAAAGCTCAACCCCACATGCGACTGGGCTCCCTTACCAATCGTGTGCGAGAGGAAGGTGTTGATCTTCAGCCGGACGAAGATCCTTGCGGCGGAGAGGTAGGGCGCTTCCCCGGGCCCCTCGGTGCCGTGGATGACGAGGTCGTCGACCTCAATGGCGAGATGCCACAGATTGAACGAGATGTGGCCAAGATCGACCTTGCCCCCGGTGGAGTCTTCCAGCACGGACCGCACCTGACCGCCGACACGACGCTGAAAGTCGTCGGTCTTCGTGTACCAGTTCAGGCCGAAGATGACGACCAGAACCAGAACAGCGAGCGAGATGAACAGCCAGCCGAAGAAGCGGGCGACGCGATGGTTCGCACGGCGCGGCGCGAGCGCGGCCCCGGGCGCAGACCCCGGCTGGGCGGGCGTTCCGGGAGGATGCGGATCTCTCATGGCGCCTCCTCTCCCGGATGCAGCACGGTGATGCTGCCCTGCGCGCGCAGGCTTTGCAGCCAGTCCCGAAGCAAGCTGGAGACCTGCTGCTGTTGCAGCACCTCCCGGATGCGCGGCGCCACCGAAGCGAAAGGCGCGGGCTTCGTGCCGGCCTCTCTGTACTGCGGCAGCATGGTGTTCTGGTAGAACTCCCGCACCTGCCCCTCAGATACTGAGGTCCCCGCACCGAAGCGCTCCTGGATAAATCCGAGCACCTCCATCCGCTGCTTCCAGCGGGTACGGAACTCGTCGACGCTGAAGCCCTTGGAGGCCAGATACTTCGACCAACCGGCGTCTGTAGCGCACAGGTCCGGTTTGCAGCCCGGGAGTGTCCCGCGTAGGTTTTCGATCTCCTTGTCGACATCCGCGTCCGTGGTCGTGTCCTGCGCCTGCAGCCTGGCCTGCTGCAGGATGAGGGTTCGGTTTACCAGTCGCTCGATCTCGCGATCGCGCGTGGGTTGCGTACCGGCGCTGCTCGGATAGGGTTGAATCCCCTCAAAACGATGTTCTTCCTGCACGTCGCTGTCCAGGACGATTTGCCCATTAACAATGGCCACCACGCGATCGATCTGCTCGCCGGGCTCCTGCGGCATCATGGAGGGCACGGCCGTGGGCACAGCAACCCTGCCCGGGGTGGAGTCGCTCTGCGCCTTGGGCGCGCCGGCCGAGGGCTGCTGCTGTTCATCGGCAGGTGGAGTCGTCGCCCCGGTGCGCTGCTGCTGTTCGTCCGCAGGCTTGGACGGCAACTGACTGGACTGCGCCTCTGCCGCTGCCAGGCTTGCGGCCACCAGGAACAGGAGGGCCGGCACACGCAGCCCTGCGAAGGTGCGAGAGTTGCGTACGGATTGGAGCGGCGATCCCATGGCTAGAAGGCCTGCCCGATCGAGAAGAAGAACTGGAAGTGGCTCGCCTGACCCACATACGGCAGCGCTCCGGTGTAGTCCTGAAACACCGGATAGATCGGCGGATTCAGGTTGTAGGAAAGATCCACACGGATGGGGCCGACAGGGGTGTTGTAGCGCGCGCCGAGACCCACGGCGTGGGAGTAGTAATTGAAATTGCAGGTGCCGACGGCATTGTTTTGCAGATCAGTTTGCGTTGCGCCGGGAGTACCGGGCGGGATGGCCACATTGCGGCAGGTGGCCTCGTTCGGCTGGTGAAAGTTCTTGATGCTGGTGAACATGTCGCTGGGATAGCGAAACGCGTTCCCCATGTCATGAAAGAGAACGAAGCTGACGTTGTTGCCGACCACAGGCAGCGTCGTGGGAGGCAGGCGCAACTCAAACTGGCTCACCACCACGCCTGAGCCGCCAACCGGGTAGCCCGTCGTCAAGTCGCGGGGACCGGCGTCGTTGATGCCGAAACCTCGGTGAGACTGCGATCCGCCGGCGTAGAGGCGCTCCGGCAACGCAATCGGATTGCACGTTGCATTTTCCAACACGTACTGCGGAGAGCACGGATTGGTTTGCCCGACAGCCACCGAGGTTCCGTTCTGGGCATTGCCGAAGACGTTCTCAAAACCCACCCGCAAATTGCGGGCAAACGTAAACGGATGGGCGTGGTTTCCGAAGGTGTAGTAGCTGGAGTGCGATATGTCCAGGCGATTGAAATCCGTCTGTGACCCGAAGATGGAATCGGCAAAAAACTCCTGCATCGAAAAGAACTGGCCGCGGGTGGAGTTCAAGGGGCTGGGGTCGCGCGTGTCATGCAGATACGTGAGGCCCGGGCCGCCCACACGCACGTTCTGCGAGAACTGCGAAATCAGCGTGGGGGAGATCTCTAGCGAGTTCTGGTTGACGTTGATCAACCGGTACTGAAAGTCGTAAATCAGGTGATCGGCCCGATTTACCTGTTGCGACACGCGGAAATCGAACTGCGTCGTTTGCGCCTGGAACGTCGTGATGTTTTGAACATTGGAGTAGCCGCCCGAAACCGTGGCCGTCAGGTTCGGGTTTCCAAGCAGATTGGGGTTGTTGAAACTCAACGAAGCAATCTGCTCCAGCAAGCCGTAGGTAGTGTGCAGCGTCAAGGACTTCTGCGTGCCGAAGAGGTTGATGCGTGAAACATCCAGCGACACGCGCGGACTGGCGCCAGCCCGTCCGTTCTGCGCCGCCGTCCCTGTAGCGCCGTTCTGGGTATGCTGGTACGGCAGATACGACGGCTGGTTGAGTTGGGCTTCAAACCCGAAGCCGTAGGTCTCATCCCATCGTTTGGCTTCCTGAATCTGCACCAGGACATTTTTCTCCAGGGCATCGCCGTTAGGGTTCTGGACGGCAGCGTTCACCTCGTTAAACAGGGCGAGGTTGTATAAATTTCGCTGCGTCTGCAACAGCGCAGCCTGGTCGAGCGGATCGCCGGCGTGAACCAGAAGCTGGCTCTCCACCATCTGCCGCCGGGTGTGCTCAATGCCCGACAGCAGCACGTGGTCGATGGTGACCTGTTGGCCTTCCACGACGTTCAGCGTGACGTCCGTGATGGACTTGTTGTCGGCCGAGACCTTGGGATCCACCTCAACCTGCGCGTGGTCAAAGCCGTGCGAGACGTACCAGCTCAGGATGGCGTCGCGGTCCTGCGACAGCGTGATCAGGGAGAACGGCTGGCCCGGCTCCGCCGTGAGCATGTCGTAGATGGTCTGTTCGCGCGTGGAATCGGCTCCGGCGACGTCCACCGCGCCAAACTTTTGCTGCGGCCCTTCGTCCACGGTGTACGTGACCGCAATCTCGGCGATTGTCTTGCCGCGCTTGCCGGGTCGCTCGAGATCCTGCGCCGTGGCGGTGACCTTGGCCTTCAGGAAGCCGCTGGCGCGATAGAGCGACTGAATCGAATCCCGGTCCGCATCGCGGAGCTGGGTACTGTAGGCGCCGTTCTTGACGTACAGGCTGGCCTTCTTGACGCGAAGGCGCTCTTCCAGCGTCTCGGTATCGAAGTAGTGATTGCCTTTGATCGTGACGGAGATCACCTTGTGCTTTTCGCCCGGGTCCACGTCATACTGCACCGTCACGTGGTTCGTGCCTTCGCCCAGCAGTTTCACTGAGTCCTTCACGTCGAAGAAGCCCTGCTGCTGCATGAAGTCGCGTATGTTGAAGGCGCCTTCGTTCAACAGGTCGTTATCGACGGCGCCTTCTTCATAAACCGGCACCAGCAGCTTCTTGCGGGCGTTGGAGACCTTGGCCCCATTGATCACCACCTTGACGATGGGCCCCTGTTCTGCATTGAAGTCGTAGTCGAGCTGCTTGCGTGGAGGTTGATAGGTTTGCTTCTGCAGCGAGATCGTGCCTTCCAGCCGGTTGTTCTTGGTGTAAAAGGACCGAACGCCTGACAGTGCGTTGCTGGCCGTCTGGCGCGTCACCTTGGGCTCGCAACTCTTCTCCACCAGGCTGATCAGGCGTGAGCAGTTCAGCCCGCCCTTCTTGCGGAAGTCCTGGGCTGTAATCCCCGGATCCTTGCCCGCCACGTTCACCTGCCCCACGCGGGCCTGCGGTCCAATCTGGACTTCGATGGAGACGTTCACCTGGTGGCCGGTGTCGTCCTTGTCTGTCGTGACATTGACCGTGGGCTGGTAATAGCCGTTTTCCGCAAGCGACTCCTTCACGCCGTTCAACGCGGTGGGGAGATCGGTCTCCGTGTACGGACGGCCGGGGTCGAGCTTGGTGGCGAACTCCAGCAAGGACGCGAGGCGTTCGGAGGTGACGCCCACAATCTCCACCCGGCCGACGTAGTACCGGGGAACGCCCGCATAGATCAGCGTCAGCCCCCCGTTTGCGGCGCGCTCGGCGCTGAGTGAGATGTCGCGATACCGCCCGCTGTTGAACAGGCGCACCAGGTCGGCGCGTACCTTTTCCGGATCGAGGGGTTGTCCTGTCTTTTGGGCCAGCTTGGTAACCGTTGGGTCATTGTCGGCGAAGCTCACACCGTCGAACCGGATCGCGGCCACGGCTGAGCCCGCCTGCTGCCACACCGAGACAGCCAGGGCGGGCAAGGGGTTCACCACCACGGGCGGCGTTTGCGGAACGGAGGGAGCCGCGGGATTCGGCGTCTGGCTGGCCTGCGGCACAGCCTGCGGCGCATTGGGATTTGCCGAGGGAGTCACGGGCGCGGACTGACCTGCCGCTCCGCTGTTCAGATTGCCTGGATCCTGGGCGTGCAGACTGGCCGCGCAGGGCAACAAGGCAAACCCCAGCAGGGTGGCGGCCCCGAGCGCGTGCTTCCGCCTGACTGGCAACTGCGCTCGCGCATGTGACCCCGCGTTGTGACCTCTCCCCTTTGTCCGACCCGACACCCGTTTGTCCTTCCATCCATGGGACCCACTGGTCCGGCCCATCCTGTAGACCCGCACCGGTCCGAAAAGCTGCTGTCCGATCGCGGCGCAGAACTTGCCCAAGGCACACAGGATAGTACAACGTGGGACGCGATGCGCTCCGTGTAGGTTGGCCGCGTCGTGCGGTGGCTTCAAAGGTACGGAGGCCTTCGGCTTCTATACTAAAGCGATGGCAATTTCCGAACCCGCCGATGCGATCGAAGGCTCCCGCAGGGTCTCCCCAGGCGAGCCGGAGGCGAGCCGCATCGACCCCCGGGACCGCTACTCGCGGCAGGTCCTGTTTCCGGGCATTGGCGCGATCGGGCAGGAGCGGCTCCGGGCGGCTCGCGTCGCCATTGTGGGTGTAGGCGCCACCGGAGCTGCAGCCGCCGGTCTGCTGGTTCGGGCAGGCGTGGGGCGCGTCACCCTGATCGACCGTGACTTCGTCGAGCCCAGCAATCTCCAGCGGCAGGTGCTGTTCGATGAGGACGATGCGCGTCAGACTCTGCCCAAGGCGGAGGCCGCACGTCGCCACCTCCAGCGCGTGAACGCCGACGTCTGCGTCCACGCACACATTGCGGACCTGACACCCGCCAACGCCAAAAGCCTGCTGCATGGAGCAGAGATGGTGCTGGACTGCACAGACAACTTCGAGACCCGCTATCTGCTCAATGATGTTTGCGTTCGCGACGGTCGGCCCTGGATCTACACGGCGGCCGTGGGGGCCTATGCGGCGACGATGAATGTGCTGCCCCGAATCGCTTCCGGCGATCCGCGGCCCACCTGGAACGAGCGGGCGGAACCCACCGCGTGTCTGGCCTGCCTCTTCCCCGAAGCGCCCCGGGGCGAGGTGCAGACCTGCGAGACGGCGGGCGTACTCGGCCCGGCGGTGAATCTGGCAGCGTCGGTCGCGGTCGTCGAGGCTATGAAGTTCCTGACCGGGCAGCCGGAGCGGATGCGCCGTTCCCTGCTCTCGCACGACCTGTGGAGCGGCGAACGCTCGGAGATCTCCGCCGGAACGCCGCGCCGGACCTGCGAGGTTTGCGTTGCCCGGCAGTTTCGGGCGCTCCTCGGCGAAGGGAGACCGCAGATCACGCTCTGCGGCAGGAACTCGGTGCAGATTCATGAGCATCACCGTCCTGTGGACCTGGAAGGGCTGGCAGGAAGGCTTAAGCCGCTCGGCGAGGTTCGCGCGAACGGGCTGCTGCTGCGCTTTTCGCACCCGCCCTACACGCTGACGGTCTTTCCGGACGGCCGGGCGCTCGTCCAGGGCACCACCGATGTCGGCCTGGCGCGTTCGCTATATGCCCGCTTTCTCGGTAGTTAACAAACATGCGAAGAAGGGGTAGAACCGGGTGAGACAACTTCCTCCCTTCCATCGTATGTTCAAAGAACAGGACCCGGTAGCCAATCTGCGTTAGGCTATTCAAGGCAAGTCGCACCCGCATGCACGTCCGGACCGACAGGAACGCTTGTCTATGGAAGAACAAGGCTCACAAACAATGCAATCAAAACCGACTCCCGGGTTGTTCAAGAGAAACCCACCGATCGCCGGCGAAGCTGAAGCGATTGAGCGGGCGAAACTTGGCGACCCTGACGCATTTTCCAAGCTTTATGCGCTGCATAAGCGCCGTGTCTATACCCTCTGTTTGCGCATGCTGGGCAATGTCTCTGAAGCCGAAGACATGACCCAGGAAGCCTTTCTTCACCTCTTCCGCAAGCTCGGCAGCTTCCGCGGCGAGAGCGCGTTCTCCACCTGGCTGCATCGCCTGACCGTCAATCTTGTGCTCATGCACCTGCGCAAGAAGGGCCTGCAGTTGGTCTCGCTCGAAGAAACCATTAACCCGAGTGAGGAAGACGCACCGAAGCGCGACTTCGGCTCGCGCGATCCGCAGCTTTCGGGCTCTGTGGACCGCGTGACGCTGGAACGCGCCGTCGCTTCCCTGCCCCCCGGCTACCGCATGGTGTTTGTTCTCCACGACGTAGAAGGCTTTGAGCACAATGAGATCGCCACCATGCTGGAGTGCTCCACGGGCAACAGCAAGAGCCAGTTGCACAAGGCGCGCCTGCGCCTGCGCGAGTTGCTTCGCCACCCGGAGCAGTTGCCGCCGGCACCGGCCGCTGCCGCCGTGACCCGGGAGATGGTGCAATGAGCGAGACCGGCAGCATCAACTTCCAGACGCTTACGCCCTCT
Organism: uncultured Acidobacteriaceae bacterium; assembly: GCA_964252405.1. Classification (GTDB taxonomy): domain Bacteria; phylum Acidobacteriota; class Terriglobia; order Terriglobales; family Acidobacteriaceae; genus Granulicella. The sequence goes on along the minus strand of CAXUNH010000014.1, from coordinate 13,996 downwards.
GAGTTCGAGCAGCATCTGCCGGAGCTGTTCATGGCCGGCGGCAAGGTCAGCGCGGATCCCCGCTTAACCGAGTTCCTGAAAGCCAACCCCGATTGCGCCGCCCTGGTGCGCGACCTTGAAACCATCGCGGAGACCGCAAAGAGCCTCTTCGAACCCGTGCATGAACCGAGTGACGCCGTGTGGTCCAACATCGCCAGCAAACTCCAGGAAGAGTCTTCTGAAGATGGCGGCGTCACCGACCTCGCCGGGTAACCGCAATCAGCTGCGCACAGGGGCAGATCGCCACCGCGGTCTGCCCTTGTTCCTGCTCCGCAACAACATTCGCCCCGGAGGGTATGCTCCGCCTATGAGCGCCGTACCTTGTCGACATGGGGAGTTCCGGCGAGTCGTGCTGACCGGTTTTATGGGCTCCGGGAAGACAACGGTGGGACGCCTGCTGGCCTCGCGCCTTGGCTGGGCTTTTGCGGATCTCGACGATGCCGTCGCCCAGGGTGCCGGTTTATCTGTCCCGCAGATCTTTGCGGAGCAGGGCGAAGCGGCGTTCCGGGCACATGAGGTCAAGGCGCTACACACGCTGTTGCAGCAAACGGAGATCGTGATCGCGCTCGGAGGCGGTGCGCCGGGAACCGCGGCGGTACGGGCGCTGCTAAGGGACGCGGAGAACACAGCCGTCGTCTACCTTGAAGCCTCCTTCCCAGTGCTGTACGAGCGCTGTACCCTGCAGGCAAGCGACCCCCGGGCGATAGCCCGGCCGCTTCTGGGCTCGCGCGAGGCGGCCTCGAGACGTTTTGCGCAGCGGGCGCCGCTGTATGCATCGCTGGCAAGCTGGAAAGTGCAGGCAGGTCTGCCCTCACCCGAGCACGTGACCGATTCCATTCTTAGATCTCTGCAAGCGGAACTTCCGTCCTTGCCTACGTAGCCTTCCCTACGGTGCTTTGCATCACAACGGGAGAAACCATGGCAGATACCAGTACGCCGAGCGCCACTCCGGTCCTGACGCATATGAGCACCCCGCCTGAGGTGTCGCAGCGGCGGGCGGTGCGTGGATACATCCTGTTCACGATCGTGATCCTGCTTGCGCTCGGCGTGGCATGGCGGCTGCGCGAAGTTCTGCAGCTGGTATACGTGAGTGCTCTGTTTGCCGTGGTGCTGATGCCCGTGGTGAAACGTATCCAGGATCTTCGCATCGGCAAGTTCAAGCCATCGCGCTTTGTGGCGATCATTGCGTTGATGCTCTCCGTAATCCTGATTCTTTTTCTGCTGTTTTTCTTTGGCCTGCCGCCTGTGTTGCGCGACATCGAGCACTTTGCCAACGATCTGCCGCAACGGCTTCCCCTTGTTGTCGCAAAGCTGAAAGGCATCCCTCTGGTTAACAAGCTGGGGATCGACAACCTTGCCCAAAGGGGAGAGGCGTACGCGGCCAGTTTTGCGAGCTTTATCGTATCGTCCGCGCCCAAATGGCTTGGCCACGTCTTCGATCTGGTCACTGCACTGATCCTCTGCATCTACTTCATGCTGGAAGGTGAGTCGGCGTACTTCTACTTCCTCGCGATGGTGCCCATCGGGTCACGCAACCGGCTCTCCAAGGCCCTCATCGTGGCTGAAGGACGAATGAGCAAGTGGCTGCTCGGCCAGGGATCTTTGATGGTGATCCTCGGTGTCTCCAGCACCATCGTCTTCGGCATCCTGCACGTTCGGTACTTCTTCCTGCTCGGGTCGTTGATGGGTATCTTCAACATCATCCCTGTCGTGGGCGGCGTGATTACGATTCTGCTTGCCGCTGCAGCCGCAGCGTTAGACTCCTGGTCAAAGATGGCCGGCGTGCTGATCTTTTACCTCATCTACGCACAGGTCGAGAACGGTTTCCTGACGCCGCGCATCATGAAAACCAGCGTCAACCTGATGGGCCTCACCGTGCTGATCGCCCTGTTGATGGGGACGGCGCTCGCCGGTGTGGTCGGGGCGCTGGTGTCCGTCCCTACCGCGGCGCTTGTCGCGGTGTTCGTGCAGGAGTACCTGGTTCAGGACGACGCGCATGCGCATGAACTGCAGGAAAAGTCCGAGCAGGTGCAGGCGTAGACCCCTCCGGAACACATAGAGGTTCCCGGAAACGAATCGACGCTGGTTTCAGCGATCGAGTGTGCTCAGCGTCCACACCGTTGTGTTGCGAAAGGTCTCTCCGGGGCGCAACACTGTGCTCGGAAAGCCGGGCTGGTTGGGTGAGTCGGGGAAATGCTGCGTTTCAAGGCAGAGCGCACTGCGCCACTGGTACGGGCTCCCGGACTTGCCTACGGTTGTGCCGTCCAGGTAGTTGCCGGTGTAGAACTGCACACCGGGTTGCGTGGTGCTGACGTGCAGCGTGCGGCCTGTCCGGTGATGTGTGGCGATCGCTGCCGTCTTCAGGCTGCCCGCCTCTCCTCGCAGCACAAAGTTGTGATCGTAGCCTCGTCCGTTGACGAGCTGTGGATGCACTTCGTGGATCCGCTCACCGATGCGCTGCGGTGACGTGAAGTCAAAGGGCGTGCCTGCGACCGGGTCACTCGTCCCCAGGGGAATTGCCTCATCGTTGATGGCTGTAAACGTGTCGGCCAGGATCTGGACATCGTGGTCCAGCACGGTGGCGCTTCCCTCGCCCGCCAGATTGAAGTAGGCGTGATTGGTCAGGTTCAGCACGGTCGTTTGATCCGTCGTCGCTTCGTACTCCAGCGTGATCTGGGCGCCTTGCAGCCGGTACCGCGCGACTACGGAAAGGGCACCGGGAAAGCCCCCCTCCCCGTCCGGGCTCTGGAGCGTGAACTCAACGCCATCCGGCAGGACGGCAGCGTCCCAGTTGCGATGCCAGAGACCGTCGCGTCCCCCATGCAACGTGTTCGCGCCGTCGTTGATGTCGATCTGGTACGTTTCGCCATCCAGCGAGAATCGGCCCTTCGCAATGCGATTCGCGTATCGCCCCACCGTGCAGCCGAGAAACGCGGTGTCTTCCATATAGCGCTCCAGCGCAGCGTATCCCAGGACGATGTCGCCCTGATTGCCGTCGCGGTCGGGCGCGAGCAGCGACGTTACACGCGCACCGAAGCTCAGGACCTCCAACTGCAAGGTCTCGTTGCCAATCCTGAAGCTCTGGGCAGCGGAGCCGTCCGGAGCGATGCCCCAGGGCCGGCTGGTGACGGTGACGGGTGGGTTTGGCATAGAAGGCGGCAGGTCTCCGGTCAGGATGCAAGGCATGCCAGCGCCTAGTCAGGCTGACAAGGCCTTTGGACAAGGTTGGATGCGCCCTTGGCCCGCACGCTTGCTTGCAGCTGAATCGGGAGCAAAAAGACCCTGCATAGGCAGGACCTTCGCTCGGAATCGGGCTAACTCTACTTCAGTTCGTAACCGGCAAAGAAGTAGCCGATCTCAAAGGCGGCTGTCTCTTCCCCATCTGAGCCGTGAATGGCGTTCTCTTCAATGGAGTCGGCGAACATCTTGCGGATGGTGCCCTCTTCGGCATTCGCCGGGTTGGTCGCGCCCATCAGCTTGCGCAGGTCGGCGATGGCATGCTCCTTCTCCAGCACCATGGGAAAGATCGGGCCGGAGGTCATGAATTTGGTAAGCGAGCCAAAGAACGGGCGCTCCTGATGCACGTAATAGAAGCCCTTGGCCTGGTCTTCGGTGAGCGAGATCTTCTTAATCGCGATGATCTTGAAACCGGCCTTTTCAATCTGTGCGAGGATGGCGCCGGTAAGGCCCTTCCTGACCGCATCCGGCTTGACGATGCTGAAGGTGCGTTGCGACACGAAACTCTCCTGAAATGAACAGTCCGTCCAGTCTACCGGAAGCGTTCGATCGAGGTTTTCGTCGCTCGCGAGATGCGCGATTACGCGGCTCGGTCATAGGGTAGCCGGTCGTGGTCAGGCTGATCGAGCAGCCCGGGCTGATGCGGCGTGACGGGCACCTGTTCCCCATCCTGCTCATGAAAGCAGAAAGCCACCAGGGTTTCGACCGCAAAGACCAGGCCCGCACACACTGCAACCGCGCCCATGCAGATGAGCAACACGTTTGCAAAGTTCATGGAGGCTAAGACGCTGGCAGTTGGTCGCGGGTGTAGCGTAACGTTACGTTACGAAAGTCACCAGCTGTTTCCAAGGCAGAACCACGACGTTCCGCGCGTCCAACAGTGTATGCGGCGAACGGCCTGGATCTGGTTGATGGGATGTGTGGCGTGGGCGGCGGACGGAGTCATCAACGCCGCCAAACACGATGTGCCGCACGCGGAGCTCGCGTTCCTGGTGGCGTTGCTGTTCGGGATCGCCTGGCTCTTCTACCGCAACATGGGCCGCTGAGCCACTCCCGGCGCGCAACGCGGCGAGGGTTGCGGACCACCCTCGCCGTCCGTCTCTGGCTCTACTTCTTCACCGCGGCTTCAATGTCGAACTCCATCTTCACGTCGTCGCCGAGCATGGTGTCGCCGCTCTGCAGCGTTCCGTTCCAGGTCAGGCCGAAGTCCTTGCGGTGCAGCGTGGTGGTCGCGGTAAAGCCACGGTGCGGCATCTTGTCCATGCCCATCTGCTCTTTGCTCGGCGCTTCCATGTGTAACGTCACGGGCTTGGTGACGCCGTGAAGCATCAGGTCGCCGACCACATCGTAGCCTTCGCCGGCTTTGACGATCTTGGTGCTCTTGAATGTCGCGGTGGGGTACTTTGCCGTATCGAAGAAGTCGGGCGTACGGAGATGGCCGTCACGCGCCGCTACGCCGGTGTCCACGCTGGCCACATCAATCGTTGCCATCACGGAGGAGTCTGTCAGGTTCTGCGGATCGAGGTCGATGCTGCCTTCCTTGATCGCAAAACGGCCGTGTACCGTGGAGATCCCCATGTGCTTGATGCCGAAGTCAACCTGCGAATGAGCAGGGTCGATGGCATAGTTCACGTGCTGTGCGAGCGCGTGCGAGCCGGCGAACACTGCGGTGGCGAGAGCAGCGACGGTGGTCATTCTGAAAACGATGTGGCGCATGGTGGATCCTTTCATGGGCGCGGCGCGGCCGTGGGCAGATGGCTGCCAGAAGGCGTTTGCACTGCGGTCCCGGTTGCTGCAGAAAGGATGCGGTTTCGCGCACGAAGGCGCAAGAAAAAAGCGGCCGCCCTGGCGCTTCCTTCGGGTGGAACCGATTACGTCGCGAAACTGAGGGGGCCGACGCGAATCAGCGGCCCAGGACCCGCGCCATGGTTTCGCCGATCTCGGCCGGCGATTTCACGACGTGAATGCCCGCGGCCGCCATGGCCTCCATCTTGCTTTCGGCCGTTCCCTCACCACCGGAGATAATCGCGCCGGCATGCCCCATGCGTCGTCCCGGAGGCGCGGTTTGCCCGGCAATGAAGCCCACCACGGGCTTCTTCACAAAGGCCTTGATGTACTCCGCAGCTTTCTCCTCGTTGGTCCCGCCGATCTCACCGATCATGACAATCGCTTCGGTCCCGGGGTCTTCATTCAGTAGCTTGATGGCGTCGATATGCGTCGTGCCGACGATGGGGTCGCCTCCGATACCGATCGCCGTGCTCTGGCCGATCCCAAGTTGCGTGAGCTGGTGCACGGCTTCGTACGTCAGCGTTCCGGAACGCGAAACAATGCCCACCGACCCTTCCTTGTGAATGCGGCCCGGCATGATGCCGATCTTAGCTTTCCCCGGCGAGATCACGCCCGGGCAGTTCGGCCCGATCAGCACAGACTTCTTGTCCTTGATCGCGTCCCAGGTCTTCACCATGTCCAGCACCGGGATGCCCTCGGTGATGCACACGATCAGCGGCAAGCCCGCATCGGCGGCTTCGAGGATGCCGTCTGCCGCAGCCGGTGGCGGGACGAAGATGACGGTGGCGTTGGCGCCGGTCGCCTTCACGGCCTCGTCCACCGTATTGAAGACAGGCCAGCCCTCATGCGTCGTGCCGCCTTTGCCGGGGGTCACGCCGCCGACGACCTGTGTGCCGTACTCGGCACAACCCTTGGCATGAAAGGTGCCTTCGCGGCCCGTGATGCCCTGCACGATGAGGCGTGTGTTCTTGTCGACCAGTACTGCCATAGCTGTCTCCGTTCGGCTTTGCTCAGACTGTGTTTAGGGTCCGGGCGAGATGTTCAAAGTTGTCGACCACGTAATCGTAAGAGCCTTCCGGCTTCGCGTCTTCGGTGGACCGCTGCACGAAGCACGTCTGCAACCCGTGCTTCTGCGCGCCCTGTAGGTCGTTATTGTGCGCAGCGACCATCAGCACCTCGCCCGGCTCCAAGCCGAGCAGACCAACCGCGCCCAGGTAAACCCTCGGGTCGGGCTTGTAGGTCCTGAACATATCCGCGCCAAAGATGGCGTCCCAGGGAAGACTCGCAAATCTCGCCGTCTCGATCAGTTGCCGTGTTGTCCCATTCGACAAAGGCGCAAGCATAAAGTGCTTCTTCAGACGATGCAGCGCCGGTACCACGTCAGGCCACGCTTTGAGATAGCGCCAACCAGCGGTTAGCTGGTCGCGGTCCTCACTGGAGAGCTTCGCCGCGCCATAGTGTTCAATAATCTTGTCCAACTCTTCCCGGTGTAACCGATCGAAATCGACCCACTCGCGTTTTCCTTCGCGCACGGGCTTGATTGCAGGCTGGTAATGAGCGCGCCACTCGCGCACAAGCTCGTCGGGATTGCCCCGGACGCCGCGACTATCGAAGAGCCTCTGCGCGTGCCCGGTCATTCCCCCAACCCAATCGACGGTGGTGCCGAAGACGTCGAACGTAAGCGCCTTGATCTTGGGTTGGCGCGCGGGCTGCTTTGTCCCCCTGCTCAGAAGAGCCACACTCCACCTACCCTTTGGCCGCGGCGACCACAAGATCCGCCGCTTCCTTCATCGTCGCACCCACCTGGAACTTCAGCCCGGACTCGGCAATGATCTCCCGGCCCTCTTCGACGTTGGTGCCTTCTAGGCGCAGCACGATGGGGATCTGCACGTTGAGCTTTCTCGCGGCAGCGACCACAGCCGTGGCGAGCACATCCACGCGCAGGATGCCGCCAAAGATGTTGATGAAGATGGCCTTCACGTTCTTGTCGCTCAGCAGGATGCCGAACGCGTTTTCGATCTGCTCCTGATTCGCGCCACCACCTACGTCGAGGAAGTTCGCAGGCGAGCCACCGGCGTACTGGATGATGTCCATCGTCGCCATCGCGAGGCCAGCGCCATTCACCATGCACGCAATGTTGCCTTCGAGTTTGATGTAGTTCAGCGCGAACTTGGACGCTTCGACTTCGAGCGGATCTTCTTCGGCGAGATCGCGCAGGTCCTTCAGGTCCTTGTGGCGGAACAGCGCGTTGTCATCGAAATTGATCTTGCAATCGAGCGCGGCGAGCTTGCCGTCCTTGGTGACGATGAAGGGATTGATCTCCATCAACGTGCTGTCGGTCTCGATATACGCCTTGTACAGGCCAACCATGAAGCGCACAGCCTCCGCAATCTGCGGGCCCTCGAGGCCGAGCTTGAAGGCCAGCCGCCGAGCCTGAAAGGGCGCAAGGCCGACGGCCGGATCGATGACCTCCTTGAAAATGGCGTCCGGGGTCTCGTGCGCAACTTCCTCAATCTCCATGCCGCCGGCCTGCGAGGCCATAAAGACCACCTTGCCCGTCGCGCGGTCCAGCACGATACCAAGGTACAGCTCACGCGCAATCGCCGATCCAGCCTCCACCAGCAGGCGCTGCACCTTCTGTCCCTGTGGCCCGGTCTGGTGCGTGATCAGCTGCATGCCGAGGATGCTCTTGGTGTGCTGCTCCGCCTCACTGCGAGATCTTGCGAGCTTGACGCCGCCACCCTTGCCCCGTCCGCCGGCATGGATCTGCGCCTTCACGACCACCACGCCATGCCCCGCGCCAAACAGCTGCTGCGCGGCGGCATCAGCCTCCTCAAACGTGACGGCAACCTGGCCATCAGGCACGCTGACGCCATAGCGGCGGAGAATTTCTTTGGCCTGGTACTCGTGAATCTTCATGCGTGCTCCTGGGGAGATCGTGTGACGGAAAGAGTGCGGCGGTTCGCAGCCATGGTAGCGACTGCCTTCGGAGAGCGGCAAGCGCGGATCGGCGATTATCGGCAAGAGCGGACGAACTGTGGCAGCAGAGCCACGCGCTTTCTGGGATTTCTGACGCGTTCCGAAACATATGGGCCAGTCACATAGGGCGGTGCGCTCATGTAGCCTCAAAGGTGTGGCAATTACGGCGGAGCTGAAGCGGGTGGTTGAGGAGCGGCAAACGTTGCCGTTAGCCGCAGCGCAGAGTCTGATGGAGCGCTTACTGGCGGGCGAGGCCTCCGAGCTTGAAATGGCTTCCCTGCTCGGCGGAATGGCCTCCCGTGGCGAAACCGCTGAAGAGATCGCCGGGTTTGCCCTGGCCATGCGCGAGAGAGCGATCACGTTGCCGCTGGACGATGCCGAGCGGGCGGAGCTGGTCGACACCTGCGGCACGGGTGGCGACGGTGCGGGCACCTTCAACATCTCCACCGGAGCTGCCTTGGTCGCGGCCGCGGCCGGCGTGAAGGTAGCCAAACATGGCAACCGCGCAGTGACGAGCCGCTGTGGCTCCGCCGATGTCCTGGAAGCGATGGGAATCCCGATCTCCCTTGAGCCGGAGGCAGCCGCAGAGTCGCTCCGGCGAACCAACTTCTGCTTTCTGCTTGCGTCAGCCCATCATCCCGGGATGCGCGCGGTGATGCCGGTGCGTCGCGCGTTGGGCGTGCGCACCATCTTCAATGTGCTGGGCCCTTTGCTGAACCCGGCCGGCGCGAGACGTCAGGTCATGGGCGTGTACAGCGCCTCCGTGCTCAAGCCCGTGGCGGAGGCGATGCCACATCTGGGCGTACGGCGGGCGATGGTCGTGCACGGAGCCGGCGGCCTGGATGAGCTCTCGCTGTGTGGCCCGAGTGAGGTCGCCACCGTCACCGGCGACGTGCACGGGCACACCGTGCTGGCCACCCGGATCAACGCCGAAGACCTGGGACTTTCCCTTGCGCCGGCGAGCGCGCTGGCCGCGGGACGCGACGCCGGCGAGAGCGCGGCGATCCTGCGCGCGATCTTTGCCGGCGAGCGTGGGCCGAGGCGCGACGTAGTCTTGCTCAATGCGGCTGCGGTGCTGGTCGTGGCCGAACGCGCGCCGGACATGGCTGCGGGCGTTCGGCTCGCGGCAGAGACGATCGACGGCGGTGCGGTGATGGATCTGCTCGCGGGCCTCTCGAGCTGATGGCGCGATCTTACCCGTTGACTCCTGAACTGAGAGCGGTGAAAGTGAGATCGAGGGCGGATCCCGGCGATGCCGAACCTGGCCCCAGGGGATTGAGGTTCGGAGGAAGCATGGCACGCGTTACCGGAGTCGGTGGAGTCTTTTTGCGCTCGGTGGATCCCAAGCGCCTGAAGCAATGGTATGCAGAGCACCTCGGGGTGAAACTGACCGCCTTTGGGGGTGTGAAGTTCTCCTGGAGTGACGAGGTTCCGCCGGGAACGGGCGTGACGGTCTGGTCCACGTTCCCGGCGGACACCACCTACTTCGGCGAGGGTGGGGCGGGCGCCCCGCAGCAGGTGATGATCAACTACCGCGTGGACGACCTTGATGCCCTTCTGGCCGCGTTGCATTCCGCAGACGTCTGGATCGATCCGAAGCGCGATGACTCTGAGTTCGGCAAGTTCGCCTGGATCAAGGATTGCGACGGCAACCGCGTTGAGCTCTGGCAGCCCCCCGCGAAGTAGATCAGGCCGGCAGCTCCAGTTGCTCGGAGCCCAGTTCATCCCGATGAGGCTGGAAGTGCGCACGGCAGCGAGCCTCGTACATCCCCGTCGCGCCGACAATCACCAACTCCTGCGATTGGCCCAAACGCTGGGTATGGATCGCGCTGGCTCCGCACACCATGCAGACGGCGGAGAGCTTGCTCACCGAGTCTGCCAAGGCCATCAGCATAGGCACCGGACCAAACGGCTCCGCCGCGTACGTCATGTCCAACCCGGCCGCGATGACGCGCTTGCCCCGCGCAACCAGCTCGGCCAGCAGGGGGACCACCTCTGCAGACAGAAATTGAACCTCATCGATACCGATGACCTCGATCTCCTCCAGTTGCGGGAACAGCGCCGCCCGCAACCCCTCCACGGAGCTGACGGGAAGCGCTTCGTGGGTCTGGGCGGAGTGCGAGGCGATCTGCGTGCGATGGTAGCGCAGGTCGATGTCGGGCTTGTAGCAGGCGACACGTTGGCGGGCGATGCGGGCGCGCTTCAGCCGGCGGATCAGCTCCTCGCTTTTCCCTGAAAACATGGGGCCGGTGATGACTTCAAGAACGCCGGGAGACGGTGTTGCGTGCATCCGGGTATCGTAACCGGACCCTCGGCCTGGAAGGGTTGTCCACGGGTGTGAGAAAAGGTCCCAGGCTCTCCGCGGACGGGGGTATGCTGGCGATATCAAGGAGAAAACTGTTCATGAACAAGCGGATAGCGGTCTCGGGAGCGGCGCTGGCAGCCGTGGGTCTGACTCTGGGCTTTGCCCGGGCGCAGGACGCGGCGCCGGTGAAAGAGATCAAGGTGAAGCTGATGACGGGCAAGGGCGAGCCTGCCGGCAGCGCTACCCTGAAGCAGAAAAAGAACGGCGTGGAGGTCAAGGTTTCGCTGGAGAACATCCCTTTCGGCGATCACGGCGTGCATGTTCACCAGAACGCGGTGTGCGAAGCGCCTGACTTCAAGTCGGCGGGCGGACACTTCAATCCGGACGGCAAGCAGCACGGCTTCGCGAACCCGGCCGGCCATCACGCCGGCGACACCCCGACCAACGTGAACGTCGGCGAGGACCATAAGGGTTCAGCGTCCTGGATGCTGACGGCGGTGACGCTGCAGCCGGGTGCGCCGAACTCCCTGCTGTCCAATGGTGGGACATCGCTCATGGTGCACGAGCATGCGGACGATATGAAGACAGACCCCAGCGGCAACTCCGGCAACCGGATCGCCTGCGGGGTGATCAAGCAGTGACAGTCTGAGTGGAGAAAGGCGGCGCCATGTTGCCCTGTGGGAGGTCAAGCCGGCGGGAACCACAGGCGGCGACGGTGCGTATGGGAAGGCATGGCTTCGATGGTGGTGAACCCGGTGGTGCTAGGGCTGGCCAGGGGTGCCGCAACCCAACAGGCAGCGAGACTGCCCGGTGCGCGGCACGGCGGAGTGACAGCAGTGCTGGCGCCGCCTGAAGATCCGGCGTCCGGAGCGGGCGAGAGGCCCGGGCGGGTCCATGCAGGTACACCAACGCCCGTCCAGGAACCCGGCAGGACGCAGGGGCTGCCGGAGGATCTCGGCCATCGTGCTCCGGTATCGGCCGCAGTGCTCGCCGAGCAGCAGCGCATGGCGGAGTTGGCCAACAGCTGCCTGCTGGGCGATCCCTACGCGTGGGAGGCGCTGGTGCGCAGCCAGCAGCGGCGGGTGTATGCCCTGTGCTACCGCTTTACCGGCTCGGCGAACGAGGCCGAGGACCTGACCCAGGATGTTTTTCTGAAGGTGTACCGCAACCTGCGCAGCTTTGATCCGGCGAGGGCCAGCTTTGGCGTGTGGCTGACCGCCTTGACACGCAACCTGCTGGTCGATCACTACCGGCGATCTCGGATGGACCGGGCCAGCGAGTCGCTGGACGAGACCGCCAGCGGCGACGAGGAAGGACCGACCCGCGCGGAACGGCTGGCGGACACACGCGGCGGTGGGCAGGAGCGGCACGTCGCCGGCATCGAACTACGGGCCAAGATCCAGACAGCTTTGGCGCAGGTGTCGCCGGAGCTTCGCGAGGCAGTGATTTTGCGTGATCTGGAAGATATGGATTACCGCGAGATCGCGGAAACCCTGTGCATCCCGCAGGGGACGGTAAAGAGCCGCATCAGCCGCGGCCGGGCAGAGTTGGCGCGTCTATTGAAGGGTATGGAAGGGCAGGTGATGTAGCCATGGACTTCAGGGGACAAAAGAACTTTGGAGCAAGGGTGAAGACTAGCGCGCGGCGTGAGTCGGCCTGTGCGCCCTGGGCGATGCTGCTGCCCGATGCCGCGGACGGTCTGCTCAGCGACGCCGAACGGCGAGCGCTTGACCAGCACCTGGCGGGCTGTGCCGGGTGCTCGGAGGAGCTTGCGGAGGCACAACGCGGATTGGCGTGGCTGACGGTGTTGAAGGATGAGACGCCGGAGCCGCCGCCGAACATGCTCGCCAGCATCCTGGCGCAGACTACCGGATACGCCGAAGCGGGAGTGAGTTTGCCTCCGCTGGCGCACATCCCGGAAAGACAACCTGCTCCGGTGATCCCAGGCCTGCAGAACTCGCGGGATTGGGAAGGAGCCGGTTCCGGTTGGCGAAGCTGGATAGGCCAGGAGGGTTGGGCTACGCTGTTGCAGCCCCGGCTGGCGATGACAGGCGCGATGGCCTTTTTTTCGATCTGCCTGACGCTGAACCTCCTTGGGGCCTCCGTCGACCAGCTCAATGCCCAAACCCTGCGCACAGGTGGACTGCATCGCACGGTAGCGAACACGGGGGCATCCCTCGTCCGGTCCATTCAGGGCCTGCGCGTCGTGTACCGTGTTGAGTCGCGTGTAAATGAAATGCGAGCGCAGATGGACGACCCGGACACAAGCTCCTCAGGCCGCTAGAGGTTCTCACCAAAGCACCGTAACAACGCAGAAGGCAAGACCGGAAAAGGAGGGGCAATGATCGACGACACCAGGACGCAGCACGGGGACGCCGAAACCAGCGCGAGCCCCGGAACCGATTCCGGTACGCGCGCGGGCTTCTGCCAGGAATGTGGCCAGGGATTGACGCCGGACACCTTGCGGAGAGTCGGCCATGGCATCTTCTGCGATACCTGCGCCAGCTTTCGCCAGTCCGGGACCGGATGGCAGAGCGTGCACTCGGGACCCTATAACGGAGGCACGGGGCCGAACGTCGTGCCCCCCGTAGTGGGCGGTCCCAACCCGGTGCTGGCCGGCTTGCTGGGATTCATCCCCGGTGTAGGCGCCATGTACAACGCCCAGTACGCCAAAGGCGCGATGCACCTTGTCGTCTTCGTCATCCTGGTTGCGCTGTCAGACAATCTGCACTGGGTCTTCTGGTGGCTGGTGTGGGGGTGGATTTTCTACCAGGTTTTCGAGGCGTACCACACGGCCCGGGCCCGGCGTGACAACCTCCCCTTGCCGAACCCGTTTGGCTGGAACGACCTTGGGGAACGCATGGGCTTTGCCCGGGGCACGCAGACCTCTCCTGGAGCCTTCGGATCGGCTGGCTCTCAGACCCGCGGATCAGGCGCGAACTGGGGGGGCTACGCGCCGCCCAAGCCGCCTCCAGCTCCTCCCTACACGCCTTACTCCCCGTTCGCCGAGCACAATAGCGAAAACCCGTACGCAACCCCATACACCGCCCCAGGACCGCGGCCTGTGCCACCGGATCCTGCTGCGATGAGCGCACCCTATCTCCCTACATTTACCGGGACGACGCCGGTCCAGCCGTTCGTTGCCCCGACACCAATTGTGGGTACACGGCGCTTTCCGGTGGGCGCGTTCTGGCTGATTGGCTTGGGACTGATCTTCCTTCTAGGGAACCTCCTCCCGGAGCTTCGCCTCAGCGGACGCTGGTTTGCGCCGATCCTCCTGGCTGCCTTGGCCCTGTGGAGCGCCTTTCGCCGTTGGGAAGCCCTGCAGAACGGAGTTGCGCTGACTGGGCGGGTCCAGACACTCGCAGGAGCCATGGTCGGCCCCACTGTTCTGCTCACGGTATCGGCCCTCCTGGCTCTTCAAACGGCGCATGTGCTTCCGCTCCACCGCAGCTGGCCCCTTCTTCTTGTGGTGTGGGGCATGATGCTTTTGCTGCAACGGAGTACGGCAGCGCCCATCTTCCCGGAACAACAGCCAGTGCCGGAGCCGGTCACGCCCCCTGTGCGGAGTACCTCAGGCACTGGATCCCTGGGCCTGTAGGTACCGTTCCGCCGTTCGCCCTTTTGGAGAACCTGACGTGAGTGCCC
>CAXUNH010000013.1:34304-40689 GCA_964252405.1 uncultured Acidobacteriaceae bacterium | reverse complement strand
TCAAACTACGGAGACTCCACGTGGCCTCGTGGTGAACCTGTCCGATGTTCTCTTCGACACCGGCAAGTACACGCTCAAGTCCAACACGCAGGTTTCGCTCGCCAAGGTGGCCACCATCCTCGAGCTGTACCAGGGCCTCAAGGTACAGGTGGAAGGCTACACCGACGCAACCGGCTCGCCCACGATGAATCAGAAGCTCAGCGAGAATCGTGCCGGCGCCGTCAAGGATTTCATGGTCAACAACGGCGTTCCGCAGGACAACATCACCGCCCAGGGCTACGGGGCCACGAACTTCGTCGCGGACAACAAAACCGCTGCGGGCCGTCAGCAGAACCGGCGCGTGGAGTTGATCGTCTCCGGCAATGCCATCGGCGTGCAGACCACAGCCGGCCCGGATGCCGGCACCACCGGTAGTCAACAGTAATCCACCGAAGATCCCTGCCCCGGGCCGCGACTCACCCTCGCGGCCCGTCTTGTTTCGGCATCACAAGTTCCGGGATCACTGTTCCACTGCTCTCTTCGAGGGGACCACATCAACATGGCTGAACCTCTGCGCGACAAGGTCGTCTTCATCACGGGCGCAAGCTCCGGGATCGGCGAAGCGACGGCCCGGGCCTTCGCCCAGCACGGTGTGCGTCTTCTGCTGTGCGCCCGCCGTCTGGAAAAGCTGCAGGCCATGGAAGCTGAACTGCGCGACCTCGGGGCCTCGAACGTCTTCAGCTTTGAACTCGATGTGCAGGACCGCGATGAGGTGGAGGGCACCATAAACACGCTCCCGGACGCCTGGGGCCGCATCGACATCCTCATCAACAACGCCGGCCTTAGCCGCGGCCTCACCAAACTGTGGGAGGACGACGTTGAGAACTGGGAAGAGATGATCGACACCAACGTCAAGGGCCTCTTGTATGTGACGCGAACGGTTGTTCCCGGTATGGTCAAGCGGGGTCACGGCCACATCATCTCGCTCGGCTCCATCGCCGGCCACATCGCATACCCCATGGGCCACGTGTACTGCGCCACCAAAGCGGCCGAACGCAGCATCTCCGACGGCCTCCGGATCGATCTCAACGGCACCCCGATCCGCGTCACCTCGGTGGACCCCGGGATGGTGGAAACCGACTTCAGCAAGATCCGTTTCCGCGGGGACGAGGAGCGCGCGGGCAAGGTTTACGCCGGCGTCGACCCGCTTACCCCCGAGGACATCGCCGACATCATCGTGTGGTCCGCCACAAGACCCCCTCATGTGTCGATTCAGACCGTGGTGGTCACCCCAACTGCCCAGGCAAATCCGTACGTCCTCAATCGCAAGAGCTAAGGTAAGCTCGTGGGCGGGAGCTTATCGATGCTCTTCAAAAGCAAATCCAGTCCAGGCTTCTTTGAAGCCCGGTACAAGAAGCAGGCCGATCCGTGGAACTTCGCCGGGAGCGAGTTTGAGCAGGGCCGCTTTACCAGGATCGCACAGGCGCTCTCCCACCGCCGCTACCGCCGGGGGTTTGAGCCAGGTTGCTCGATCGGCACCCTGACCGAACGCCTTGCCGCGCTTTGCGATGCCGTCGAAGCCTCTGATTTCTCCCCTACGGCGGTAGCTCGCGCCACAGAACGTTGCGCTCACCTGCCCAACGTGCACGTGCGCTGCGAAGCCCTTTCCGCCATGACGCCGCTCAGCGGGTATGACCTCGTCGTCTTCAGTGAGATCGGCTACTACTTCCGCCTTGGCACGTGGAGAAAAACCGTCGCTCAACTGGCCGCGTCGATGGACTCCGGCACGACGGTCCTCGCCAGCCATTGGCTCGGCCACTCCCGCGACCATCGGCTGGACGGCGACCAGGTGCACGAAGCTCTGCGCGCTGAACCGCTGCTGCAATTGGAATACGAGGAACGCCATCCAGGCTTCCGGCTGGACCGCTTCGTCCGTTTGTAGTGGGCTATGGGTTGTAGGTTGTAGATTGTAGGGCCATAAGCCGTTACACGCCTCGGCAACCTACAGCCGCACCATCCAGCCAAGCTCCTGCAGGTCCCGCTCAATCGTCGCCAAAGCCATTTGCAGTGCGTTGCGTCGGTGCGGATTTGCCGTCTGCTCACTGAGCACCCGTTCGCGCTGCAGCTCCAGCTCTGCGATTCTGCGCTTCTTCGCCGCATCCTCCCGCCCGGTAGCCGCGGCGTAAGCCGCCTCCGACCGCGCTGTTGCGGCGGCCTGCTGTTCTTCGACGCTCTTTGACTCCCAACCTTTGGACATCGCATCCTCCGTACATGCGTCCGAGACCCTGAGCCTTACTTCCCTTTTCCGAAGCGGTAGACCACCCCGGCATTGAATCCAAGGTTGTTTTGCACCTGCCCGCCAAAGGTTGACCCAACATAGGTCGGCGAGAAGCGTAGGGCGAGATTCGGAAAAAAGTTATAGTCCGCGTTCACGCTCACCGTAAACGCCGGCCGGAAGCCGTCCTGCCACAGCCCGACCTGCGGGCCGGAGTAGCTGTACGGCGATCCGCTCGAGAAAATGCCCCACGCCACGCCTCCGGTCCCCTGTGCGCTCAGCGCGATCTTCTCTTTGGCATAAAAGCGGTAGTTCGCGCCGCCGGTAAAGAAGTACTCGTTGATCTGAGGATTGCCGATCGGGGCCGCGTTTGGGTTGAAGCGCAACGGCTTCGCATGCCCAAAGGATCCCTGAGCCTCCCCCACGACGGAGAACTTTGGGGTGAAGAAGCGGTTCGCGGACGCAGCCCAGCTCACCTCGTTGTTTTTCTGGGTGTTCGCGCCGCTGGTCCAACGCAGGTATCCGCCGCCTCCAAAAACCTCCCACGGATGCGCATACGTGGCCTGAATGGTGCGTTGGATCCGCGCCTGCCGACTGGCGTTTGTTTCACGGCGAGGCCGCTTCGGCCTATCCTTCCGCTGAGCTTCCGCGCTCACGCCGCAGCTCGCCAACAAAACGCCCAACGCCAGCCCGCCGCCGATCCACCGTCCCAGACCCGGACGCCCACAAGAACCCAAACCAACTTCCAAAGCTGCACTCCTGCCCTGCACTTGCGGCTGAAAAGACCGCAGTCTTCATTAGAACATCCGGCCAGTCCAAAGGTAAGCGCAGCGCCGGAAACGTCCTCTGCGCCGGGGAGACCCTTTTCCCCTCTCACTTGAACAAATACGTCACTCCCGTTACGTACTGCACCGTATTCGTCCGGTAGTACTGCGCCGGATTGTTGATGTAGTTGTCCGTCGCGGAGAGGCTAATGTTAATGCGCTTGTGCAGCGGCAACGCCACGCCAAAGTACGCGTTGGCCGAGTACGCCACAAAGTCATTCCACGCCGGCTCAAGATTCGCCCACTCCGTAATGACTACCTTCAGCGGCAGATTGCGCCGGTAGTTCTCCTGAAAGATCGACCCCACCAACTCCGTATTTGCCGGTGGCGGCGTGCTCTGGGTCAGAATGAACTGCTGCTTCTCATAGTGAACGTCGGCCTTCAAGTCAAGCTGCTGCCGGGCGCTCTCAAGCGGCGTCCAGCCGATCCCCGCGCCATACACCTGCTGCGCCTGCAGACCGGATGCAAAGTTATGGTCGAAGCTCGCATCCGCCAGGGCATACAGCCGCGAGCTGAAGTACTGATCCCGCTCAGCGTCGGTGTGGAAGATGCTTGTCTGCACCACAACCGGCGGCGAGGGGGGCGTGGTCGGCGGGATCACCGGCGAGGTATTCGTACCGTAGGTCTCCACGATGTTCAGCGTCGTGCGATGGTTCAAGGGGAGGTATGCCACCGTCGGAATCTGCCGGACGAAGTGCAGCGCGCCGTTGAACGTCGTGTCTGCTTCGGTCGAGCGAACCAGCGTGAATCCTACTGTCGCCGAACCCGTCCATCCGGTGCGGAATCCCGGTTTCCGGTCAACCTCCTTCGCGTACGAAGGCAGATCGACCAGATAGCCAAGGTCTTTGGTGGATAACGTCTGCGCGCTGCCCTGACCGGTCGCCGCACTCGGGGTGAATGTGACCTGATCGCCCTCAAACGCCACAGTTCCGGTCGCGGCCGGCTTGTACTTCCCGGGCCTTGCCGGTCGCAGCGCAACAAACTCTGACCCTGAACGCAGCTGCTTCACCTTGCTGAACGGAATCGTCAGATCTCCGGCCATGTCGCTGTGGAAGACAACATGGCCGCCTGACGCGCTCTGAAGTTTCCCCGTCAGCTTGTCCCCGTTTGTGAACACCAGCACGTCCGGCGGAGGCTTGGGCGCGGGCGGTTTCGGCTCGTTCTGGGCGGAGCAAAGACGTGCGGTCCACACCCAAAGGATGAAAAGAAGTGAAAATGTGCGCACACCTCAGCTTATCGCCCCCGCTTGCGGAATCTCCGGCCTGTCCCATACCCTGAGCTACATGTATGAGGACTTTCTCGCGATCGATCGCTGGACTGGAGAGCAGCTTCACTGCGTCTGGAAAGCCACGGTGGTCGCAATTGCGACCCGTCATGCCGATGCCACCGACATTCGATTTGCGGTGAACGACCGCCCGCTCTGGATCGCGATGCCGAACGTTGCCTGGATCGAGCAGAAGCGCCGCAACGGCAAGGTGATCACCGACGCGATCGCCGCGCAGGCCGCCGGCCGCTTCCTCAAGCAGGCCATCGAAAACGGCTACGACAACGGCCGCGAGATGTACACCATGACCGTCGATGAGGTAATCGAGCATGCAGAAGCGGTCGTGCGGGAAGCGAAAGGGTCCCTCAACCTTCCGTCGTTGCCCGTGATCAACCAGGACGCGCATCCGGCCGAGATGGATTTCCGGCTGCCCGCAGAGCCGGAGACCGCGGCCGAATCCGAAGGCCTGCCCACGCCCCGTTAAGACGGCGGGGCCGCGCCGGTTCTCCCCGCACGAGGGGCCCACATCGATTCCGGTACACGCGTCCCCATGTCTCTGCCTAGCACTCGCCGACGAATCCTGCAGACCTCCCTCGCAGCCGCTGTTGTTGGCGGCTGGCGCGAACTGGGGAGCCAGAGTCCGGCTCCGCCGAGCGGCTGGTTGCTGCTGGGCAATAACACCGGCCAGGGCGTCTACCGCGCTCGATGGAATGCCGCCACGGGCGAAGTCGGGACAGCGGAACTCGCCGTCGCCACGCCGCAACCGACCTTCCTGACCATGCATCCGCGACTCTCTGTCCTGTATGCCTGCAACGAGTCGGATGCGCCCGCAGCGGCGGTCTCCGCCTTTGAGGTAGACCGCAGGCAGGCCCGCTTGGCAGGGCTTCAGAACCGGCCGACCGGCGGCGGCGCCCCATGCTTTGCCTCGGTGGACCGCACCGGTAGTCTCCTGTTCACGGCCAACTACGGGGGTGGCAGCCTTACGGTGTTCCCGCTTGACCGCCAGGGCATTCCCGGCCCGGCTACAACCGTCTTCAATTGCGCGGGAACGGACGCCTGCGGATCCGGAGGCCCCGTAAAGGACCGCCAAAGCTCGCCGCACCTGCACTGCGCGGTGCCTTCCCCGGAGAATCGCTTTGTTCTGGCCTGCGACCTCGGCGATGACGCGATCCTGGCCTTTCCTTTTCAGCCGCATACGCGCGGCGCGCTGGGCACGCCTACCCGCATCCGCACCAGCCCGGGAGCCGGTCCACGGCACCTCGCCTTTCACCCAAACGGCCGCTGGTTCTACTGCGTCAATGAGATTGACTGCACCGTGTGTCTCTATCGATGGCGACCCCGCGGCGGCCAGGCTGCGGCCGAGGCCGTCCCGGAGGCCACGGTCAGCATCCTGCCGCCCAGTGCACCGAAGGACCCGCCCAGCACCGGTGCGGAGATCGCCGTGAGCCATGACGGCCGCTTCCTCTACACGAGTACCCGCTTCTGCGATGCGCTGACCGTCTTCGCGGTCGAACCGGAGGGCGGTCGGCTGACACAGATTCAGCAACTGCCGTGCGGCGGCAAAACACCGCGCTTCTTTGCGCTCGATCCGTCAGAGCAATGGCTGGTCTGCGCTAATCAAGACTCGGATGACCTGTCGGTCTTCGCGCGCGAAGTGAACACAGGCCGTCTGGCGCCGCGAGGCACGTACCCGGCCGTTAATCCAGAGTGCGTACTGTGGCTGTAGCGTTGGGATGAAAACAAAAGCGGCGAGCCGAGGCCCGCCGCCTTCTTTTCACTCCGGCCGTGATTACGCCTGCTTTAACGTGGAGTTATCCAGCACGAAGCGGTACTTCACATCACTGCGCACCACGCGGTCGTAGGCTTCTTCCATCCGGTCGTAGCCGATCACCTCAACATCAGCCACGATGTTCTTCTCGGCGCAGTAGTCCAGCATGCTCTGCGTCTCCGCCATACCACCGATCATGGAGCCGGCCAGCGAACGTCGATTGGTGGTCAGTGAGAAGGGCGAGATCACCGGCGCAACCTCGGGCAGACCGACCA
>CAXUNH010000013.1:2221-34294 GCA_964252405.1 uncultured Acidobacteriaceae bacterium | reverse complement strand
GCACAACGTCCCATCCAGCTTCAGCAGTTTCAGGTAGGCGTTGAGGTCATGTTCGGCGGAGACGCAATCCAGGATGAAGTCGAACGACCCGGCGTGTCTGGCCATCTGCTGCGCGTCCTTGGAGATGATGACCTCATCCGCGCCCAGCTTCTTGGCGTCGTCGATCTTGCTCTCGGAGGTCGTGAACTGCACGGTATGCGCGCCGAACGCGTGCGAGAACTTCAACCCCAGGTGACCCAGACCGCCAAGGCCTACAACGCCGACCTTCTTATTCGGTCCCGCGCCCCAGTGCTTCAGCGGCGAGTACGTGGTGATGCCCGCACACAGCAGCGGCGCCGCCCCCGCAGAGTCAAGGCTATCCGCGAGCGAGTGCACAAAATGCTCCTTGGTGACGATCACCGACGCATACCCGCCATAGGTGATGGAACCGTCATAATCCTTTGCGTTATAGGTGCCGACCGCACGCTTCTCGCAATAGGGTTCTTGTTGCGCTTTGCAGTTGTTGCAGGCGAGACAGCTGTTCACCAGCACACCCACCGCGACGCGCTGCCCCTGCTTGTATTTGCGGACGGCGCTGCCCACCTCGCGCACATGGCCTACGATCTCGTGGCCGGGCACCATGGGATACATGGCGTCCTTCCACTCATTGCGAACCTGATGAATGTCCGAGTGACAGATGCCACAGAAGTCGATGTCAATGACGACGTCGTCCGGATTGGGGTCACGATGTTCGAAGTCGTATGGGCGAAGCGGGGAACTGTTGTCGAATGCTGCGTAGCCGTGGCTCTTGGTCATGGATCTCCTCGCGGGGTTGGATGCTAAACCTCCCCGTGCGGTTCAGCGATGCCGACCCGGGAGAATCAACGGCCGCTGCTCAGGTTGAAGTTGATCGTGATGGTTGTATCGACCGAAACAGGCGCGCCATTGAGCAGGTAAGGCTGGTAGACCCATTCGCTCACCGCATTCATAGCGGCGTCGGTCAGCAATGGATCCGGGCTTGCAAGGGGGATGAGATAGGCGATTCGCCCCTGTTTCGAGATCTCCGCGGCGAGCAGTACCGTGCCCTTGAGTCTTGCTTGCTTCGCTCGCTCCGGATACTGGGGCTGGGCCCCGCTGATCTTCTTCCCCGCAATGACTCCACCCGCAACCATGACGGCCGTCGAAGGCTTGGTCTTACTCTCCTCCGGAGTCGTGGCATGCTCCAACGCAACCGCGTTGCTCGCGGGCTCGAAGCTCTCCAGTTTGTCAATGTGACCCTTGATCGAGGGCACATGACCCCAAAGGATCTCTTCCTCAAGTGCAACATGCGTGCCAGCGAAGAGGCCGGGCCGGTTGCGCGTGATCACGAAGCCCGGACCTTCGATCAGGCGCACGGTCCCACTCTGTTCGTCGAGACACACCGTATCCTGAATGAAAGGGGCCCCGGCGGTGGGAAGGGGGCCCGTGCAGTTGAGCTTGAGCTTTCCGAACGCGCGCTCTACCATCCCGGTCTCGCCAGTCCTACCCTTCAGCAACGAACCGGCGAATCTTTCGGAGTCAAGCAGCTGGTTCGCAAAAAAGAGTGTCCTCTTTGCTCCAGGCTTTGCGACTTCGTCGAAGCGCACGTTGTGGACTGTTCCCAGGGACGGCGCAGTGATGTTCAAGAGAAAGCCACGATCTCCTGCCCACCAGTACTCAATTGTCCCTTGCTCCTCAGGCTTCCCTCCGAGATCGAAGACCTGGAAACCCATGACGAGGTGGAACGGACGCTTCCCGTCAGCCTGCAAAGTGTTCACGGCGACAAGGTCGGCCGGATCTGACGGGGCGCCCGCTGCAGCGCTCCCCGAAGCTTCCGGTTGATGCTCAGGCTTCGCCACATCCTGGGCACGTGTGCCGGTAGGAAGCAACGCGATTAGAGCAAGGAGCGCAACCGCTCTACTCCGCATAGTGCAACAAGCTGAAAACTTCATGTCCCGCCAGCTTATCCCTCCCCTTCAGAAAATCAAGCTCGATGGCAAACGCGATGCCCACCACAACGCCACCGAGCTTCTCCACCAGCTCAACGGTTGCGGCCATCGTCCCGCCCGTTGCCAGCAGGTCATCGACCAGCAGCACCTTCTGCCCGGGCTGTACGGCGTCCAGGTGCAATTCCAGGCAATCCTGGCCATACTCCAGGTCGTAGCAGACCTTGGCTGTCTTGGACGGCAGCTTGTTGGCCTTGCGCACGGGCACAAAGCCTGCATTCAGGCGATAGGCGATCGCGGGCGCGAAGATGAACCCGCGCGCTTCCGTGCCCAGCACCAAGTCAACATCTTTGTTGATGTAATGTGCGGCGAAAGCGTCGATCATCTGCGCGAAGCCGGCAGGCTCTTTGAGCAGCGTTGTGATGTCGTAGAAGAGAATGCCCGGCTTGGGGTAATCCGGAACCGTACGGATGAGCGCCTTTAGCGGCTCACATTGCGAAACTTCGACCATGCGTTCTTACCAGGCTCCTTCGATCTGGAACGGCCCCAGCGAGTCAGCTTCACTCTCGGCCAGTTCATGCTCTACCACGGCGTCCACCCGGCTGCCGCGCGAGCCCTTGTGCAGCTCACTGCGCAACTCCGCGATGAGCTCAGGGTCTCCAGCGGCGATGACTTCCACGTCGCCCGACTCCGTATTGCGCACCGATCCGCGTAGTCCCAACTCGGCGGCCTCGCGGTGTACGAACCATCGGAAGCCAACACCCTGCACCCGGCCCCGTACGAGGAAGTGAACAACCATGACGGCTCAGTGTCGCAGAGCGAAACGCTGCCGCGCAACAGGACACTCCCGGGGCAAGAAGACAGACAACCTACGCGGTTCTCCCCCGCGTCTTTTTTGGTAACCCGCAGTACCGGTCAACAGCACCGAACGTGCGCTGTTGTAGAGCATTTCTAGCGAGAACGTCGACCGTGCTAACACCCTGGGCTCGTCTGGGCAGCATGTCGTTCTCAAAAACTGAACCACTTTTGAGGAGATCCCAGGTGAGGTACCTTCTTCGTCGCGCCCTTCCCACATTTCTAGCCTTCACCGCCCTAACCGCGCAGGCCCAATACCTGAAAGCTCACGGTGCCAGCCTTTCTGTCGGAGGAACAGGACAATTCAGCACCATTCTTGAGTCCGATTCAAGCTACCGGCCGTTCACCTATCCCATTCAGAACGGCACGAACACAACCGACATCTTTAACCAGCAACAGTTCACCACGTGGTCGGCGGGTTTTGTTTCGTCGCTCCAGATTCATCCCAAGCCCTGGGCCGGCATCGCCCTGAACTACGGGTTCACGCACTACCAGGAGCGATTCCTGTACCAGTTCGCCACCAATAGCAGCTACGGTCAGTCCAACGTTCCGACTGACGCGCATGAGCTCACGGGCGGCTACCTGTTTCATCCCAAGCACATTCCGTTCCAGCCCTACATGGAAGTTGGCGGAGGTTCCATCGGCTTCTACCCGTGGCAGGGATCGACCCAATGGCGCGGTGCAGGCCTGCTGGAGACCGGCTTCGATCTGCCCGTGAAGAATCAACACATCGGCTTCCGCGTCTCGGGCCGTTCGTTGTACTACCGCTCGCCGAACTTCGGGAACGCCGTGATCAGCAGCCGCTCGTGGCGCGTAACGGAAGAGCCCGCGCTCAGTGCGTTCTATCGTTTCTGACAAATGGCAGGAAACAGGAAAGGCGCAGCTTCGGCTGCGCCCTCCTGCTTCCCCAAAAGCTCGTAAGCTACGCGCGGCTCATGTACGCGCCTTCGGCTGTATCGACCTTGATCTTCTCGCCTTCGTTGATGAAGGGCGGAACTTGAACCACGAGGCCCGTTTCCGTCTTCGCGGGCTTCGTCACGGAACTGGCCGTGGCCGACTTGATGCCCGGCTCCGTTTCCACAACGGTCATCTCCACCGACGGGGGCAGCTCGATCCCTACGGCTTTGCCATCGTGAAAGCTCACGGAAATCTGCAGGTTGGGCGTGAGGTATTCGACTGAATCGCCCAGCGTTTCCCGCTTCAGGTTGGTCTGCTCGTAGGTCTCCTGGTCCATGAAGTAGTAATCATCGCCGTCGTTGTACAGGTACTCCATCCGGATCTCGTCGACCACGACCCGCTCGATCGGGTCGGGCGACCGAAAGCGCTCGACAAACATGGACCCCGTACGAATGTTGCGCAGCTTGGCCTGGATAAAGGCGCGCAAATTGCCGGGCGTGCGGTGCTCGACGGAAAAGACCAGATGCAGGTCGTCTTTGTACTTGATGATCATGCCGGGGCGCATCTGTGTTGCGGGTATTGCCATAAAAAACTCCAAATTCAATGAAGTGCAAGAGCCGTTTTCCTCGGGAAAACGGTCAGGGTTCAGCAGCCTGATTGTAGCGTACGGGTACGGGACAGTGATTGCCTGGCCCATGTTCCGAGCGCTGCGATCAAGGGGGAGAGCGGCTTCTCTGGAGAGCACCGAAGCCCGCCAAGGGTCATGGAGCCGCGCGCTCTTTTGCCGGGTGAAACAAGCGATGGAAGAAGCGCCCGATCGCGTGGATCAAGCCACCTTCACTCGAGCTCTTCTCCGCGGCGCTGGTGGACTGTGGAGCTGCGGAGGCGGGCGCAGAGGAGCCGGTCGAGGGCTCGGCACCGACGCTCGGCGGAGGCCCCTGCCCTTCGCCATAGCTGAAGGTGGTTGTCACCTGCGAACCGACAGTGCCCGCGGGAGCCGCATTGGTAGGCCCTGGGGTTGCCGGCGCAAGGCCCTCGCTCTCCGCCTGCGGAAAAGGGTGGGCAGCCTCGGCGGCCTGCGCCGGGGTTGCCGGCTGACCGGGCGCTCCCTCCGCCAGCTTGGGCGGTGGGACCACAGGGCAGCCGCACGAGGATCGCTCGTGATCCACCACCTTGTGCAGGTCGCCCTTGACGAAAAGCAGGTGTTGCCCCGGCAGGACCCGGTAGCTGGCCGACGAGAAGGGATCCGTGGCGTTCAACACGGGCGCGTCCGCCCCGGCGTTGTCGACGCAGGTGTCGCCCTCGCGCGTCACCCGGAGCCTCAGGTCGAGCAGGCCCTTGGTCACCGGCACGAACTTCAGGTCCGGCGTCAGCACCGCGTCCTGCGGCCGGCTCTGGGTCACGACTTGAATCGCTCCCCGATCCAGGCCGAAAAGCAGCCCGCCGCTGGACCCCGAACGCAGCAGGTGGAACTCGCTGGTGGAGCACACCAGCACCCCGCCGCCGCGCTCCAGCGAGACAGGGGCAGGGTGATCCGGCGCCGCGGTAACACTGGCGTTCGTGAACAGGCGCGTCACATCGCCCAGAACCTCCAACCCGCCACTCACCTTGGCGTCTCGCGCCATGACCGTGCCCATCGGCTCGCCACGCGGCGCCTGAGCGCCTGCCGCGAGGGAGAGTGCCAGCCACAGACTGCCGGACAGATACCGTGCGCTGCTTGCGGTCGTTCTGGTCGATACCATCGCGGGTCGCACCTACCGTCCTAAAAAGTTCGCGATCAGTTGTTTGCCGGATTCCGTAAGGACGCTTTCGGGATGAAACTGTACGCCTTCGATGGGCAGAGCACGGTGCCGGAGCGCCATAATCGTGTCTTCGCCGGCCACCCGTGCCGAGATCTCCAACTCCGCCGGCACGCTGCCCTCGTCCACGATCAGCGAGTGGTACCGGGTGCAGGTCAGCGGCTGCGGCAACCCCTTGAAGATCGTCTGTCCGTCATGCTCCACGAGGCTGGTCTTGCCGTGCATCAGCCGCGGAGAACGAACGACTTTGCCTCCAAAGGCAGCGCCGATCGCCTGATGCCCCAAACACACGCCCAGCACGGGGATCTGCTCCTGCGCGGGACGGGAAGCCAGGTGCTCGATCAGGGGGATAAGCACGCCCGCTTCCTGCGGTGTGCAGGGTCCAGGCGAGAGCAGAATTCGTTCCGGACCCATCTCGACGACGTCCGCGGGTGTTACCTCGTCGTTGCGCCGGACCACGACCTCCGCCCCCAACTCGCCCAGGTACTGCACGAGGTTGTAGGTGAAGCTGTCGTAGTTGTCCAGGACAAAGACCATCTGTCCATTCTATGGGCAGCGCGGCACCGCTACGCCGCTAGCCTCGCGCGGGTCGGTGGTTCTCGGGCGGGCTCCTACGCCAGAGTCGGCGGGAGCGCTTCAGGCCCGGCCAACCACCGGCAGTTCCAGCCCCAGCACGTACGCGTTGCACACCTTACAAATGTGCGGAGTACAGATGTCCCCGGCGCCCGTGCGGGCCATGCCTTTTACCTGCTCGTCACTGGCCCGCCGCAGCGGAGTCCAGCGATGCTGGCAGACCAGCAACGGAGCAAGCCGCTCGTAGAGCCGCTTTACGGCCGTCCCAATCCCATCCTGGTCGATATGTTCGATCAAGTGCGAGAAAAATAGGGGCGAAAGATCCGCGATCACCGCGCGCCGGCTCACGTCAAAGAGAACGCCCTGGAACTCTACTTTGTCCACGAAACCGAATGCCTGCTTTGAGGTCAGCCGCAGATGCCCCAGAGCGCGCTCCAGGTGTTGAATCTGCTCTTCCAAATCACCAGCCATAGCTCCTTCACCTTAGAGCAAAAGCGCGCGTTTGCAAGTCCCCTCCTCCTACAACTTGTGTTCCACACCTCTGCGGCATAGGACTGATGGGCACAGTTCCCGCGCAGACGCCCTCGCCGTCGGGCGTGGAAGCCGGCCGAAAGGCACACTAAAGCATAGAATCCTCGTCAGAGGGCATGCTTTCGCAAAGGCGAACAATCTAACCGGCTCTCTTCCGGGTTGCTGCCCTCTGTTGACGGCACGCAACCCTCCGGTAGGGGCGTCCGTCAGCACCGCCAGGGCCAGGTGAACGGTCGAATCTTGCGACGATTCCCGGTAACGCGGTCAAGGGCTGACCGGACGCCGCGCGCCCTTACGGGCATCATCCACGCCGCGCGCGTTCAATGGCACGGACGACGGCCCGCGCCTTGTTCTCACACTCCTCAAACTCCTTCTCCGGCACAGAGTCCGCAACAATGCCGGCCCCGGCCTGGATGTAGCCCTTCTCGCCGTCAAGAAAAAGGGTGCGAATGGCGATGCAGGAGTCGAAGTTGCCGCTGAAGTCGGCGTACACGATCGCTCCGCCGTAGACACCTCGCCGCACAGGCTCCAGTTCCTCGATGATCTCCATGGCACGGATCTTGGGCGCGCCGGAGAGCGTGCCTGCCGGAAAGCACGCCCGGAACGCGTCCAGCGGCGCCAGCCCGGCACGCAGCTTGCCTTCCAGCGCACTGACCAGGTGCATCACGTGGGAGTAGCGCTCGATGAACATCAGGTCTTTCACACGAACGCTGCCAAATTCGCTTACCCGCCCGACATCGTTCCGGCCCAGGTCGACCAGCATGATGTGCTCGGCGATCTCCTTGGCGTCGCCGCGCAAGCTTTCCTCGTGAGCGATGTCTTCCGCCTCGTCAGCGCCCCGGGGCCGCGTGCCGGCGATGGGCCGGTACTCCACCCGGCCCTCTTTTACGCGCACCAGCAGCTCCGGCGACGAGCCAACGATGTGGCACGGCCGCTCTGCCCCATCTCCGGGCAGCCCAAAACGTAGAAAGTACATGTAGGGCGAGGGATTGATCACCCGCAGCGAACGGTAGATGGCAAAAGCATCCACGCCCGGAACGCAGTCGAAGCGTTGCGAGAGCACGCACTGAAATATGTCCCCTGCCGCGATGTACTCCTTCACCTGATCCACGGCAGCCAAGAAGTTGCTCTTCTCCGTCCGGGGCGCGATGCTCAGCGGGGCCTCTATGCTGGCCCGATCAACGCGCGGCAAGGCCGCCTCCAGCAACGCCTCCAACTCGTCCAGGCGGGCGTCCGCGTCGTCGAAGGCCGCGGCTGCGCCGGCCTGCGTGAGCCGGGTACGAGCGCCCGCCGTGACCATCAGGTGGATCGCCTGCTTAACGTGGTCGAAGGCGAGCACCTGATCGAAGAACATCAGGTGCGCATCGGGAACCTGCAATTCATCCCCGGCCAACTCCGGCAAGCGCTCAATGCGGCGAACGACGTCATAGGCAAAGAAGCCCACAGCGCCGGCCGTAAACGGGGGTAGCCCCGCGATCCTGGCCGGCCGGTGCCCTTCCAGGGCCTGTTTCAACTCCGCGAACACGTCGCCGGCGTAGGTATGGGACGCGCCCGCCCCCGGACCGCCGTCGCGTACCGTAATCTGGCCGTCGCGCGCCGTCAGAGTGCGGTACGGCCGCACGCCGATGAAGGTATACCGTCCAATCTTTTCACCGCCCTCCACCGACTCCAGCAGGAACGCCTCAGGCTCCTGGGCTGCAACCCGGAGAAAGGCTCCGACCGGCGTTTCCAGGTCTGCGGGCACTGTCCGGGTTAGCGGAACCAGCGTGTATTCATCACAGAGTCGCAAAAATTCAGTCAATTCGGGACTTGTCCCGCTCGCAGGCATAGCCCATAGTATCCAATCGGATACGACCTTCGTGCCTTGCCAAACCTGCCGGCGGGAGCCTAGGATCGCCCGGTTTGGCTGGGGTTCGACCCCGGTTGCGCGAAAAGAAACTCGACTCCTGACCACTCCACGCGCGTCACATAGGGGTGGGGCTTGTATAGCCAGGGAGGACGTCCACATGGCCCTTGAGAATCTGATACCGACGCCCGAGGCGCTCGCCGCCCACCCGGTACACGCAGGAAAGAAGGAAAGCAGTATGGCAGTAACCACCCGCTCCACGGTCTCGCTTGCGCAGGAAACCAACCCCTGGGAGGCGCAGGCCGCCCGGTTCGACACCGCCGCCAACAAACTCAACCTTGACGCCGGACTCTGGAAGGTCCTTCGCTATCCTCAGCGCGAGATCATCGTCCACATCCCGGTCCAGATGGACAACGGACAGGTCGAAGTCTTCACCGGCTATCGTGTTCAGCACTCCGTAGCCCGCGGCCCCGCCAAGGGCGGCATCCGCTACGCCCCGGATGTGTCCCTGGATGAAGTTCGGGCCCTAGCCTCCTGGATGACGTGGAAGTGCGCGGTCGTCAACATACCCTTTGGCGGCGCTAAAGGCGGCGTAATCTGCGACCCGAAAACCATGAGCCAAGGTGAACTGGAGCGCATGACGCGCCGTTACACCGCGGAGCTCATCGAGTTCATCGGCCCCGAAAAAGACGTACCCGCGCCCGACATGAACACCAACGAGCAGACCATGGCGTGGATCATGGACACCTATTCCATGCATATGCGCCAGACGGTCACCTCCGTGGTCACGGGCAAACCCATCAACATGGGCGGGTCACGTGGGCGCAAGGAGGCGACCGGACGCGGCGTCTCTGTGGTCTGCGACGAAGCGCTCAAGCACCTTAACATGCGCCCGGAAGACACCACGGTCATCATTCAGGGCTTCGGCAACGTCGGATCGCATGCTGCCAAGTGCCTGTGGAACAAGGGCTACAAGATCGTCGGCATCGTGGAATACGACGGCGGCCTGTATAACGCCAACGGCCTAGATATCTCCGAACTGCTGGAGTACAAGACGCGCCACAATACCATTCAGGGCTTCGCGGAAGCTGAGATCGCCGACAAGGATGAGCTGATGACGAAGCCGTGCGGGATTCTGATTCCGGCCGCCACGGAGAACGTTTTGACCAGTCTGAATGCGGACCGGATTCGCGCCCGGATCGTGTGCGAGGGAGCCAACGGCCCAACCACCACGGTCGCTGACGAGATCCTGGCCGCCAATGGCGTGTTCGTCATCCCGGACATCCTCGCCAACGCCGGCGGGGTCACGACCAGCTACTTCGAATGGGTGCAGGACCGCATGGGCTACTTCTGGACCGAGCAGGAAGTTAACCAGCGGCTTGACCGCATCATGAGCGACAGCTTTACCGACGTGCTGCAGTATGCCGTCGCGCACAATGTGGACAACCGGATCGCCGCCTACATGTTGGCCGTGGATCGTGTGGCCTACACCACCAAGCAGCGCGGCATGTACGCGTAATCAACGAAGAGGTCCTGGGTGCCCCGGGCTCGCGACATCGCGTGGCTCGGGGCATCGCCGTTTGGATCGAACATCAGACTTTGCGATAGTGCGTCCGTACCAGTAGACCGTCACGCTGATCCTGTGCGCGACTTTGAGCCGCTACGTTCGACCCCGGCGGCCGACTCTTTGCCCATGAACGAGCCTGTTCTGGAAGCAGTTACGGGCGCGGGGTACTCCGCTCGCCGCATCGCCCTGCCGATCGCCGTCCGGTCCCGGACAACCCGAACCCGGTTGCGCCCTTTTGTCTTCGCGGCCAGGAGCAGCAGGAACGACCCTGCGAGGGCAGAGTTGCCCACGTATGACAAAATGGCAGTGTTCCCGCTCTGACGCGCGAGCCTTTCGTTGAACCTGCCCAACTCCATCACGCTGAGCCGCATCGCCGCTGTCCCGGTGTTGATCTGGGCGCTTTCGGCGCATTCGCCCTTCCATGGCGCGCATGGTGAACAGGAGATTTTCGCCTCGGTTGTCTTCATCCTGGCGTCCATCACCGACGGCCTGGATGGCTACTTTGCTCGGAAGCGGGGCCAGATCACCACGCTGGGCATCCTGCTGGACCCGCTTGCCGACAAGTTGATGGTCTCTGCCGCGTTTATCGTGCTGGTCGCCTACAACCCGCACGTGGTGCCGCCCTGGATTGCGGTTCTGGTCATCGGCCGCGAGTTCCTGGTCTCCGGCCTGCGCTCCATCGCCGCCTCGGAAGGCTTCACCATCGAGGCCTCCGACATCGGGAAGTTGAAGACCGTCATCCAGATCGTCTCCGTGGTCGCGGCCATCCTCAATCACCGCTGGTACGAGTGGGACTTTGGACCAATCATCATCGGTGTCCACCTGATCGCCATGACGGCGATCTACTGGATGACGATTGTGTCCATCATCTCGGCAATGGACTACTTTGTGGGCTTCTGGAAGAAGGTCGACCGGGCCAGCGACACGCGCCGGCGCCGCCGCTCGTCCGTGCTGAGCCGTCGCAAGCGCCCGGCCGAAAGTCAGGCCTAAACCTCCGCTGTGCCCCGCAAAGCTTTCTACAGCGGGCGGTCTCGGGAGGCGCCGCGCTCGTGCAGGGCCTGGACCACTGCTTCCGCCAGGGCCGCCACTGTCGCCTGCTGTGCTTCGGCGTGCGGCGGCCATCCCAGTTCGCGCATCGTGGCCGACGTGATGGGGCCGATCGAGACTCGCAACGCGTCTTCGGGCAAGGCGAGATTCCCAGCTTCACAGAGTGCAAGCAGGTTGCGGACAGTCGACGAGCTCGTGAACGTGATGGCCGCGAGCTGACCGGTTTCCCCTCCGATCAAGGCTCTTAGGGGGGCTACCGACTCGCTCGCCACAACCGTCCGGTACGCGGGCGCGACCGTGACCTCCGCCCCAGCGCCGCGCAGCGTTTCCGGGAGGTGTTCCCGGCCTTCTTCGGCGCGAACCAGCAGCATCCGGGTAGGACGGCCGTCACTTCGGCGGGCGTGGGGCAGCAACGCCTCGGCCAGCGACTCGGCGACGGCTTGCGAGGGGACGAGATCGACAGCTAGCCCAGCCCTCACAAGAGCCTGGGCCGTCGACGGGCCAATGGCCGCCACCTTCGTTCCGCCGGGCAGAGCGAGCCCGTTCCACCTGCCTGCAAACACCGTCACGGCGTTGGCGCTGGTGAAGACGATCCACTGAAACTGCCCGAGGTCGCTGAGCGCATCGTTCAAGATCGCGAAGCTGGACGGCTCGGCAATCTCGATCGCCGGAATCAGCACCGGTTCCAGACCGGACGCGCGTAGACGTTCCGCCAGGTCGGAGCCCTGATGCGGTGCGCGCGTAACAAGAACACGGAACGGCAAAGCCATGCATAGCGAGTGTCGCAGGTCGGCGTGCGCCGCCAGAAGCAGCTCTGACAAAAAAGGGGGGCCTGTGCCCCTATGCCGCAGCCGATGCGGAAAGGCTGGTGTCTTCCGGCATCAAGCGAGCGGAGAGACAAACGTTTCTATGCGTATAATTCCGTATACCGCAGTCGACGTTGTCATCTTTGACGCAACTGTCGCATTCCCCCCCGCCGTTTCCAGGAGATCTATGCGCCGTCGTTTGCTCTTGTTGTCCTCTGTAGCCTTCGCAGTGACGACCCCCCAGGCCTACGCCCAGGTTGAGAGCGAGATCCGGGGCCGCGTTGCCGATATTTCGGGCGCTGCGGTCTCCGCCGCGCAGGTGACCGCCACAGAGATGCGCACCGGCGAACG
The DNA here is from genome assembly GCA_964252405.1 of uncultured Acidobacteriaceae bacterium. Lineage (GTDB taxonomy): Bacteria > Acidobacteriota > Terriglobia > Terriglobales > Acidobacteriaceae > Granulicella. The sequence continues at coordinate 22,079 of CAXUNH010000013.1, read as the reverse complement.
CTACCTTTTCACGAGTGGCCCCGATGGATACTTCGATTTTGTGAATCTCGTCCCGGGCCGGTACAAGCTTGAGGCGGCAGCGACTGGTTTTAACCCGTACGTTCGCGAAGGGCTGACGCTTGCCGTGGGCCAAACGCTGGCGGTCGACCTTCCCCTGCCCGTTGGCGGAACACGTGAGACCGTGACCGTCGTCGGAGACGTGCCGCTGCTGCAAGCCGAGACGAGCGACATCCAGTTCACCGTGCCGCAGCGGCACATTGAGGCCATTCCACTGAACTCGCGGAACTTCATCCAGCTCACTACGCTGGCCCCCGGCGTGGAGCTGCCGCCGGGAACCCTGCTTCCCCGCATCAACGGGGGACGCCCGCGAACCAATGAATACCTCTTCGACGGTATCTCCGCGCTGCAGCCCGAGCCCGGGCAGGTCGCCTTCTTCCCCATCCTGGACTCGATCCAGGACTTCACCGTGGAAAGCAACAACGTGTCCGCGGAGTTTGGTCGCTTCAATGGCGGCGTGGTCAACCTGTCCACGCGCTCGGGCACCAACACCGTTCACGGCTCACTATTCGAGTACCTGCGGAACGAGGACCTGAATGCACGAAACTACTTTGCTCCGGCAGGCCGCAAGCCGGAGTACCGGCGCAACCTCTACGGGGGGACGATCGGTGTGCCCATACTGAAGGACCGGCTGTTCTTCTTCGGCGACTACCAGGGCATCAAGCAACTTGTCGGCATCACGCGCATCTCGACGGTGCCCACGGTGGCCGAACGCGGCGGCAACTTCAACGGTGTCGCCACCGTGTACAACCCGTCTACGACGAGGCTGATCAACGGCCGCTACGTACGCACCGCCTTTAGCGGGGACACGATTCCCACAACCGCCTTCGATCCGGCAGCGGTTCCCCTCCTGGCGCGCATTCCGGTACCCAATCTACCCGGCGCAGCGAACAACTACACGCGTACCGCGAACGACTCCGATCACCAGAACCAATTTGATACGCGCTTCGATCTTGGTCTTGGAGTTAAAGATCATGCGTTCGCGCGGTACACCTACTACAACGAGGTGGAAACACCGGTAACGCCGTTTGCTGAAGGATCAGGCGCCATCACGGGATCCGTTCTCGGGACCGGCAATGTGGCTGGGCCGTCCAACGTGCTTGGACAGCAAGCTGTGTTCCATGAGACGCATGCGTTCACGACACATCTCATCAACGACCTTCGCGTCGGGTACACAAGACGAGCGAACTATCAGTCTGGCGCGGCGCTGAGCAACACCGCTTCTGCGGCGCTGGGCATTCCGGGCATCCCGACCAACGCGGCATTCAACAACGCTCTGCCTCTGCTTACCTTCACTGGCTTCCAGCAGCTTGGGTCGTCAGCCTCCACGTTTTCGCAGTATCAGACCGGGGTATGGGAGCTCGTGGATGATCTGCAGTTTACCCGGGGGCGGCACGACATTCGTGTCGGCGGGGACGTTCGTTGGTACCAACTGAATGCCGTCTCACCGCCAAACCCCACGGGCTCCTTTGCATTCACCACGACGGGGACGGATACGCAAGGCACCGGCGCGACCGCGAGCGCCACGGGAGGCAACAGCTTTGCGAGCTTTTTGCTGGGGCAGGTTGATACCTTCTCCATCGATCTGCAGACAAGTACCCTGCGCCCCCGGGATCATGTGCAGGAGTACTTTGTGCAGGACGACTGGCGAGTGACGCCCAAACTCACGGCAAACCTGGGCGTACGTTGGACCTTCAACAACCCGTCTACAGGAAAGAACAACCAGGGAGCGATCTTCAATCTGAATACGCAGGTTCTGGACTTTGTGGGCGTGGACGGGAACTCAAAGTCGGCGCGCGAGACTCACTACGGCAACCTCGGGCCCCGGATCGGGTTCGCCTACTCCTTCGACGCGAAAACGGTTGTGCGTTCCGGCTTCGGGATCGTCTTCTTCGACCAGTCCGGCATCACGACGCCGTTCACCGTACCTCAATTTCCCTTTATTCAGAATGTGCGTCAGGCAACGCAGGATTCGATCAACTCCGCCTTCGTTCTGTCGAAGGGGCCGACCGTCGCACCCATCGCGTTGACGCCGAATGCCGGCCTGGGTCAGAGCGTGTACACGGCGAACCGGCAGGCAGGATCGGGCTATGTGCAGCAATGGAACTTTGCCGTGCAACGCGCAGTCACAAATAGCCTGTCCTTCGAAGTCGGCTACGTCGGCTCCCACGGTGTGCATGTTGGCGTTCCCGACCAGAACCTCAACCAGCTTACCGCCGCGCAGCTTGCGGTCGGGCTGACCAATCCCTCAGCTCTGACCGCGCAGGTCGCGAATCCCTTCTTCGGCGGCATTCCTGTATCCAGCACCATCGGCGGTAAGACGGTTGCCGCGGCGCAACTGCTCAAGCCCTATCCGCGCTTTCAAAACGTCGCAACGTACAGGCAGAATACGGGCCAGACAAACTACAATGGCGTGGAGGCACAGGTGCAGGAGCGTCTGCGGCGTGGGATCGCGTTCACCTTTGCCTACACCCATTCCAGACTGATCGATGATGCATCCTCGGTCTTCTCGTCGACCGTGTTGTCGTCTCCGAACTCGAGCTCCTTGATTGCGGCCGACACTTACCGGCCCTACCTTGAGCGCGATGTCAGCTCGGGCGATATGCCCAACGTGATCAGCGGGTCTGTCGTCTACGAATTGCCTGCCGGACGAAATCATCGCCTCGGAAACTCAGCCTGGGGAGACGCGATCGTCGGCGGATGGAGCATCAACTCCATCGTGACCGCCCAATCGGGCATGCCCCTCACCGTTACGCAGGCTACCAACTTCAACTCTTTCGCGGGGTTCGCCATCCAGAGACCCGACCTCGTTGGCCGCCCGAATCTTCCCCCAAACGGCAGTGTCGCGGGAGGCCGCGGGCCGGCACGCTTCTTCAACACAGCCGCGTTCGCGACCGCCCCGCAGTTCACCATCGGCAGCGCGTCGCGGAATCCGGTGCGCGGCCCCGCGTACCGTGACTGGGATGCGTCTCTGATTAAGCGCACCAACCTGCGGGAAGGGACCTCCCTGGAGCTTCGCGCCGAGCTCTTCAATGTGATGAATACCCCCGCCTTTGCGCAACCGAACGGCAGTTTCGGCACACCGGCCTTCGGGTCCATCACGGCTACGGTGGGAGAAGAACGGGTGGCTCAATTCGCTCTGCGGCTCATTCGCTAGATTTGAGCGCTAAGCCGCTCCCGGAAGCATCAGGCTCGAAGCGGCCATCTGAGTGCCGGCCCAAGCCCCTGAGATCCACTCCGGGAGCTTGGAGGCAATCTCTTCGGCGGGCTCTGGCCGACCCAGGAAGTATCCCTGTAGGTCGACGTCCCCGAAGCGCAAAACGGCATCCATCTCAGCCTGTGTTTCCCACTCCCTCTGCGACAACACGCTTTTGCATGGAGTGCGCCAGCGCTACGATCATTTTGATGATGGGTAGCACCCCGGGTTCAACGCTGATTGCCCGGATGAAGCTGCGATCGATCTTCAACGTGTCTACCGGAAGCAGATGAAGGGAGTTCAGGGATGAGTACTCCACGCCAAAGTCATCGACGGCGATCTGCACACCGGCTGTTTGCAGGCGCTTCAGTTGCTGATTCGCCTGCTGCAAGTCGCCAATCAAACTCCGTTCTGTGATCTCGATTTCGAGGATGCTGGGAGGCAGCCCCGCTGCGTCAAGCGCTTGCAGTACGCCGTCTGCAAAGGATGGATCCTCGACTTCCTGAGGCGAGGAGTTTACGATCACGCGCGCCCCTGTGTGATCGCTCAAGCGCCAGCGCTTTGCATCGCTGAGCGCCTGTTCAAGAACCCAGGCGCCCAAAGGACGCATCAGCCCGGACTGCTCCGCAGTGAGAATAAAGGCGCCCGGCATGACCAGGCCGAGGACCGGGTCGTGAAGCCGTAAGAGCGCTTCAAGACCACGCAGATGCCCTCCCGGCGAGAACTGCGGTTGATAGTGCAACCGAAAATGACCGGCACTCAGCGCGGCGACGATCGCTGCGGGAGTGAATAGGCCATTTGCAGGGGGCGAACCGGCCTCAGCGGCTTCCAGCTTTCTCCGCTGCTTGGCGGCGTACATGTCTGCGTCGGCGTGGCGCTTCAGTTCTGCAGCCGTCATGCCATGATCCGGGTAGATGGCAAGGCCGATGCTTGCGGAGCCAAGAACCGAGGCCCCCTCGAGCAGAAATTGCTCCCTGAAGCAACTCTCCAGGCGCGTCCGGAGCGTGTCGAGTTCCTCCCTTCCACAGAGGTGGGGAGCAACCAGCAGAAACTCATCACCTCCGATACGCGCCAGGCAGTCTGTCCCGCGCACCGAGGCGCGAAGCCTCGTTGCAATCTGCTGTAGATACAGATCGCCGCACTTATGGCCATGCAGATCGTTGACCTGCTTGAAATGGTCGATATCGATGTACGCCACCCCGACCCGGATGCCGTGGAGAACTGCACGCTCGATGGCCTGCTCCAGGTCGGCGTCGGCTGTGCGCCGGTTCGGAAGGCCGGTCAGCCCGTCGTGAGAAGAGGTGTAGTTCAAGTCCTCGTACAGGCGGCGCTGACTCACTGCCAGGGCCGCAAGTTCTACCGCGATCGAGGCTACTTCGGCTTGTTCGTCCGTCAATGCCCCCATCTCGTCTTCGCGGGAACCCGCCGAGAAAAGGCCGACGGACTTTCCGTCGCGGCCAAAGAGGGATTTGCGATACAGCACCGGCGCAGGCAGGTCTCCCATTGTGACCGAACGGTGTTTCACATCCGCACGGCCGTTAGAAGGAGCGACGACACAGCAGCAGTGGAGTCCGCTTCCAAAGCGGTCGACAAAGCGGCAAATCTCCTGCAGGATGGACTCCAACTCTGCATCGGAGCTGATGGACTCGAGCAGGCGGCTCCGGTGCTTCTCCAATCCCACCGTTCGCGCGATGCGCGTGTTCTGGTGCGCTACTCGCCGTCGTAGGGTGATCGCCCAGGCTGTGATTCCGACAGAGATCGCAAGCAGACACCCGAGCACACAGGAAAGGTGCTGAACTGTCCACCACGAAGCAGGCTTGAGAATCTGCACGTCAGCCGGGGATCGCATGTCGACGCGAAACAGCATAGGGGTGACACCTGGCTCGCCCCAGGCGTTGGACGTGGTGATGCGGCAGATCCCCACCACTGCAACCATAGAGCCGGGGAGCAGCACCGGCAACGGTCCGACACCAGCTGGTCCCTGCAGCTCCACCGTCACCGGGTGACCATCCACCACCAAAGAAAGCGTATCGGCGGCCTCCGTATGCACTTCAGAAAGCACCCTGCCCTCAATTGAAATGAGATCGTCGCTGAAGGAGCCGCTCACCGCCTGCGCGTAGCTGACTGCCCTGGCGTGAAGGGGCCTGGTTTCACCCGTGAGAACAATTTGACTCTGGCCAAGTGCTGGGCTGTAGCCACTATCTTCCGCGAAGCCGAGCAGGTCCACCACGGACCCCAGGGGAATCGGTCGTGTCTCCCGTGTAGCCGCGAAGAGGCTGTGGCCATCCTGGCCGATCACCACTGAATGACCAGGACGGTAGAAGGTCACGACGCCGTGCACCTTTACCCATTGGGAACGGTCGAGAACATCGCGTGTTTGCACGACGTCATCAATGGGGGTGTACGGCAGTTGCGCGCCGGTTACCCGGGGGGAGTGGAGAACGCTCACATCGCGCGTATCCTCTGCATAGAGTACGCTCTGCATCATCTGCCACTTGGCATTGAAATTGGCCCCGACAACCCCAGCGACACGAACCTCCGAACCGGCCAGTTCCCCTGCCGCTACGCCGTGGTACTGCGGCACATACACCTGTACCAATCCGCCCGGCAACATCACTTCGAGCTCCAGGACGCTCGTATTGCCCTGCGGCTCCCAAAGAGCGGAGCGTACGGTTCCTTGCACAGAGATGTAGCGACAATCCCACTTGCCCGCAATGATCTGCTGATAAGCGCGCCGGGTCACTTGCGCGGGTCGGGGAGGAACACCATGGCGGAGCAGATGGATCTGCGGATCGGTTGCAATTGTGGTGCGAAAGCTCTTCGCCGTAGAGCCCTGTATTTCGACCAGGTCTCCCCGTTGCAGATGGTAATCATGTCTGGTTCGGACATACACCGCGCCTGTACGGTCTTCCACAAACAAGGTCCTCGTCCCTGGCTCGTAGTAGGTCACCGTTGCGACCAGGTGCACCGGGACGTGCTGGGCAGCCATCGCGGGCGGAAGGTCATGCACCTGCCCCGCGCCGATCAGGGCGCCTGTAGCTGGAGCACTCCCATGCACACACAAACAAGCGCACTGCAACAGAAACAACAGGCCAGGAACTTTCATCCATGAGGAGGCTCTATGCAACAGGCGGAAAACACGGGTGGGAGGTGGGATGAACGTTTCCATTGACCTGAACCACTTATCGGCAGGATCCGCGGAACCTTTAGCCAGTTCTTCCCTGCTTCTCGGAAAATGCAGAGACATGCCCCGGCAGAGCCGGGAAGAAGCCAGCAAACCTCCGCGCCGTGGCGGTACACTTCCTCTCTGGAGAACGTCATGCAGAGCAACGCGCCCGAAGTCCAACAGCAGGCCACAGCAGCCCTGCCTATCTCCCTGCACGGCCGAGAGTTGGTGCCCAACCGCCAGATCCCGCTGAACCTGAGCGTTGTGGAAGAGGTGCGGGTGAACACCTCGGCCGTGGAGCGGCGAGCAGCCCAGGTTGGCGCACGCCGCTCGGTAAAGAAGGATTGGCAGGCGGCTTGGCTGCTGCGCGCCATCGCCTGCATGGACCTGACCACGCTTAGCGGAGACGACTCTGCCGAGCGGGTCAGACGATTGTGCGCGAAGGCTCGCCGGCCGCTGGCCGACCGCCTGCTCCGCGCGCTGGGGATTGAAGAGCTGCACCTAAAGGTCGGGGCCGTTTGCGTTTACCACGCCTTTGTCGAAACCGCGGTAAAGGCCCTGGACGGTTCAGGAGTTCCCGTCGCGGCCGTGTCCACCGGCTTCCCCGCGGGCCTTTCCCCGCTGGAAACGCGTGTTGAGGAGATTCGCCGCAGCGTGGGTGCGGGCGCCCGCGAGATTGACATCGTCATCACACGATCGCATGTCTTCAATGGGGAGTGGAACGCGCTGTACGACGAGGTCGCGGCCTTCAAAGAAGCCTGCGGACCCGCGCACATGAAGGCCATCCTGGGAACCGGCGATCTGCTGACCCTGCGGAATGTCGCCAGGGCCTCGCAAGTGGCCATGATGGCAGGCAGCGACTTCATCAAGACCAGCACTGGCAAGGAAACCGTGAACGCGACACTGCCGGTGTCCCTGGTGATGGTGCGAGCGATCCGCGAACACGCCGAGCGGACCGGCATGGCCGTAGGTTTCAAACCCGCGGGGGGCATCAAAACAGCCAAGCAGGCGCTGGATTGGCTAAGCGTGATGAAGGACGAGCTCGGCAGGCCATGGCTAGAGCCCTCGCTCTTCCGCTTCGGCGCAAGTTCGATGTTGAACGACATCGAGCGGCAGTTGGAGCATCATGTGAACGGACGGTACTCCGCTGGGTACCGGCATGCAATGGCCTGAGGGGGCGCGTACCGTGGGCAGGGCATACGGACTCTCGGGGACGGGCTCGGACCCTCGTCCCCAAGGTGTCGCATATGCTGGTTGTATGACGTACAAGTTCCGTGTGCTGCTTTTGTTGCCCCTGCTTTGGGCTTTTTCGGGTTGCCGTTCACAGTTCGCCGCCCGCACGCCGGACGAAGAGCTAGCGGCGCAACAGGTCTCATTTGCGTCAGCCGTCGAGAGCGAGCAGGCGAGCGTGGTTTTCGCCCGAAAGAGCCTTGAGCTCACGCTGCAACAGCAAGAAACAGGCCAGGTATCGCCCAAGCGCGTGGCGCTTGCCGAAGCCGACTTGCAGGTTGCGCAAACGATGTTAAAGATTGACCAGCAACGCCAGGAAGCGCTGGCAGAGTATCTTCAGTGGAAAACGTTCGCCAAGACGCCAGTGATGACCGAAGCTGCGCACCAGCTCGATTGAAATGGATGCCGTCCTTCCGCGCGGACGTGGGATAATGTCAGCGAAATATTTCTCCGCAAAGCCCGGCACAGACCTTCTTCACCTTTGGGTCGTATCGTATCGGCGCAGAACAATTCAAAACGCCGAGCGAGCCTGCGATGTACGCCCAGACAAAATGCAGGCTCGACCCACGCGCGCAAGGTAGAGCAGCTTGGAACGAAACACCAGAGATACCGCCGAACGCGGCGCGCCAAAAATGACCTGGGTCTTCCAGGGTCTTAGCATCATGCTCTGCCTCGGTTTGGCCTTGTTGATGATCATCAACAACCAGATGAGCGGCGAAGCGATGTGGTTCTGGTATGCCACAGCTTTCCACCACGGAGCGAAGCTGTACAGCCAACTGCATACGGCCTTGCAACCCCTGTTCGTTCTGGAAGTGAACGCCTGGATGCGGATCTCAGGGCTCAAGCTGGTCAATTACGAGATCCCCTCCATCTTCCATGCCCTTCTGCTTGCGATAGGCATCTTTCTTGTTCTTCGCGAATCGGAGTGGCCCGACTGGCAAAAAGCCATCGTGCTGCTCGGCGCCTTCGCGCTCACCGTGGGAGGCCACTCCTACCGTTTCGACGACTACCACGTCATTGCCGAAACGCTTGTCCTGTACGTGGTATACCTGCTTCTGCGGCTGGGAAGGCCCACGCGGGCCCTCAATGAAAAGCGCGATCTCCGGAACGTAGCGTTGCTGGGCGTAACGTGCGGGCTCTGCCAGTCGGTCCGGATCACCGACGGAACAGCGCTTGCCGTAGGCGCCGCATGTTGCTTGCTGATCGTGCTGCGCCACAAGCGGCTGGCCGCATTTGCCCTGTTCTGGGTTGCCACCTTCTGCACGCTGTTCTTCGTGGTCAAGCTGACGGGCGACTCGCTTTCCGCGTGGTCGGCAAACAGCATCTTCCGCGCGGCCGGCAGCAAGGGCGGAACCGGAAGCATCTTGACGGCGCCGCTGGTCATGATCGGGAACACGGTTCCTCCCCTTATCACACAAAAAAAATTCCCGATTCTGATCGGCCTTTTCCTGCTCACTGCATTCGGCATCAAGCGGTATCTGCCCGCGCTTGCCCGTTTGATTGTGCCGCTCCAGCTTGTACTCGCAGGCCTGATGTTTCTGACTGCCTCTCCGGTGAACCGGCTCGATCTGAAACGCGGGTTGCTGTTTGAAGATCTTGTCCTCTACTCCACGCTCGGGATGTATTGCTTCGCTGTTGCCGTTGCGGTCCGGTACATACGCCGCGTAAAGACTTGGAGCGAGTGGGACCGGCGGGAAGTTTTGCTAATGATTCCCATCCTGCAGTGGGCTTCGTACGCGGCAGCGTCGGCCGGGCAGCCCATCCTAAATTACTACGCTCCGGTGGCGGTCCTCCTTCTGCTCATCCCTGTCCTTCAACCGTTTCGTCGGGAAGCCACTTGGCTGAATCCAACGGTGGTGACAATCATGGCGTTAGTCGCCGTGAATGGCCTTGTGACCAAGTGGGTGATGCCCTATGACTGGCAGAACTACCGCTTTCCAGCGATGTTCACCAAACGCCAGGTGTTCCACCATCCGGTGTACGGTCTAATGTATGTCGATCGCAACCTGCTCCGGTTTAGTGAAAAGGTCTGCAACGACATCGGTGAGGTTCCGAGTAAGACACAGCCGGAGTTACTCTCTCTTCCATACCCGTTCCCCAACTACTTCTGCTCGACTCCGCCGTGGCACAACTATGTGCAGACTTTCTTCGACACCGCCACGCGTAGCACGATCGAGCAACTGATGCGAGAGCTCAGCGCAAACCCTCCAGAATGGATCGTGTACCAGCGTCAGATCAACATCATCAACGGGGCTGAGCGGCTTTACAACCACGGACAACCAATCGCGCAGCGCGACCTGGACGCGGTGATCGCGCACAAACTGGACTCGGGCGAGTGGACGCTTGTTGACCACAGCGACTACCTGCGGCCTGAAGATCCGGAAGCGGCGCTTGGCACGGGCTGGTACGTAATTCACACCCGCCAAGCGAACGTCCAGAGTACGGTTGCGACATCTTCCCCGTCGGCTCAGCCCCGTAGCACCTGCTGGTCTGCGTGGTGGGTTGGACCATAGGATGGTTTGCCTACGAAGCTTGGTCCGCACCAGTGTTCGCGAAGGCAGGTGGCGCAAAGCAGCCGAGAAAGGGTCTGATCATGGCAAGCAGCGTGATGGAAAAGTTCGAGTCGATGGAGTATGGTCCCGCGCCTGAGGATGCGAGCGAGGTTCTTCGCTGGCTGCAAGACCGCGGGCATAGGTTCGGACACCTGATCGGTGGTGGATGGACCGCAGTGGGCTCGACCAGCTTCCAAACCCGCAATCCGGCGAACGGAGACGTGCTTGCGACCGTGGCGGAGGCTGGTGCTGCCGACGTGGACAAGGCCGTACAGGCCGCCCGCGCAGCCCTCCCTGCGTGGGGGGCGCTTCGCGGGCATCAGCGGGCGCGGTATCTGTATGCGTTCGCTCGACAGATCCAGAAGCACGCGCGGCGGCTGGCGGTGCTGGAGACCATGGACAATGGCAAGCCAATCCGCGAGTCGCGCGATATTGACGTGCCACTGGCCGCGCGTCACTTCTACTACCATGCGGGGTGGGCGCAGTTGCTGGGGACGCTCAGCGACAAAGGCTTTGAAGGCGAGGAGTTCCGCGGGTATGCACCGGCCGGGGTTGTCGGGCAGATCATTCCCTGGAACTTCCCTCTGCTGATGTTTGCCTGGAAGGTCGCGCCGGCACTGGCTGCGGGCTGCACCGTGGTGATCAAGCCGGCGGAGTACACGCCCTTGAGCGCGATCATGATGGGCGAGATCGCGGAAGAGATCGGCCTTCCGGCGGGGGTGCTCAACGTCATCCACGGCGCGGGGGAGACCGGAGCGGCGCTGGTGCGGCATCCTGGATTGGACAAGGTTGCCTTCACCGGATCAACGGAGGTCGGACGGCTCATCCGAAAGAGCACCGCAAGCTCGTCGAAGAAGCTCAGTCTGGAACTTGGCGGCAAGTCGCCGTACATCGTCTTTGACGATGCGGATCTTGACTCGGCCGTGGAAGGCCTGGTGGACGGCATCTGGTTCAACCAGGGGCAGGTGTGTTGCGCGGGTTCGCGTCTGCTGGTGCAGGAGCGGGTCGCCGAGCGGCTTTATGACAAGATCCGTGCGCGCATGGCGACGCTGCGCGTGGGTTCACCGCTGGACAAGGCCATCGACATCGGAGCGATTGCGGACCGTGTGCAGTATGAGCGGATTGAGCGTTACATCGAGACGGGGGTTCGCGAAGGCGCGAGCTGCTGGCAACCGGAGATGACGTTGCCCTCCAAGGGGCTTTTCCTGCGGCCAACGCTGCTCACCGGCGTGTCGCCTGCAAGCACGGTCGCACAGGAGGAGATCTTCGGCCCCGTTCTGGCCGGTATGACCTTCCGCACGCCGGCAGAAGCGATCGAACTGGCGAACAACACGGTGTATGGCCTTGCGGCCTGTATTTGGAGCGAAAACATCAACGTCGCCCTGGATGTGGCAGCGCAGGTGAAGGCCGGTGTTGTCTGGGTAAATGCGACGAACGTGTTCGACGCTGCGTGTGGCTTTGGTGGATACCGCGAGTCGGGGTATGGGCGCGAGGGAGGCAAGGAAGGCATGTATGAGTACCTCGTCCCTGCCTGGTCTAAAGCAGATAGCTCGCTTGCACCCGTCACGTCTCTACCAGAGCCGTCAGCCGGCTCGGAGTTCGCGAACGCGGCGTTGAATTGGGGCGAAGCTCCTGCAGTGCAAGCGAGTGCTCGCCCGGACGACTTCGCCATCGACCGCACGGTCAAGCAGTACATCGGCGGTAAGCAGGCGCGGCCGGATTCGGGGTACAGCTTTCCGGTGCATGGGGCTGATGGGCGGCTTGTGGGTCATGCCCCGCTAGGCAATCGCAAGGATGTGCGGAATGCGGTGGAGGCGGCGCGCGCTGCCGCGGCGAAGTGGGCGAAGCAGACGGCGCATGGACGGGCGCAGGTGCTCTACTTCCTGGCCGAGAACCTGACCCAACGCCGCGAAGAGATCGTGCGGAAGCTGGGGGCGTTCGTGGGTGCGCCACAGGCAACGGTCGAGTTCGACATGGCTGTGGAGCGGACCTTCACCTACGCGGCGTGGTGCGACAAGTTTGAGGGTTCGGTGCACAATCCGCCGGTACGGATGGTGGCTTTGGCCATGCATGAGGCCGTCGGCGTTCTCGGCGTGCTTGCAGGGGACGAGGCTCCGTTGCTGGGGCTGATGTCCCTGGTTCTGCCGGCGATTGCCATGGGCAATGCAGTGGTGGCCGTCCCGAGCGAGCGAGCGGCGTTGCTGATGGGCGACCTGTATCAGGTGTTCGACACCAGTGACCTGCCGGGAGGTGTGGTGAATCTGGTCGCAGGTAAGGTCATGGAGTTAGGCAAGACGCTGGCGGAGCACGATGACGTCGATGCTGTGTGGAGTTTCCGGGACAAGCCCGCCTCCGCTCTGGTGAAGGCGGCGTCGATCGGCAACCTGAAGCAGGTCTGGACGAACGAGGGGCAGGTGGTGGACTGGTTTGACCCAGTGCAGGCCGAAGGCCGGTGGTATCTGCGGCATGCCACGCAGGTCAAGAACATTTGGGTGCCCTACGGGGAATGACTCTGCAGGGCTGTCAACGGAACGATTTCTGGCTGGTGCAGGGCGTCGATTCACGCGCGCTGGCGGAAGAAGCCGTCCCGTGCTGGGTCGCGATCCCACACGGCGGCAGGGAGCACGATTTTGGTGGGCAACAAGGCGGAACTTTGCTTATGCTGATTCGGTTGGTAAAGCGCTTTTCCTTTAAGGATTGCAATGAATGACGAGCACCCGGACCGGGAGATTGCCCCTGTGTCGGGCCCCAGCCGGACCAGGCCGCCGGGACTCAAAGAGATCGCTGCGTATCTGAACCTCTCGCCCGCGACGGTTTCCATGGTGATCAACGATGTGCCCCTGGCGAAGTCGCTCTCCGGAGAGACGCGGGCGCGGGTGTTGGCAGCAGCCAAGCACTTCAACTATCGCCCCAACCTGATTGCGCGGGCGTTGAGCAAGCGAGAAAGCCGCACCATCGGCGTGATTGCGCCGGAGTCGAGCGATGGCTACTTCACGCGAGTGATGCGCGGCATTGAAAATGCCATGCTGGCCGCCGGTTATCTCTATTTCACGACCAGCCATCTGGGGCGTGCCGATCTGACGCGCGAATACCCCAATGCCTTGACGCAGCGGGGCGTGGATGGCCTGATCTTTCTGAACACGCCCATCCACGAGGATCCGGGCGTGCCTGCGGTGTGCATCTCGGATGCGTGCAAGATTCCGGGGATCACGAGCATTCTGGTGGACCAGCGCGAAGGGATGTTTCAGGCCATGGAGCACCTGGCGAACCTGGGACATCGCCGCATTCTGATGATGTGCGGATCGGAGTGGTCACTGGACGCCGATGACCGTTACCGCGCCATGGTGGACGCCGCGCAGCGACTTCAAATTCCTGTTCTGCCCGAACTCACCATGCATCTGGAGACGAACCAGCTGACCCCCGAGCTTCCTTATCAGGCGATGCTGGACCTGCTCAGCCAGGAGCCGGAGTTTACGGCGGTCTGTGCCTTCAACGATGTGTCCGCGCTGGGGGCGATCCGGGCGATGCAGGACTTCGGCCTGCGATGCCCCGCCGACATCTCGGTGCTTGGCGTGGACGATATCAGTGTGGCCGCCTACACCTTGCCCCGGCTGTCCACAATGGCACAGCCCCTGGAGGCGATGGGCACTGCCGCGGTGGAGCAGATCGTCGCCAAGATCCAACGGCCCCATGAGGAGCATGCACCCAGGGTCATGTTTCCGATGACCCTGCAGGTGCGCGAGTCTACCGGGCCGGTGCGGACATCGTCCCCGGGGCGGAGCCGGCGCCTGGAAGGGCAGACAAGGCCGAAAACGGTGGCGAAGCACGCACCCAGCGTTGCAGGTCATCCGGCGTTTTGACCGTGTCGCGGATCAGCGTATTCAGCAAGGCGCGGGTACGCACGGCGTCAAAGCGATCCGCAATGGTGGCCGGGGTGTGCTGACCGGGCAGCTTGAGCAGGTAAGCGGGACGGGGGTCGTAAGCGCCGCCGTGGCTGGCCGCCTGCTCTTCCGCGGTCCAGTGTGCAGAGGTGGCCCAGACGGCGGAGGTGCGCCAGGAGTGGTCGCCCATGACCAGCACAGCAGTTTCGTCCCATAGATTTTGTCGCTCAAGTTCCCCGCGCACTTTGCCGATATAGGCATCAGCGAGAGCGAGATTGTCTAGGTAGGAGGTGCGGTGGTCGGGAAAGGTGCCCGTTTTGCGGTCGTAGAACCCCCATGGATGAGGAATAGGCATGTGCAGCAGCACCAGCCCGGGCTGGCCTGAGGAAAGCAGGGTTTCGCTTGCGGCAAGGAGGGACACGTAGTCTGCGCGATGACGCCGCACGTCCAGTGCGCCGTGCGTGGGCATGGTGGGCCCAATGCCGGCGGGCTGGAAGCTCAGCCGCAGGAAGTGGATGAAGGGCTCGACAGTGTTCTGCAGCAGAGTGCCGCGGTCGGCCAGGCCGGCCGGCAGTTCGTCGCTGTACGTCCAGTAGCAATGGTTCAGAACTCCAGGGAGCAAGCGGCAGTAGGGCTCGTACCAGCCGGCAATGGCGGTTTCGAGGCCGGCCCGCTGGGCATCTGCGAAGACTGTGTCCTGGGGGTCGAAGATGGTCTTCTGCCCCGTGTCGCGGTTGTACAGCGCCAGGCTGCGGCCACTGGCGCTAGGCTGCGTCCGCCGGAGCGGCATCCCGGTGAACATGGACGGCATGGCGCGCCGGGTGTATTCGGCGGATGCAACGGCGTTGGTGAAGAGGACGGATTGTTGACCGAGCCGGTCGAAGTTGGGCAGTTGCAGACCGGGGTAGCGGTGCCCATAGAGCTGATCGAAGGAGAGCTCGTCGAGAAGGATCCAAAGGATCCGCGGTTGTGCCGTGGGCGAGCTGGCCTGTGCGCTGTGGGGCGGCGCAGGCGTGAACGGCGGGTTGAGGTTGCGGGCCTGCCAGCCGTACCAGAGGAGTTGGGCGAACAGCAACAGTTCCGGCAGTGCAAGGAAGCCGAGGACGGTGATGATTCTGGGCTGCATGCGGCGGAACCGTGGGATCGCCGCGGAGGACCGGAGATTGATCGCCAGAAATGCGGCAAGGGCCGGGATAGCGACCGGCCAGCCCAGCCAAGGCGGTACGTTGGTGTTTTCAAAGCCGTAGATGGTTGTGATCAGGCCGGAGGGTAGCGCCAGCAGGAGGCCCGACCACAGTAGAAGGTTGAGGCGAGGATGGGTTCGCACGGAGATCAGGGCGGCCGTGATGGCCAGAAACACCAGGAGGACGTCTGCGATGACCGGAAGAAAGAAGGCGACGGCCGAACCGGGGAGATGAAACACAAGCTCGTGCTGCGGCGAGACGAGCGGGCCGATCAGGGAGAGGAGATAGAGATTGGCGAGGGCGAAGGCGGCAGTCGCCAGGCCGCCGATGCCCTTCACTGTGGGTTGCGCTCCATGTGGAAGAGGATGCGCCCGTTGCTGAGCGCGTGCTCGGCAATGGTGTGGAAATCCTTGCTGAACTCCTCGCGGAAGGCGGCCTCGGTAAGGTGGGCGAAGATGGCTTCGCGTCCACGAACGAGCTCGCGAAACATGGGATCCGTGGGTGGAACCCACTCGAGGATGAGGGTGCGCGTGGTGAGCTCGACGGTCAGGCGGGCGATCTCCGCGAGCGGAACGTGGTCGTGCAGCAGCAGGTGGTGGATCACGGCAAGCATGATCAGGCCATCGAACCTGCCGGCGGCGCGGGTCAGAAAAGAGGCAGCCTCCCGGTTGCGCCAGCCGACCCCGGGGCTGGGGTTTGCGAGGTCAATGACCAGCGGGAGGATGCGATTGCCGGTGCCCTGAAGCCGGCGCTGAAGCTGGTCGAGGGTCGGAAGGTCCGTGTCGATCGCCACGACGTCTGCGCCGGCTTCGGCCGCGAGCTCCGAATACAGGCCCGCATTCGCGCCGACGTCGAGGACGTGGCTGGGCCGGGCCCCCTGCAACGCGCTGGCAACGAAGGTGCGCTTGGCCGCGTGGTCGGCTTGGCTGTAGTGGCTGGCCGTTCCGCTATAGGCGGTCCAGGAGGAGGCACGCGGCCGGGGCATCGCGCGACGCATCTGGGTCGCAAGTTTGGCGACCGTTTGCCCCAGGACGTGCAGAACGAGCTCGGGATCGTTGTTGGTGGGTGTGTTTTTTGTCAGGTCGGCCGCGGGCTTTTTGGCCCGGGACTTGCCAAGCATGGAGGGCAGGGTCACGGCCGACAGAGCGGGTTGGCGAAGCCGCTGGCTCAGGCTGAGGGCGGCGAAGAGCTCCTCGGGCTCAAGGCCGTCCCGGCGGAGGAGAGTCGCGCGGAGGGGCCAGCCAAGCTCGGTGTGAGCCAGCATGGGCAGCAGAAAGGTGCGGACAAACTGGCTGTAGGCAAACCAGATGGGCTTCGTAAGATCGACGCGGGCAACAGACGCCAGGTCGACCAGGACGGGTTCGGCTCCGCGAAACAGGATGTTGAGCGGGGTGGCGTCCTTGAGGATCCAACCCTCGGCCAGAAGCTCGCGGCACACGTTCAGGGTGAGTTCGGCGGCGGCGAGCCACTGGGCTGGACACCACTCCCACGGGTAGGACACGAAGCGGACCAGTGGATGGCGGAGGACGAGGAGATCGGGATCGGTGCCCGGCAGTGCCGCCGGGCTGTGCCCGAGAATTTCGGTGGGGATCAGGCGACCCTCCTCCACCAGCCGGTCGGCGAGTGGAGTACGCAGGAAGGAGAGAAGCCCGGCTTGGGCTTCGGGGAGGAGGAACCGGAAGGCCGCGTCTTCGTGCAGTTCAACCCAGCCGGCCGGGTCGCGAAAGGTGCGCTCCCGGCGAGGGATCTTCGCTTGCTCTGCGGTGAGAGACGGCAAGGGCTTAGGAGTCGACGCGCGACATCGCAGGCGCGGTAGTGACAGCTTTGGATGCGGGGGACGAGCGCGTGAAGAGGCGCCTGAGATTGCGACGGAAGTAGAACAACACGCCGGAAGCGACGGCGCCCAGACTCTGGAACAGCAACAGAGCGGAGCCGGGGTCGGTGTAGGCGTGGGCAGGCTGCTCGAAAGCAAGGCCAAGGGTCACAAAGAGCATCAAGGTCAGCAACCAGTATGTCAGCTTCAAGCGCATGGAGGTCCTTTGGTCGTTCATGGGCCGTTCATCTGAGATGACGTGCCGTACCGCGTCAGAGTTGCAGGCGCTCTGCACGTTGTGAAACGTCTGAGGACCCGAACTGCGTCGACCGCCCACGATCAGACGGCAGAGCCTGACGCCTGAGGGCGCGACCTACGGGTAGACGTAGCTTTACCCGCAGAGTTACGGGAGAAGCCAAGAAATTTAGATGCGGAACACGCCCGTGAGCGCGCAGGGTCTGCCAAGGCGCAGGTCAGGGCGCGATCTGAAAGGTGTAGAGGAAGGCCTTATGATCGGCTTCGGTGTGACCGGGCTGGCTGTTAGCGTCGACGAACGCGTAGTCACCGGCACCTTGGGAAACTTCGATCTGGAGATTGGAGCCGGAGAGATCCAGCAGACGGAAGGCGACGTTGTCTTTGCTCTTCAAGGCCTCGGCGGAGATCTTGAACTCGCGGTTGTCATGGACCGCGTGGGTGTGGACAAGCAGGAAGTCCGACGCGGACAGGCCGGTCGGCATGCGGATCAGGAATACGGCAGGTGAGGCCGCAGACGTGCTGCTGTGTGAGCCGGCAATCTCACAGTTCACGTCGCCGTGGAGCTTCAGGAGACCGCCACTGGCCTTCCCGAATGCCTTGACCATGCCGGCGGGCAGGTATTCGGCCGACTCCTGATGCAGCGCGACCCACGCCGCGCCGCGCTGGAGGTAAATACCCGGCGCCTGGGGGAGAGTTGGCTTGGCTGGGGCATGTTCGGCGGCGCGCTCTGCGGCCCGCGAGGTTGGTGTAGACGCAGTCGTGACGGCGTCCTCATCCGGTCCGCGGTAGTGCGTGCGCACGGCTTCGAGGACGGCAGGACTGGCCCCCGCGCCAACGAGCAGATGCTCAATGTCGGAGGAGAGAATGAAGTCGACGCCGCGCTTGTCGATCTGGGCAATAAGTTCCGGATCCTTCAGGGCGCCAACCCGAAGCGATTGCTCAAGGCCGTGCTCGGTGATGGGTTTTGGCGATCCCTGAGCATGGACCGGGGAGGCCGCCAGGATGCAAACGGTCATGGTGAGCAGAGCAACGAGCGAGGTGTGCAGAAGACGTGTCATGGAAGGCTATTCATCCAGCGCTTTCAGAGCTTTCTGGCGCAGAGCGTCGTGTTCGCGACGTGCTTTGGAGGCGGCGTGGTCCGGCTTGGGCTCTTTGGGGGCCGATGCGGTGTCCTGTACAGGAATCTCACTTGCCGGTTCGGTCTGCAGTGTCTGGGTAGGGGGCGTGGAGACCAGAGGGAGAGCCGCGCCGCTACCCTGGGTGGGTGTGGCGGTGTCGCTCGCGGGTTGCGATTGGGTGGAGCTGTTGTCGGGCACCGCCGGGCCATTGTGATGCACGAGTTTTCCGACGCCGATCCCCGCGCCGATCGCCACGGCGAGTGCAGCCGCGGCAAAGAGGGGCATCCTGTACCGCTGGAAGGCCGATGTCTGCGCACCCGCGGATGGGGGGACCGGCGCAACCGGCGCATAGGCGGCGGGCGGCGGTGCCGTGGGTGAGGGAGCGGCGTAACTCGACGGAGACGACCCAGGGGAGAGCGTTTCACCGGAGATCGAGGAGTGATGCCCGGCGGTGCCCAGTTCTTCCACAACCGGCTTGCCGACGAGGGCGACAATATCGCCGCGCGAGACCTTGAGATCGCCCGCAGCCTGATGGACGGCCTCGGCGAAATCTTCACAGGTGGCGAAGCGGTCTTCAGGCTTTTTAGCCATCGCCCGTCTGACCAGCGCCTCGACGGCGGGCGGGATGTTGCCCAGGCCCTGCGTGGCGAAGGTGGGAACCTCGGCTTCCAGGTGCATCTTCATCAGCTCGAACTCATTGGAGCTATTGAACGGCAAGTGGCCGGCGAGCATCTCGTACAGGACCACACCCAGCGCGTAGATGTCGGAGCGGATGTCCCCTTCACTTCCCTTCACGCGCTCCGGGGCGATGTACTCCATGGTGCCGACCAGCGCGCCTTCCCGGGTCTGGCGGGCGGCGCCGGCGATGCGCGCAATGCCGAAGTCCATCACTTTGACCGCCCCCCAGGTGGTGAGCATGATGTTGGCAGGCTTGATGTCACGGTGCAGAACGCCGGATTCATGCGCCGGTCCGATGGCGTCGAGGATCCTCGTGAACAGTGGCACAGCAAGCTCCACGGGGAGCGCACCGCGATCGCGTTCAATCGCCTCCAGCGTCTTGCCGGGAACGTATTCCATGATCATCAGGAACTCGTCACCGTGTTGCTGGAAGCTGTAAAGCGTGGCGATGCCGGAGTGGTTGAGCTTGGCCAGCGTGACCGCTTCGGCACGGAAGCGTTGCAGCAGGTTGGCGTTGCGACCGATCTCCGGGCGAAGCACCTTGATGGCGACCTCGCGCTCGATCATGGTGTCGACGGCCTTGTAGACAGCGCCCATGCCGCCTTCGCCGAGCAGCTGGGTAACACGATATTGCCCGACCTGATCGCCTATGTTCATGGTTCCATCTCCACGCGGCGAGTCTGCCGCGAGCCGTTCTGCGCGTCTTTCGGGGTGGCCGGGGCCGGGGC